>JAGBBW010000079.1 GCA_017938285.1 Lachnospiraceae bacterium
CCAAACTGTCTGACAGAAGAGGAAAAGGCTGACGCCAGGGAAAAACTGCGGCAGACAGCCAATACCCAGCCGGTACTGGCAGCTATGGAGGCTGGTTTGTATGAGGTGGCAAAGAGTCGTGGATTAAAGGCAGACATGATGATTGGACACAGCTTTGGTGAGCTGGTGGCACTCTGGGCAGATGGGGTATGGAGCTATGATACGTTAATCAGCACCGCAAAGCAGCGTGGAACTTTCATGGGCGCAGTGGCAGGCGATACCGCCATGACCGCAGTGATGGCGGATAAAAAGACCGTGGAGGGTTATATAAAAGGATTCCAGCATGTTTATATGGCAAACGAAAACAGTCCGTCCCAGACCGTTGTTTCTGGTGACAGAAAAGAGATGGAGCAGTTGGAAAAGCTGCTGGAAGAAAATAAAATCAAGGCAGTGCGGCTGAAAGTATCCGGTGCGTTTCATTCTCCATATATGGAGCAGGCAGCAAAGGAATTCCGTGACTTTTTGGCAGGACAGAACATCGGGCGTTCTTCCGGGAAGGTTCTTGCAAACTATGATGGCAAGTCCTATCCGGTCAACAATCCGGAGAAAACGGCAGATATTCTGCAGAAACAGCTGGTGAAGCCGGTATTGTTCCAGACAGGCGTTGAAAATGCTTATGAAAAGGGAGCAAGAGTCTTTGTGGAAGTAGGTAGCGGAAAAGTATTGTCCAATCTGACCGGCAACATTCTGGCAGGCAAAGAGCATGAAGTGATTGCTCTTTGCCCGGATAAAAATAAGGACAGTATGGTGCAGTTTGAATTTGCAATGGCAAGACTCGCTGTTCTTGGATTTGATGTTGCAGACGATAAATACCGTGTACTGCCAGCGGAAGAACTCATGCAGAAGAAGACAAAAACTTCCTATGCCGTAAATGAGGAAATATTCCTTCTTCCAAACGCAAAAAAAGTCCGGGATGAGGCTTTGGAGGCCAGTCCGGAGGAAATCAGAAAAAATCAGGAATCCATGGCAGCTGCGGCAGCAAAGGCAGGTATAGGAATCGCAGCAAAGGGACAGGAAGAAACGACGGTACAGGTACAGGCAGCAGAACAGAAAGGGGTTTTGAATACAGTGAATGCAGGCAGAAAACAGGAAACAGAAATGGTCCATACAGGAAGCAGAAGTGTCCAGATGTTAAATGCAGAAGTATTTTCTAAGTTTATGGAAGTACAGACATCCCAGCTGGAAGCAGTAACCAATATGTTAAAGGCAAGCGGGGCTAAGACGGAAGCAGAGAAAAAGAATATTATGGACTGTGTCAGTCAGTTCCAGAATAACAGTTTAAAGGCATTCCAGGCTTATTTTGCAAGCCAGACGGGTACAACGGTTCCGCTGGAGGAGACATGGCAGCAGGAAACTACAGCACCTGTGGTATTCCAGGCAGCACCAGAAGTTCAGCCGGCACCGGTAGTTCAGGCAGTACCTGTAATGGAAGCAGCACCGGCTGTGGCAGCGGCAGCAGAGAAAACAGCGGAGAATCAGAACATTCAGAAACTGGTTCTGACTGTAGTCAGTGACAAGACCGGATATCCAACCGATATGATTGATGTGGAAATGGAACTGGAAACTGACCTTGGTATCGACTCGATTAAGCGGGTGGAAATTCTTTCTGATATCAATAAAGAACTGGGTGAGATTTTTACAGCAGAGGATGTGGCGTGTCTTTCCACAAAGGGTTCCATCAGTGGAATTGTAGAATATCTGGAATCCATTGCAGCGGAAGCTCCTGTAAACAAAGCCCCTGCCGCAGCGGCAGCAGTTGAGACAGCGGCACCTGCTGTGGTGGGTGGAACTGCTTCTGCAGTAAATGTAGAAAAAGTCGTATTGGAAGCAATTAGTGATAAAACAGGATATCCGACCGACATGATTGATGTGGAAATGGAACTGGAAACGGATCTTGGTATCGACTCGATTAAGCGTGTGGAAATTTTCTCTGCCGTAATTGAAACGCTGGGCTGTAATCTTTCCGCTGACGAAATTGGGGAATTGTCCGGACTGCCGGATATCCAGAGCATTACAAAGTACCTGGCAGTAAAAATGGGATGACAGGAGGAGCCGGAGTGAAAAATCACATGGATAGGAAACAGAAAATATATGTACATCAGCAGCAGGCAGATGCACTGAATGCGTACTGGAAATCCCAGAATCAGAAAATCAGTAAGCTGGAGGACTTTGTGAAGCAGGGCGGAAGTATTTCCACGGAGCTTAACCAGGTAGTGGAGGAGTTTCAGCGCAATGGCATGACTGCATACGAACAGTTGATGCGGGGACAGCAGGTTCTGCTGTCCTGCCTGGCACAGACACAGGGTCAGGGGGGTGTGGAAAAGAGCAGTCCATGGGCAAACGAAGTGATTGATTCTATTGATCTGAATGACCCGGAAACGATTAAACGCCGGGAAGTACAGATTACCCTTTGTGACGATGTTGTACGTGGTGAAAGTGCACTGCCGGAATCCGGTATCATTTTAATGCTTGGAGAAGAGGATGCTTACGGAACGGCAATGAAAAAATATCTGGAAGCCCATGGACTTAACATCCGGCATATTCCGGATTTTCTGGATGAGGAGGAAGCAGAAAAACAGGTTGCAGCGGCGGCGCAGGAAGGTGAGATTGCCGGACTGGTGGTGCTGGGCAATAAGTATTACAGCGATGAGGAAAGAGACCATTATTATGATTACATTCTGACAATTGCAACCCTGATTAAGCGGGTGGTAATCCACATCCGGGCGCAGAAGACAAACCGGCAGTGGCTGTTTCTGTTTAATACCTTTATGGACGGTAAACTTGGCATGACCGGAACCTCGGAATATTACCACTATGGTACATTAAGCGGCATGGCAAAATGTATTGCCATTGAGCTTCGGGGCCAGGTATATGTAAAAGAAATTGATTTTGATCCGGCAATAGAAACAGAGGTTATGATAGAATATCTGGATGACGAACTCCGCTGTCATGAGGCTTTTCAGGAAGTGGGACGAACCGCAGATGGCAGGCGTCACCGCCTGACTTCTGTCCTGACAAAATCCGTGGTAACAGAGAATCTCTGCCCGCTGAAAGAAGAGGATATTCTGCTGGTATCCGGTGGGTCCAGGGGTGTTACCTCTTCCTGTATTATCGAGCTGGCAAAACGGGTGAAATGCACCTTTGTAATTCTGGGCCGGGCGGAGATTCTGGAAGAAAATAATGACGATGAGGAAACAGCAGAGGTCAGTGAACTCAAAGATATGAAAACCCTGATGGCAAAACGGTTTAAAGCCCAGGGGTATAAGGGGGCGTTTACTGCCATAGAAAAGAAAGCAAGGGCTGTTCTTGCGCAGCGTGATATGTTAAATACGTTTGAGGCTATCCGGGCGACAGGAAACCGTGTGCATTATTATGCCTGTGATGTCAATGACCGTGATGGCATGAAGGATGTATTGGCAAGGATTCAGAAGGAAGTTGGAAAAATTACAGGTGTTGTCCATGGAGCAGGTATTGTGGCCGATTCAAAAATCTGGAATAAGGATATGAAATCTTTCCGGCGCGTATTTGATACGAAGTATAAGGGACTCAACAACATTATGGACAATGTGGACAAAGAAGCTTTAAAGCTGCTTGTGATGTTCAGTTCTCTTTCCGGATATTTTGGAAATGATGGTCAGATTGACTATGTGGCAGGAAACGAGTATATGGACAAATATGCTTATTATATGAGAGAAAAGTATCCGAACTGCCGTGCAGTTGCCATCAACTGGGGGGCCTGGAATGGAGGTATGATGTATCTGGATGCGGTGTACATCAGTACGTTGAAGGAAAAAGGATACATATTGATTCCACTGGAAGTAGGGGCAAATTATTTTGCCAACGATTTTCTGATGGGACTGCCGTCTGCGCAGATTCTGATTAATAATACAGGAAATCCGCCAGTATAAGGGAAAGAGGGGAATTTAACGTGAAGTACCATTTTATGGTTACCGGTATTGGATTTTGTGCCGGAAATATAACGAATCATGAAGAACTGGTGGAATCCATTATTACAGGAAAAAAGCCAGCCAGACAAAAAATGGAGCCTGACATTCCGTATGCGGTAAAAGCGGCATTAAAATATAAGGACGAGAAGCCTGTGCTTCTGATTTCAAGTACAGAGGTTTCAAAGGAAATACTTGCAGAGTTTAAGATTGCAGAGCAGAGGAAAAGCGGAAACTTTGGAACAATGCTGACGGATGCCGGAAAAATTCTGGAAGAACATCAATATGAAAATGTGCTGCTTCTTGGCCAGGGCGGGGAAGGATACGCAGCAGTACTTTTATCCGGGCAGCCGGAACGCTGCTTTGCCCAGGTGGAAATAGAACCCCTGGCAGGGGCGTTAGAAACACCGTTGTTCGATGCCATGATGCAGTTTATCACTGCAGTGGTGGAAATACGGTTTGCCTTTAAGCTGGATGGCAGTGTAAAGGATGGCTCTTATATCTGGCACTGGATGGAAAAGAGAGAACTTACCAGAACCATCGACGGCATTGACGTCTGCATGAAAGAGGCAGAACTTGTCAATAAAGCAGTATTTGAGTCAAAGCGCTACCTTCTGCCGGTGGCGTTTGATACCATTGACGAGGCAGAAGAGGCACTTGTAAACCTGCAGAAGGCAGCTGCCCGACAGGGACTTTATAAAACAATGCTCACCAGCATAGAGAATCTGAAAGACAGGATATGTGCTGAAAACAGGATAGTATTGCTGGCAGAGGATTATGACAGCTTAAAATCCCAGACGGATGAGCTGCTTGCAAAAAAAGGACAGCTTCTGGACGAAGGATTCTGTTGGAAGAGTACGACAGGTTCCCGTTATATCAGGAAGAGTACCAAAAAACCGAAGGTAGTATTCATGAATCCACCAGGAGGCATGTTTAACAGCAAACCATTTCATCGGTTTGTCAGCAGGCTGTATGATTTTGTGGAAGAGGTTTTTACACCGGCAAGAGGTGTTTTTTCCGGTGGAAGTCAGAATGAAACACTGGATAAGTATTTAAAAGAGATTAATATTACATACGTGGTGATGTATCTTTTAGAGACCATTGGCATCCAGCCGGACCTTCTTTCCGGAGCCAGCATGGGCGAGGTGGTATTTGACCTTGTCAATCTGGCAGTTCGTGGAAAGACTGGTTCAGAGGCAGAAGAAATGGAACGTGCCAGGGGAGTCATGGAAACTGCCATGCGCAATGTTTTAGAAGACCGGAAGGCACACGAAGAGGCATATTTTGGACATGAAATAAATCTGATGAAATATTATCTGAAGTGTAATGCAGAAGAAGCGAAGCAGGCTATTGCAGATTACGATGATGTTTTTGTAATTATTGAAGGTTCGCCAAAGGATGTGCTGATTTGTGGTGAAAAGTCCTCCTGTGAAAAGCTGATTCAGGAACTGGGCTGTGTTGCCATAGAGATGGAGGATCCAAATTATGTTCATACACCGGTGGTAGAAGGGGAATTTGAGAAGATTCGCACGGAACTGGTGAATGCAGGAGCTTATCTGGATGTGGACCGTCTGCCATATCGGTTGTTCAGCACCTGTCTGAAAAAGACAATGGACAGCAGCAGTGAGATGTTTGCAGAGAATTTTGCGTCAATTGTTACCCGGTCGGTCAATTATACCGAAGCGGTGAAGCTTCTGTATGCACAGGGAGCCCGTGTGTTTATTGATTTAAGTACCACACAGTTGTGCGGCAGCTGGGCGGAGGAAACCCTTTCCGGTTGTCCGGATGTGGAGGTGATTTCCATCTATGAGGAGAAGGATACTGCTGACTACCTGATGGATTTGTGTGCAGTGCTGCTGGCAGGAAACACGGCATTTGATTTTGAAAAACTGTATTCCAGACTTGCTTTTGTAAACGATGAGCTGGTGGAAGAAATTCCAACGGAACCGGTTGCAGCAGGGTCTGATGCTGAGGAAGAAAAGATGGATAAAACTGTAGTTGAGCCGAAAGAGTCGGCACGGGCTGTAAAGGTGCAGCCGGAACAAAAGGAGAAAATTGTGGTAAGTGCCATGGCAGGGGATACTGCGGATTATCAGCAGATGCTGAAGCAGTACATCACAAACCAGCTGGTGGTGAACCAGAAGGCGTATGAATTGTATCTGGAGGCAGAAAACAAGCTGTTTGACCAGATTCTGGAAGCTTATGCCGGAAATAAACCAGTGGCTTCTGTGGCAGGGAATTCTTCTCAGGAAAAGAATTATTTGTGGGACAGGGAACAGATTATTGAGATGACGGACCGTTCCATGGCAGCAGTTCTGGGTGAGAAGTATAAGGAAGTGGACCAGTATCCGATACGGGCAAGAATGCCATTGCCGCCATTTTTATTTGTGTCCCGCATTGTTTCTATTGATGCAGAGTTTGGTAAGCTTCGTCCATCCTCTATCGTAGCAGAGTATGATCTGGATGAGACCTGTGTATTCCGTACCGGCGATAACCAGATTTCTCCGCTGATTGGATCAGAAGCTTCCCATATTGCAATTTTCCTGATTGCTTATATGGGACTGGATGCCATGTCCAAGGGAACCCTTTCCTATCGTGCTATCGACTCCTCGCAGGTTTCCTACAGCGAGCGGCCATTCCGTGTGGGTGACACTATGCGTACGGTGCTGAAGATTAATCGCTTTGTCCAGAATGGTTCTACCATCCTCCTGTTTTTTACGTTTGAAACCTACAACGGAGAGGAACTGATTGCTGTTACCGAGGCTACCGGTGGTTTCTTTACGAAGGCAGAGCTGGCCTCCAACAAAGGAATTATCGCACCAAAGAAAGTGTTAAAGAAGGTGGAGCCGAAGGAATTTTTACATTATTCGGATTCTGTCAGAACTTCTTACGGGAAAGAGCAGGTATCTGCGTTTTATGACGGAAATTATGAAGCGTGCTTTGGTGAGAGCAGAAAGAAGCTGTCCCTCAAGGAAACCTATTATCTGCCTTATGACATGAAGATGATTGACCGTGTGACAAACATTGATTACAACGGCGGTATGTATGGACGGGGGATGATCTGTGGAGAAAAGCAGATTACTCCGGATATGTGGCCTTTTAAGGCACATTTCAAAAATGATCCGGTATTTCCTGCCATCATTATGACCGATGGTGTCACCCAGCTGGGCGTATTCCTGTTTGCCCATGCAGGGCTGCTGGCACAATTTGAAAGTGCCAACGTCACGATGATTAACGGCAACTGTGTCAAATCAAAATTCCGTGGACAGGCCAGACATGGTTACAGCACACTCCGCTATGAAGTACATGTAAAAGATGTGGTTCAGACCGGAGACAGTATTTCTGTATATTTTGACGCTGGAATTTTCAATGATGGTCTGCAGATTATTCAGGTGGAAAGTTTCGCACTGAAAATCTTCAGTGATCCAGAGTAAGGAGGTGGCAGTTATGCCTTTCATGAATCAGGAAAACAGCAGGGAGATTCTTGCGAATGAAAAGTATCCGGTTCTGTTTGCCTGCCGGCAGAACGAAGAAATGGTTATTTCTACAGAAGCACTGGAAGAAGAAACAATGTTATTCCAGATTCCGAATATAACAGCAGAAAGATTTGGTGATTCCGGATTTAAAAAAGAATATGGTCTGAAATATGCTTTGTACGGTGGTGCCATGGCTAACGGCATTGCGTCTTCTGATATGGTAATTGCCCTTGGAAAAGCCGGTTTTATGGGAAGTTATGGTGCAGGTGGCATGTTCCTGGAGGTAATTGCAGCAGAGATTGACAAAATCCAGGCGGCGCTGGGTGATAAGCCATACATGATAAATATGCTTTCCAACCGCAATGGTGAGGCGGAATTAAAACTTGCACAGTTGCTGATTGACAAAAAAGTTCCGGCAGTGGAAGCATCGGCATATATTGTGCCTTCAGACGCACTGATTTATTATCGTGTCAAAGGAATTTACGAGGATGCAGAAGGAAACATTGTGACTCCTCATAAGGTGATTGCCAAGGTTTCCAGAGAAGAGGTTCTGGAAAAGTTTGTCCTGCCACCGGACGCAGCAGCAGTAGCCAGGCTTGTGGCGGCAGGGCTTTTGACCGAGGCAGAGGCGGCGCTCGCTTCCCGTATTCCTATGGCAGATGATATTACGGTAGAAGCGGATTCCGGCGGTCATACCGATGGCCGGCCGCTGGTGTCCATGCTTCCGGCACTGATTGCCCTGGCAGAGCGTATCCAGGCACCGCTTGGATATCAGAAAAAGGTCCGTGTAGGTGCCGGAGGAGGTATTGGTACAGGACTTTCCTGTCTGGCGGCTTTTCAGATGGGAGCGGCTTACGTGGTAACCGGTTCCGTGAATCAGTCCTGTGTGGAAGCAGGAACTTCGGATTATGTTAAGAAAGTGCTGGCAGAAACTGCCATGGCAGATGTGATGATGGCTCCATGTGCGGATATGTTTGAAAGTGGTGCCAGGGTGGAGGTAATCAAAAAAGGTACCATGTATCCGCAGAATGCACAGAAACTGTACGAATATTATACGAAGTACCCTTCTTTTGAAGCCATTCCGCAGGCAGACCGGGACAGAGTGGAGAAGAGAATTCTGCGTGATACTTTTGCAAATGTCTGGAATGCAACAAAAGATTACTTTGCCAAGGTGGACCCGGCAAAGATTGCAAAAGCAGAGGCAGATCCAAAGCTGAAAATGGCACTGGTATTCCGCTGGTATCTGGGCTGTTCTTCCCGCTGGGCAGTAAAAGGAGAGCAGGCAAGGCAGCTGGATATGCAGATCTGGTGCGGACAGTCCATGGGTGCGTTTAATCTCTGGGTAAAGGGAACACCGCTGGAAAAGATGGAAAACCGGAAAGTGGCAGTGGTTGCGGAAACTCTGCTGCAGAGCTGTGCATATGAATATATGAAGAATATGATACAGATGTTTGACTTCACAAACCTGAAAAATTGAGTTATAATAGAACCGAGATATCTATGTACTATGTTGAACAGGTTAAAAAACGAAACCAACCAACAAATAGGTTCTCAGAATGGAGGTTTACATGGCGGAAAATAAACTTGGAATTTTAGAAATCGATCCATATCTGGCACCGTTTGAAGGAGACTTGAATTTAAGAATGGATAATTACGCAAAGAAGAAGGAGGAGCTGGTTGGCAAGCGCGGCAAGCTTTCCACCTTTGCGAACGGACACAAATATTTTGGTTTTCACAAGACAAGAAGCGGCTGGGTGTACAGAGAGTGGGCACCGGCAGCAGAGGCAATGTATTTAACTGGTGATTTTAATAACTGGGACACCAGAAGCTGCCCGATGGAACGTCTGGAAAACGGCGTTTTTGAGGTGCAGATTGAGGGAAAGAAGACATTACAGGAAGGACAGAAGGTACAGGCTATTGTGATACACAGGGGCCAGGAGCTTCGCCGTATTCCGACTTACGCTACCCGTGTGGTGCAGGATAAGGAAACCGTACTCTGGTGCGCAGAATTAGAGGATACCTTTAAGAAATTTAACTGGACGGACAAAGATTTCGTACCGGAAAAGACACCACTCATTTATGAGTGCCATATTGGTATGGCGCAGGAAAAAGGTGCCATTGGAAGCTACCGGGAATTCCAGAACCTTGTACTTCCAAGAATTAAGGCGCTGGGCTATAATACAATTCAGATCATGGCAATTATGGAGCATCCGTATTATGGTTCCTTTGGCTACCAGGTATCCAATTTCTTTGCGGCGTCTTCCCGTTATGGTACAAGCGAAGAGTTAAAAGAATTAATCAATACCGCACATGAAATGGGTATTGCAGTACTGCTGGATGTGGTACATTCCCATGCAGTAAAGAATACAAACGAAGGATTAAATGAGTTTGATGGTACAACGTACCAGTTTTTCCATGCAGGACATAAGGGTAACCATAATGCATGGGATACCAAGCTTTTTAACTATGGAAAGAACGAGGTAATTCACTTCCTGCTGTCCAACTTAAAGTACTGGATGGAGGTATTCCATTTTGATGGTTTCCGTTTTGACGGAGTTACTTCCATGCTGTATCACGACCATGGCCTTGGCAGTGCATTCTGCAATTACGATATGTATTTCTCCATGAATACGGATACAGAAGCAGTAACTTACTTACAGCTGGCAAATGAACTGATTCACCAGGTAAATCCAAATGCGGTAACAGTTGCAGAGGATATGTCCGGTATGCCGGGTATGTGTCTGCCGATTGCGGACGGTGGTATCGGCTTTGACTACCGCCTGTCCATGGGTGTTCCGGATTTATGGATTAAGACCATCAAGGAATATTCGGATGAAAACTGGGATATGAACAAACTGTGGTATGAGCTGGTAGGCCGCAGACCGCAGGAGAAGAATATCGGTTACTGCGAGTCTCACGATCAGGCGCTGGTGGGGGACAAGACCATTATGTTCCGTCTGTGTGATGCGGAAATGTATTATGGCATGCGGAAGTTTGGTGGAAATATGGTGGTAGACCGTGGTATTGCCCTGCACAAGATGATTCGTCTGCTGACTGCAACGCTTGCCGGTGAAGGTTACTTAAACTTCATGGGTAACGAGTTCGGTCATCCGGAATGGATTGACTTCCCAAGAGAAGGCAACGGCTGGAGTTACCATTACTGCCGCAGACAGTGGAGTCTGGTGGATAATCCGGAACTGCGCTTTAGCGAGCTGAATGATTTTGACAAGGCAATGATTGCTTTGATTAAGGAAAATGATTTATTGTCCAGGCAGCCGGTAAACCGCTGGATGCACCAGGATGACAAGATTATTATGTACACCAAGGACGATGTGGCGTTTGCGTTTAACTTCCATCCGACCAAGTCCTTTGAAAACTACTTTGTGCCGGTAAGTGATGATGGTACTTATGAAGTAGTGCTGACATCGGATGATGGCGTTTACGGTGGATTTAACCGTGTGGACACCAGTGTGCGTTACGAAACTTACCGCACACCGGATAACTGGGTTGGATTTAACTGCTATCTGCCAAACAGAAGTGTGATTGTGTTTAGAAAAGTGAAGTAATATCCGGAAGAAAAAAGAAGCTCTTGTTTTCCAAGGCGGAACTGCTGATGGGGAAGAAGGGCTTCTTTTTGTGTGAGAAAAATAAAAATGTGTAAAGCAGCAGATGGAAATGCATGAAAATGTGTAAAATACACGTTGAAAAGTCTATAAAAATGTGTAAAAATAGAGTTGAAACGTTCGTAAAAATGTGTAAGGAGGTGGCTCTGTGGAGAGAAATGCCTTGTTGGAACTAAAAAAATGGAAGCAGTCAGAGGATAGAAAACCGTTAATTTTAAAAGGAGCACGCCAGGTTGGAAAGACATGGCTGATGAAGCAGTTTGGAAAAGAATGTTACGAAGATTATTTTTATTTCAATTTTGACGAAGAAGAGGCGCTGGTTTCGATATTTCAGAATAATAAAGACCCCTTCCGGATTATTGAATTGCTGGGGATGATTCAAGGAAAAAAAATTGAACCGGAAAAGCATCTGATTATTTTTGATGAGGTGCAGGAATGTCCGGAAGCATTAAACTCCTTGAAATATTTTTGCGAGAAAGCCGGGGAATATCATCTGATATCTGCGGGAAGTCTGCTGGGAACGCTTTTGGCACAGCCGAAGTCCTATCCGGTAGGAAAAGTAAATGTAATGAATGTGTATCCGCTTACCTTTGAAGAATTTTTATGTGCTCTGGATGAGGGGGTCTTTCAATACTATAAAGGAATTGTCAGAGGAAGTACGATAGAAGAATTTTTTCATCGGAGGCTGATGGAGTATTATCAGTACTATCTGATGATTGGAGGTATGCCGGAATGTGTGTCTGGCTGGTTAAAATATCGTGACGCAGCCAAGGTACTGAAAATTCAGCAGGAGTTGATAGAGTTATACGAGGATGACTTTTCCAAACATAATGGAAAAGTAAACAGCGGCCGTATTCTGCTTGTGTTCCGGAGTATTGTGAACCAGCTGGCTAAGGATAACGAAAAATTTGTATATGGCTGTGTGCGGGAAGGCGCCAGAGCCAGGGAGTTTGAAGAAGCAATTGAGTGGCTGGTGTCTGCTGGAATGGTAATCCGTACGAATAATGTCAGCAAACCGGAGCACCCATTGAAAGCATTTCAGGATTTGAATCATTTTAAACTGTTTTTATTTGATGTGGGACTTTTGAAATGTATGGCAGGCATTAGCAACGAAGCAATTTTATTAAAATCAGAGTTTCAGTTTAAAGGACCACTGACAGAGAATTACTGTTTGCAGCAGTTAAGGGACTGCTTTGATATTCTGCCACAGTATTTTGTACAGGGTCAGAATCAGGAAATTGATTTTGTAGTGCAGAATGGAATGGAAATTATTCCGGTGGAGGTAAAAGCAGGAGACAGTATTCACGCAAACAGCTTTAAAAAATATATTGCAGAGAGAAAACCGAAACAGGCCATCCGTTTTTCGGGACTTGGTTATGTGGAACAGGAAACAGTGATTAACATTCCTTTATATCTGGCAGGAAAAACAAAGGAATTACTGAAGTGAAACTATCCAATCATCACTTCAGATGCTCCCATAATTGACAAATTACTTAAATAAGAGTATTATTTATTTAAGTAACAGTGAAATGGGGATTTCTCTTGGTAGTAGTACCGGAATAGGAGATTAGTATAGCATGGAGAAGAAAATACGAATGGCAGACCTTGCCGAACAGCTTGGTATCAGTGTAGTGTCCGTGTCAAAGGCGTTATCCGGCAAGGAGGGTGTCAGTGACGAAGTCAGGGAAAAAGTACTGGCACTGGCAAAGCAGATGAACTATGTTCCCTTAAGAAACAGGGCACCGAAGGAGGAAAAAGCCTCCGTGTCCGGAAATATTGGTATACTGGTGGCGGACCGTTATTTTGCAGATAATGCGTTTTATACCAATTTATACCGTCAGATTCAGAAAAAATGTAACTCCAAAGGATTCTCGGCGCTACTGGAAATCATTTCCTGGGAATCGGAGCATCAGGGGGTCCTGCCTGCCATGCTTCAGGGCAAAAAAGCAGATGGAATTATTTTCATGGGAGAATTAAAACGGGAATACCTTACAAAAGTAATGCAGTGTGGTCTGCCGTATATGCTTCTGGATTTTTATGATGAAGAACTGGATGCGGATGGTGTAACCAGTGACAATCTGACAGGAGGATACCGGCTGGCGAATCATCTGATCCAAAAAGGAAAAAAGAGCATTGGTTTTATAGGAAGTATTCATGCTACCAGTTCGATTATGGACCGGTATCTGGGTTATACAAAAGCAATGCTGAATGCCAGACTTGCCATGGAACCAAAATGGATTCTGGAAGACCGTGACAGGGATGGTTCCTTTATTGAACCAGAATTGCCGGAGGAGCTGCCGGAGGCATTTTTGTGCAGTTGTGACGAAGTGGCTTACAATCTGGTGGAGCAGTTAAAAAAGCGTGGACTCCGGGTGCCGGAAGATGTGGCAGTTGTCGGTTATGACGATTATTATTTTGCCCAGATATGCAATCCTCCGCTGACGACCTACCGGGTAAATGTGGAGGAAATGGGAACTACGGTTGCAAACCAGATGATATACCGGATTACCGGAAAACATATTGTGCATGGAAATCTGGTGGCAAAAGGTAATTTTGTAAAGAGACAGTCAACATAAAGCGTGGTGCGATCCACCGGAGGTTTATAAGGAAGCAATGAATTAATTCGTACTTCCTTAAAAATTGGAGAACGCAAAGAAGATAACTGTTGATTAAATAAAAGTAAAATAAGTATTTAAGTTAAATATAAACAAAAAGCAGGGTTACTTAATCGTATGAGTCCTGCTTTTTTTGTGCAGTTTAACAAAAATAAAAGTAACGTATTGACTTACTTTAAGTAAAATGCTACACTAATGGCAGTTAAATAAACAATATTTAACTAAATAAAAGCTAACTTATTTAGGAGGAGCAAAACAATGAGAAAGACAATGAAAAAAATTGTCAGTCTGGTATTAGCGGCAGCAATGACCATGTCCATGGCAGCCTGCGGTGATAACAGCAAGAATGAAACTGGGGAAAATGGTTTAGGAGGAAAGATTACCTTCCTGACAAATCGTACGGATTTAGACAATGACGGTACATACGAAGAACTGATTGCAAAGTTCAATGAAACGTATCCTGATGTTACTGTTGAGGTACAGTCTATCACGGATTATGCCGGCGAACTGGCTACCAGAATGCAGACCAAGGAATATGGTGATGTTCTTTTGATTCCGGATGCAGTACCACAGTCTGAATATGGCAAGTATTTTGAACCTCTTGGAACAGTAGAGGAATTAAGCAGCAAATACCGTGAAGGTTATTTATACAGCAAATGGAATGATGGTCAGGTTTATGGTCTGGCATACATGTGTACCGTTCAGGGTATCGTCTATAATAAGGCGGTATTTGCACAGGCAGGAATTACCGAACTGCCAAAGACTCCGGATGAGTTCCTGACCTGTTTACAGAAAATTAAGGACAACACAGACGCTATTCCATACTACACCAATGCAAACTCCGGCTGGACCCTGGATCAGTGGGAAGACCATGCAACAGGTACGATTACCGGTAATGCAAACTACAAGAACAATGAACTGCCAAAGGATAAGAATACCTTCTCTGAGGGCGGCTCCCACTATATCGTAGCAAAGCTTTTATATGATATCATCGACAAGGGCTTATGTGAAGAAGACCCAACAACCTGTGACTGGGAAGCAAGTAAGTTAAAGTTAAACAATGGTGAAATCGGATGTATGGTACTTGGTTCCTGGGCAATCAGCCAGATGAAGGAAGCAGGGGCAAATGGGGATAATGTTGGTTACATGCCTTTCCCTTACAGTGTAAATGGTAAGCAGTATGCGACTTCCGGTACAGACTACTGTTATGCAGTAAATGCAAATTCCAAGAACAAAGAAGCCGCAAAGGCATTTGTACAGTTCATGATTGATGAGTCCGGTCTTGCATTAGATCAGGGTGGTATCAGCTTATTAAAAAACGATCCAATGCCAAGTGGTCTGGAAGAGTTTGAAAATGTAGAATTTGTTGTAGACAAGCCTGCAACTGCAGAAAACACAGGATTACTGGATGAAATCCAGCAGGTGAGCGGTATTACCTTATATGACAACGGTTCCCGTTTAAATGGCGTGGTTGACATTGCAAGAGGTGCTTCCAGCCAGACATTCGAGGAATATATGGCGGCACTGGCTAAGAAATGGTCAGAAGCTGTAAAGTAACAGATAATTTACAATACTTGTGATTGTTTAAACTTTTGTTGCACAGGCTGGTCTTTGCAGAATGGGACAGGAAGTTATGTCCTGTTCTGCATGGAGTCCTGTGTACCGGATGTAAGAAGTTGCAGTTTTTGCTGTAATCATTTCGTTTTATTGTGCTACATACAGGAAAAAAGGAAGGGGAGTCATGGTATGAAGCAGCTTCGTCGATATTCCATGCAGCGTACATTAACCATCTGCGGATTTTTAGCACTGCCGCTGATTTTACTGCTTGTTTTTACCTATCTGCCGTTTGTGGATATGGTAGGTTACAGTTTTTACCGTTGGGACGGTTATTCAGATAAAGTTTTTACAGGATTGGAAAATTATAAGACATTGTTCAGTGAGCCGCAGTATTTTTCTGCATTCAAATCCAGCATTTATTATTTTATCGGTTCTCTGGTGCAGATTGTGATTGCGCTTTATTTTGCCAATGTGTTTTTTTATAAACTCCGGGGAAAGAACTTCTTTAAGGGTGTGTTGTTTTTCCCATATTTATTAAATGGTGTTGCCATCGGTTTTGTATTTTTGTATTTCTTTAAGCCGGATGGCGTACTGGATTCGATTTTAACAGCACTGGGAGTTGCAGAGGAAAATCTTCCGTTATGGCTTGGGGATGCCGCACTGGTGAACTGGTCCCTGACGTTTGTTTCCGTGTGGCGTTATATGGGTCAGAACATGGTTATGTTCTGCGGTGCTACCCAGAGTATCAGCGGGGAATTGTTTGAAGCGGCCCAGATTGATGGTGCCGGACGGTGGCAGCAGTTCTTTTACATTATGCTTCCGAATATCCGGGGTATTATTTCCCTGAATCTGATTCTGGCGGTGAAGGGTGCTATCAGTGTTTATGAAATTCCGTTTATTATGACGAAGGGTACCGGTGGTTCGATGACCTTTGTTATTAAGACACTGTCCACGGCATTCACGGATAAGAAGATTGGTCTGTCCTGTGCCATGGGTGTTATCCTGTTGCTGATTGTTATGGTGATTACCTTTGTTCAGAAACGTTTTGTCGAAGGAAAGGAGGAGCAGTAATGGAGTTGCGTGAAGAAAAGAACTGGAAGTTTTATGTGTCCAACATTCTGCGGTATGGGATTCTGATTGCCGCTTCCCTGATTATTATTGCTCCTATGCTGGTTGTTCTGATTGGTGCATTTAAAACGAATGAAGAATTACTGACGACAGGACCGCTGACCCTGCCGGAAAACTGGGGAAACTTTGACAATTTTATTAAGGCATGGACCAAGGGACGCATGGCAACCGGTTTTATGAATACGGCAATCATTCTGGTAGTTTCCCTTGCAGCAACGATTCTCACCGGAACCATGACAGCTTATGTATTAAACCGGTTCCAGTTCCGGGGAAGAAGGCTGATTAAGGCATTGTTCCTGATTGCTTCCCTGATTCCGAGCATTACCATGCAGATGAGTATTTTCCAGATCATTGTTGGTCTGGGTGTATACAATACCCGTCTGGCAACCATTATTCTGTTTGCAGGAACGGATATTATTTCTATTTATATTTTCCTGCAGTTTTTAGAAGGAATTCCTTATACACTGGATGAAGCAGCCATTGTGGACGGAGCCTCCTTCCCAAGAATTTTTACAACGATTATTATTCCGCTGTTAAAGCCTGCCATTGTAACGGTAATTATTATCAAGGGCATTGGTTTTTACAATGAGTTCTACACTCCTTATTTATATATGAAAGACAAGAGCCTGCAGGTAATTTCTACTTCCCTGTATGCGTTTCAGGGACCTTATGGCACCCAGTGGGAGGTTATCTGTGCGGCTTGTATCATTACCATGCTGCCGACACTGATTATTTTCCTGCTGCTGCAGAAACATATTTACAGTGGTCTGACCATGGGAGCAGTAAAAGGGTGAGATGGAAAAGAAAACATCATAAGCAGTTCAAACGGATAGAAAGGAAATAAACATAATGTGCAGATTACATCCGAATTATTATGTAATGAAAGAAAGACAGGAAAAGTTTCTTTCGAAGAAAAATGAAAAAAGTGAGTTTTATAATGGAATTTACGACCGCTACAAAAATCCGGTTCTGACCAGGGATTCGATTCCGCTGACCTGGTGCTATGACCTGAATCCGGAGACAAATCCGTATTTTATGGAGCGTCTTGGGGTAAATGCGGTGTTTAATGCCGGAGCAATCAGGCTGAATGGTAAGTATTATCTGGTAGCCCGCATTGAGGGAAATGACCGCAAGAGTTTCTTTGGTGTGGCAGAAAGCGACAGTCCGGTGGATGGTTTCCGGTTCTGGGAAAAGCCGGTTCTGCTTCCGGATACCTGTCCGGAGGAAACCAATGTGTATGACATGCGTCTGACACAGCATGAGGATGGCTGGATTTATGGTATATTCTGTTCCGAGAGCAAGGACACAAAAAATAACGATTTATCCGCAGCAGTGGCAGCCGCCGGAATTGTAAGAACAAAGGATTTAAAGACATGGGAGAGACTGCCGAACCTGGTGACAATGCGCAGTCCGCAGCAGAGAAATGTGGATTTATTACCGGAGTTTGTAAATGGAAAATATGCCTTTTTCACCAGACCGATGGATGATTTCATTGATACCGGTTCCGGCGGTGGTGTTGGTTTTGGATTCTGTGATGATATTACCAATGCGGTCATTGATGAGGAAATTATTACAAGTCCAAGACGTTACCATACCATTACGGAATGTAAGAATGGGGAAGGTGCCACACCGATTAAGACAGAGAAGGGATGGCTGCATATTGCGCATGGTGTAAGAAACACGGCAGCAGGTCTGCGCTATGTGGTTTATGTGTTTGTAACGGATTTAAAAGAGCCTTGGAAAGTAATTGCAGAACCATCCGGCATGTTAATCGGACCTCGCGGCTGGGAGCGTGTCGGTGACGTTTCTAATGTCGTATTTTGTAATGGTGCAATTGCAGAAGAAAACGGTAATTTGTGGATTTACTATGCTTCCAGCGATACAAGACTGCACGTAGCCTCCACTACGATTGACAAGATGCTGGATTATGCGTTCCATACACCGGCAGACCCGTACAGAAGCAGGGACTGTGTTGCCCAGAGATGTGATTTTATTGATAGAAATCTGGCATATCTGGCAGAGTAAATGTTTATTTAGCTGATAAGAATTTCTCATAAATTAGAACCCTCCCAAAAAAGGAGTTCCTGCGGGTAGCTTTTAAAACTTTCAGTAATGTGTACGCTTTGCACTCCCCGCCTGAAAGTGGAAAGGCTATCTGCAGGAGCTCCTTTTGTATGTTCCGTTTTTCAAACATGCTCTGGCCTGCTGGTCAGTTCGTTTCAAAGACCGCTGTAATGGATGTGTTTTTCTCCAGTTCAAAGTGTATGGAAGCCGCTGATGGATCAGTAAGTATACCGCTGTCCGTTTCCCAGCCTGCAAATCTGCAGCCTTCTGCCGGAATGGCGGTCAGGGTAAGACCCAGGTCTGGAAAGTATACACCGTTGTACGATGAGGTTAAATCCAGAATACTTTGATTTAGCCGGACGGTGCCAAGGGCAGGGTCGGAGGAAGTTACCGTCAGTTTGACGGTCTGGCCTAAGCCAAAAGCCTGACGAAGGATTGTTGGCATGGAAACATACCGTTTGGTCAGGTATTTTCCAAGGTCATCCAGTTTGCCAGAGAAATATTCCCTCGTATTCTGGTTTACAATCCAGTCCGGACCAAACCGTTTAAATGTGTCAGGCATGAGTGGAAGGTAGGTTTCTGCCATGGCATCCAGTGCGGCATTGGCACGGGAAGCTTCGAAATGAATATTTCTCATATCGCAAAGCGCAACAATCAGTTCTTCCCGGAACTGGTCATTATTTAAAAGAGAACGGAATAATTCCAAAGGAACGTAGTGCTCGATATTTTCCTGGCGTTCTTCGCTGGAAGATGCAGAGATTCTGGCAGTAATATTATCGGTGCCTGCACTGGCAGCACCACTGTAAATACCGGTGGAATAGTCCGTGTCGTAGGCTGCCATGCGCCATTTTCCATCCGAAACAGCAGTAGCATGGTCGGCTTCCCTGACACGCCACATCCGCCAGTTATTATTTTCAAAAATACTGTCTTCATTTGCCACATACAGTTCGAAAGCAAAGTAGTCAATGAAAGAACCGATGTCAACCAGGTCGCAGGCAGCAGCATAGAGTTCCGGACGGGACATATCGTTAGTTACAATGAAGTTGTACATATCCTGGAACAGTGTAATGTCCTCGTCTTCCCCATCCTCGATTTCACCGCATTTTACCAGTACTACATTTTTATTGTCTACGCCGTAGTTGTTTTCAAAATAATTGTCACTGTAATCTTCGGTGATGGAGTAGAGTCCCCAGTACTCTCCGTTTAAATATACGATGCAGGGGGTGGCCTGCTGGGTTTCAAAGCGGCAGTTTTCTGCGAGGGCCTGCAGCAGTGGGTCCCGGACTCTGCCAAAATCCGCATCATTACCGCCGTTGCGCAGGACGAAGGATTTATATCTGGTAAGAACTCCGGCGCCATCGGAGCGGAGGTTGTCCGGAATCAGTTCAAATTCCAATGCTTTTGCGCCATATTCTTCCCTGGCAATGAGTTTCAGGCTTTTCTGGGTCTGGTTCCGGGAAGCACCGCCCATAATGCGGACGCCCATGTTAAGCTTAAAACCCGGAGTACCGTCCGGGGAAATATATTCTACGGAAATGGGACGTTCCCATTCTTTTCCGCTGTTGGAGTAGTTGGCAAGCTGCTGCCAGCCGTCCAGAAAAGCATGGGAAGGGTCTTCTGCCAGCCAGTCGTCATGGGTTTTGCCCAGTACATAAATACCGGTTTCGTAGTCATACAGATGGTCAAAATCTGTAATCAGCGAAATGACAGGAACATCGCCGTACTGGCTCTCCCGGTCAATGCCTACAAAATAGGAGCCGTGGCATACCGGAGTGACAGTACCATCCGGCAGATAGGCAACGGCACGGACAACAGTAGCCTTTGTTACTGGTTTTTTTGGAAGATAGGTATTGCTGGCGCTGGTATTTTTCTGGGCGCTTAAGATATTTTCAGAGTAGTTCCGGGTAATGCGGATGGTGGATTCATACAGGGTGGAAGTTTCGTCCGGGGTACTTCCATCCAGGGTATAATAAATCTTTGCGCCTTCCACATTACAGGAGAGGTCCAGTTTTACGGAGTCTTCGTAAAAACCGCTTTCCACGCTGAAGGCAACGTAATTGCCCTCCGGAGTTGGAGTCGGAAAAACAGTCGGAGTTGTTTCCGTTTCCGGAGAGAGGGTTCCTTCGGATGTACCGGACTGATTTTGTGAAACGGTTCCATCGGAATCTGTGCCGGCTGCTGGTACTGTAGTGTCAGTCTGGCTGGAATTGTTTGTGCCGCTGCAGCCCCAGAGAGCCGCACAACTGGCTAAAAGGCATAACCCGAATACGATACGTTTTTTCATAAGAATGTCCTTTCTTTGTGTCTGAAAGTTAAGCCATGACAGTTAAAAAGCAAATGTATTATTAATCTGATAATAGCATATTATCAGGGGTGGGACAAGCGGAATATTATGCGGAATAGTTGCAAATTTTTAAAAATGCATTGACAAATCTACAAAAATAGTTTATAAATTTTCTTGGAAATGAGGATGTGTTGTCAGAGTCATTCCAAGCGATTATTACGGACCACTCTTTTTGGAGTTAAGGCCATACGGACAGCCGGGTCCACTGCCGATTGGCGGCCTGCCGCCTTATTGATTGAGTTAGAAGCTCAAATTTTATAAGTTGGTTACTTTATAACCGAAATGCGTATCAGCGCAAACTTGTGAAACGGTCAATAAGAGTAGTAAAAGTATTGTTGCTATATAGACTCTGTATATTCCGAATATCCGCTCCGGCACTGTTCCATGGCAGAATTTGTGGTTTCTGCTGTATGGGAGAGAGTCATTAATATTTAATTTTGGATATTACGCAAGTTGTGTACTACGCAGCTTGCGTTTTTTTTACGTCAAAGACTTTATTGGGATAAGGCGTAGAAGTTTAAAACTTTAAAGTAAAGCACAGATTATGGATGAGATGGAGAATTGGTATGGAAAAAGAAGTTGTAATTGACCAGAACAGAGCCCCGATTTATGAGGCGTTACAGAATTTTCGCCAGATGAGAGTAGTTCCTTTTGATGTGCCGGGACATAAGCACGGCAAGGGAAACCCGGAACTGGCTGCGTTCCTTGGAGAACAGTGTGTCAGTATTGATGTCAATAGTATGAAGCCATTGGATAATCTGTGCCATCCTGTTTCGGTTATTCATGAAGCAGAAATGCTGGCAGCGGATGCGTTTGGTGCAGCCCATGCCTTTTTGATGGTAGGTGGTACAACCAGCTCGGTGCAGAGCATGGTATTATCCACCTGTAAGCGGGGGGATAAGATTATCCTGCCTCGTAATGTACATAGAAGTGTAATCAACGCTCTGGTGCTTTGTGGTGCCATTCCGGTGTATGTAAATCCGGAGGTGGACCGCAGACTTGGTATTTCCCTTGGCATGCAGCGGGAGCAGGTGGCAAAGGCCATTGAGGAAAATCCGGATGCAGTAGCAGTCTTTGTAAATAATCCGACCTATTATGGTGTATGCAGCGACCTGCGTGCCATTGTGAAGATGGCCCATGACGCAGGAATGTACTGTCTGGCGGATGAGGCCCATGGCACCCATTTCTATTTTGGTGACAGTATGCCGGTGTCTGCCATGGCAGCCGGAGCGGATATGGCAGCGGTTTCCATGCATAAGAGCGGCGGAAGCCTGACCCAGTCCAGTCTGCTTCTTATTGGTCCGAACATGAATGTAGGCCATGTGCGGCAGATTATTAACCTGACCCAGACCACCTCCGGCAGTTATCTTTTAATGTCCAGTCTGGATATCAGCCGGAGAAACCTTGCCCAGAGAGGAAAACAGGTGTTTTCCAAGGTTATCCAGATGGCTGACTATGCCAGAGAGGAAATCAATGCCATTGGCGGCTATTATGCGTTTGGCAGGGAACTGGTGAATGGTAATTCGATTTATGATTTTGACCCGACCAAGCTGAGTGTCCACACAAGGGATATCGGTCTGGCAGGTATTGAAGTATATGATTTGTTAAGAGATGAGTACGATATCCAGATTGAATTTGGTGATATCGGAAACATTTTAGCCTACCTTTCCATCGGTGACCGCCCGCAGGAACTGGAGCGTCTGGTAAGCGCCCTGGCAGAAATCCGCCGCCGTTTCCAGAAAGACAGCAACGGTCTGTTAAGCCAGGAATATATTGCACCGGAGGTTGTATTAAGTCCGCAGGAAGCGTTTTATGCGAAGAAGAGAAGCCTGCCGTTAAAGGACAGCGAAGGTCTGGTCTGCAGTGAGTTCGTTATGTGTTACCCTCCGGGAATTCCGATTCTGGCACCGGGTGAGCGTATTACGAAGGATATTTTAGACTATATTGAGTATGCAAGAATTAAGGGATGTTCCATGACAGGTCCGGAGGACCCGGAAATCAGGAACATTAATGTACTTCAGTAAAGGAGATTTTGCAGGATGGATTTATGGTTCAGTGAATTTCATGCCCCGGATGTGAAACACAGTATCCGGGTGAACAGACATCTGTATTCCCAGAAAAGTGAATACCAGCAGATAGATATTTTTGAAACCCCGGAGTTTGGCAAGGTGCTGACACTGGATGGCAACGTTATGCTGACAGAGCGGGATGAATTTATATACGATGAAATGATTACCCATGTGCCGATGTCAGTGCACCCGAATGTGCAGGATGTGCTGGTGATAGGTGCCGGGGACGGCGGTGTTGTAAAGGAGCTTGCCCGGTATGAAAGCATCCGCCGGATTGACCTGGTGGAAATGGACCCTCAGGTAGTAGAAGCCTGCCGGACCTACCTGCCGGAGAATGCCAGTCGTCTGGATGACCGGAGAGTACATATTTACTATGATAATGCCCTGCGTTATATCCGGCGCTGTACCGACCAGTATGATTTGATTATTGTGGACTCCAATGATCCGTTTGGACCATCGGAAGGTTATTTTACCAAGGAATTTTACGGAATCTGTTTTAATGCCTTAAGAGAGGACGGCATTATGGTAAACCAGCAGGGAAGTCCGTTCTATAAGCATGATGCGGAGGCAATGCAGCGCAGCCACAAGCGTATCGTAACTACGTTTCCAATCAGCCGTGTGTATCAGGCGCACATTCCGACGTATGCGGCGGGATACTGGCTGTTTGGTTTTGCCAGCAAGAAATATCATCCGGTGGATGATTTTGACCCGAAGAAGTGGCTGGCAAGAAATCTGCGTACCAGATATTATACAACAAAGCTGCATATCGGTTCCTTTTATCTTCCGGCATATCTGGAAGAAATGCTGATGGAGGTGGAAACATGTTAAATAAGAATATAGAAACCTTTATTGGTTGTGACTGCGAATATGAGGAAGCGCAGATTGTCCTGTTCGGTGCGCCGTTTGATTCCACCACCAGTTTCCGTCCGGGGGCCCGCTTCGGGTCTGCGGCTATCCGGCATGAAAGCTTTGGACTGGAAACCTACAGTCCGTATCAGGATAAGGAACTGACAGACTACAACGTATTTGACAGCGGGGATCTGGAGCTTTGCTTTGGTAGTGCGGAAAGCGCCCTGGCGGATATTGAAGAGCGGACAGAAACGATTCTTGCAGATGGAAAATTTCCGCTGTTAATTGGTGGGGAACATCTGGTGACGCTGGGAGCAGTCCGGGCGGTACAGAAAAAGTACCCGGAGCTTCACATTATTCATTTTGACGCCCATGCGGATCTGCGCGATGATTACCTTGGAGCGAAATTAAGCCACGCCTGCGTGATAAGACGCTCCCACGATTTGCTTGGTGACGGACGGATCCACCAGTTCTGTATCCGCAGCGGCGAGAAGGCAGAGTTTGAGTTTGCAAAGGAACATACCGATATGCACCGGTTTGGATTTTCCGGACTTTCTGAATTAGTAAAGGAATTAAAGGAGTCTCAGGTGCCGGTGTATTTTACGATAGATCTGGATTGTCTGGACCCGTCCTTGTTCCCAGGAACGGGAACACCGGAAGCGGGAGGGGTGACATTTATCCAGCTTCTGGACGCTATCCGCCTGGTGGCAAAGACTAATGTGGTGGCAGCAGATATTAACGAACTGGCACCGATGTTGGACACCAGCGGAGTATCGACGGCAACGGCATGCAAGGTGCTGCGGGAGCTGTTATTGGCATTGTGCAGGTAACGAAAAGTATTATAAGTGTGAAGGTACAATAGTTCAAAACGTTGTGGAAAAAGAGAGAGAAAAATAATAAATTTGTGGATAAAGGAGAGAAAATAAATGAGCAGAGTATTAGTTATCGGCTGCGGCGGTGTTGCTTCCGTTGCCATTAGAAAATGTTGTCAGGTCAGCGAGGTTTTCACCGAGCTTTGTATTGCCAGCCGCACGAAGGAAAAGTGCGACCAGCTGGCGAAAGATTTAGAAGGAAAAACAGCAACCAAAATTACTACCGCCCAGGTGGATGCAGACGATGTACAGCAGGTGATTGATTTAATCAACTCCTACAAGCCGGATCTTGTGATGAACATTGCACTGCCATATCAGGACCTTACCATCATGGACGCCTGCCTTGCCTGTGGTGTCAACTATATGGACACTGCCAATTATGAACCGGAAGACACTGACGACCCGGAATGGCGTGCGATTTACGAGAAGCGCTGCGAGGAGCAGGGATTTTCTGCATACTTTGATTACAGCTGGCAGTGGGCTTACCGTGAAAAGTTTGAGAAGGCTGGTCTTACCGCCCTGCTTGGCTGCGGCTTTGACCCAGGTGTGACCCAGGCTTACTGCGCTTACGCAAAGAAGCATGAGTTCGATACCATTGATACGATTGACATTCTGGACTGCAACGGCGGCGACCATGGCTATCCGTTTGCTACCAACTTTAATCCGGAAGTAAACCTGCGTGAGGTTTCTGCACCGGGCAGTTACTGGGAAGACGGCCACTGGGTAGAAATTCCGGCCATGAGCATTAAGAGAGAATATGACTTCGACTGCGTAGGCGAAAAGGATATGTACCTGATGCACCATGAAGAAATCGAGTCCCTGGCACTGAACATCCCGGAAGTAAAGAGAATCCGCTTCTTTATGACCTTTGGCCAGAGCTACTTAACCCATATGAAGTGTCTGGAAAATGTTGGCATGCTGTCCACCACACCGATTGAGTTCGAGGGACAGGAAATTGTGCCGATTAAGTTCTTAAAGGCACTGCTTCCGGACCCTGCAAGCCTTGGTCCACGTACCCACGGCAAGACCAACATTGGCTGTATCTTTACCGGAAAGAAGGACGGCAAGGACAAGACTTACTACATTTACAATGTGTGCGACCATCAGGAATGCTACAAGGAAGTGCAGAGCCAGGCCATCAGCTATACCACCGGTGTTCCAGCAATGTGCGGTGCACTTATGCTTCTGACCGGCAAATGGAACAAGGCCGGCGTTTATACCGTGGAAGAGTTCGATCCGGACCCATTCCTTGACGCTCTCGATAAGTACGGTCTGCCACGCCGGGAAAACCACAATCCGGAGCTGGTGGATTAATGGCGGCAAAGGAAACCCGTCCGGCGTTTCGAGGGCTGGAGGGGAAAACACCACAGGAATTATTTCAGGCACTGCCAACGCCGTGCTATATGATAGACGAAAAGAAACTCCGGGAGAATGGGAAGGTGCTTGCTTCGGTCAGCAGGAATACAGGCTGTAAAATCCTGCTGGCCCAGAAGGCCTTTTCCAATTATGATTGTTATCCGGTACTGTCGGAGTATCTGGCAGGAACCGAAGCCAGCGGTCTCTACGAGGCACGCCTTGGCGCAGAGGAAATGCCGGAAAAGGAAGTCCATGTATTCTGTGGGGCTTACCGTGAGGATGAATTTGATGAGCTGCTACAATACGCAGACCACATTGTATTTAATTCGCCACGCCAGTTAAAAAAGTTTGGCAAAAAGGCAAAAAGAGAAGGCAAGAGTCTTGGCCTGCGCATTAACCCGGAATGTTCCACCCAGGACGGTCATGCCATCTACGACCCATGCGCACCGGGCAGCCGCCTTGGAACGACCCGTGCCGTGTGGGATAAGGAAATGACGGAGGAACTGGTTTCACTGCTGGACGGTCTGCATTTCCACACGCTCTGCGAGCAGGACGCCGGAGACCTGGAAACGACCCTGCGGGCCGTGGAAGAAACCTTTGGCGACATTCTGCCGAAAATGAAGTGGCTGAACATGGGCGGCGGCCACCACATTACAAAGCCGGGCTACAATATTTCCAAGCTGGAGCAGTGCATCTGGTATGCCAAAAAGACCTGGAAGGTAGACGTATACCTGGAACCGGGGGAGGCGGTAGCGCTGAATGCAGGATACTTTGCCAGCCGTGTACTGGACATTGTGCAGAACGGTGAAACGAAGATAGCGATTCTGGACGCCAGTGCGGCGTGTCATATGCCGGACGTGATTGAAATGCCGTATACACCGCCACTGTATGGGGCGAGGGAGACGGTGTGCTGTGCAGGAGTTGTTCAGGAAAGTGAGGCACCAGATGGAGAGGTTTCTGTGAGTGGCAATGATGCTTTGCCGGGAAGTAATTGCGGGCAGAATGTCCAGTACCGCTACCGTCTGGCGGGACCAACCTGCCTTGCCGGGGATGTGATTGGCGACTATAGCTTTGAACAGGAGCTGAACGAGGGAGATTTGCTTTTGTTTGGAGATATGGCGATTTATACGACCTGTAAGAATAATACGTTTAATGGAATGCCGCTGCCGCAGATCTGGAAACGGACGGCAGAAGGAGAGATGGTACGGCTTACGGAGTTCGGGTATGAGGAATTTAAGAGGAGACTGGGAGGAAGGAAAGAGGAGGAGAACTGATAGGGTTCGAATCCCTCCGTCTCCGTTTTAGCGACTATGGACTTGCCGTTTGGCAAGTCCTTTCGTTTTGTTAAGGATGGACTGGGCAGAATGGTTTAGGCAAGTAGAGGCAAGTGTGGTCGGGTATGTGCAAGTAGGGATGAGTAGAATGGTTGGGAGTGGGGAAAGCGGGAGGTGACGACACTTCTAGGACACCTTTAAGACATGATGGAAGAAGTGGTTACTTGTTCTTTAAATGAGAATATGATAAAATAAGGATAATTAAATTTAAAAGTATCGAGGTGCATATGAAAAAAGCAATTTTCTTAGATTTTTATGGAACAGTAGTGTTTGAAGATGGAGAGAATATTAGAAAAATTTCGCAGATTATATTTGACACTGGAGAAGTTGATGAAATATCAGAAATAGGAGCGTACTGGTGGGATGAGTTCTATCGGATGTTCGTGAATGCATATGGAGAAAATTTCAGAACACAAAGAGATATTGAACTTCAATCATTGACAAAGACAATTGAGCATTTTAAATCCTCGGCGGATGCTGAGAAATTAAGCAATGAGATGTTTGATTATTGGAGACAGCCACCGATTTTTGAGGAATCAAAAAAGTTCTTCGAGCAGAGTCCGGTTCCGATTTATATTGTTTCTAACATTGACACTGCAGATATTAAGGTTGCCATTGAATTTCATGGGTTGAAACCAGAGGGTGTATTTACAAGTGAAGATGCAAAATCATATAAGCCGAGAAAAGAATTATTTGAGTATGCTTTGAAATTTACTGGGTTAATGCCGGAAGAAGTAGTGCATATCGGAGATTCTATGAGCAGTGATGTAAAAGGTGCATCGGCACTTGGAATAGACACTATCTGGGTGAACCGAAGTAAGAGGAGTGTGCCGGAGAGAGTGTGTGCTGTGGAGAGCTTGTTGGAAGTTTTTAATACAGAATTTTTTAAATAGAGAAAAGATTAAGGGTACTGTACAGATGTTGTGCAGTATCTTTTTTGCTTTTGGACAGAAAATTGTCCGCCTCCCCAAATAATTATTACACAGGAATTTAATTTTTAACTTTATGCTTCATTTTAGTTTTTTATTTTACGGTTCAAATTACGTTATTTGTCCCCGGTAATATGCTGTCGAAAAATGAAAATTTTCGTGAAACGTTACAGACTTGAGGAACAAAAAGGAGTAAAATATTTTTGAAAAGATTTTTATTATTTGGAGGAAATAAAATGAGTATTGTAATGAAAATTCACAATGTAAAAAATATTACTGATTTCGAATTTAGTATTCCGACAGAAAAAGGATTGTATGCTTTGACAGGGGAAAATGGTTCAGGGAAAAGCACAGTCATTTCCTGTGCAGCAACATCATTTTATGTACCATCTTTATATGCATATTTTGGAGAACCTAAAGAAGGTTCAGCAATAGATTTTTATTTGGAAGAAAAACATAGGATAATAAGAGCAGAAAACAAAAAATGGCATAAACCAAAAGGTTATTTAGATATAACGGGATACTATGAGGGAAGTATTGTGTTTGGAACAAGATTCAAGGATGTAGATTATTCTATGTTAGACAAACTTGCCAATATTGAAAGATCACAGTTGGTAGATGCATCTGATTTTGTAAAAAAGAATCTTGGTATTATTTTGCATGATGATGAATTGTTTTACGAAAAATTGTATGCATTAAAAAAAGAAACATGTCGTGAGATGGGACTTCAACGTAATCAATACTATTATGATAACCAAGGGACGCTTATTAGTCAGTTAAATATGTCTACGGGAGAAAATTTGTTGCTTACAATTTTAAAGTCTTTAGAAATCAGATTGGGGAAAAGAAACCGAGGAGGTTTGCCGTCATTTATATTTTTAGATGAAATAGAATTGGCATTACATTCTTCAGCTCTCAGAAGATTGGTTTTCTTTTTAAGAAAAATAGCCGATGAACATAATTTTGTGGTGCTTTTTTCGACACATTCTATTGAATTGATAAGGAGTATCCGACCGGAAAACATTTTTTATTTACAGAGGCATATAGATAACAGCATAGAAGTTATTAATCCTTGCTATCCTATATATGCGACAAGAAATTTGGAATCATCTAATTATGGACATGATTATATTATTATGGTAGAAGATGATTTGGCAAAAAAAATTGTAGAGAAAATTTTATATCAAAAGAATTTATTATCGAATAAAAGAGTGTTAGTCATTGCTGTTGGTGGTTGGACTCAAGTGTTGCGTTTTGCATATGACACAATAAGGTCAAATTTAACAATGAGTACGACAAAAATTATGATAATTTTAGATAGAGATATCAAAGAGAGTGTGCCAGGTTTTATGAAAAATGAAAAAATAGGTTTTTCAACTCCTCCTAACTATCTTCCAATTAAGAGTTTAGAAAAATATTTATTGGAGAAATTGGTAAATAATGTTGATCATGTATTATTTCGAAAATTAAACGACTATCTATTCCAAGGGAAGTCATTAGATGATATAATTAGAACATATAATCACAATGTGAAAAATGGAATATATACTGATGTGGAGAAGATTTCTAACGGAAAGATGTTGTATGAATTGTTGCGACATGAACTGCAACAAATAAGAAAAATGGAGGATGATTTAGTTCAAATAATCACGGAACATTTATTTGAAAATAGCAGTCCTGAGATTGAGGAATTAACACAATTTCTTGAGTCTACTTTGAAAATGTAGAGGGGTTGAATGTGATATTTACAAAATAAGTTTTCGGCACTTTTCGGACACCTCACTCTCAAAAACTGCAT
This sequence comes from Lachnospiraceae bacterium, assembly GCA_017938285.1. Lineage (GTDB taxonomy): Bacteria > Bacillota > Clostridia > Lachnospirales > Lachnospiraceae > SIG299. Next base: position 29,998 of record JAGBBW010000079.1, read on the forward strand.
ATCGACAGAAGGATTCGCACCCACCCTGCCAAGTCCATCCTTGTAGGAAGCAACCTTTAAAATTGGCAATTATCTTGTCTTCTAATGAATTCGAATCCCTCCGTCTCCGCTAGTAATAGAGTTTATTTTTATAATTATGTACTTGACCAATAATGCAAGAGGATGTATAATTTGATAAAAAGTTTTAGGAGGATTTTGCATGTTAAGTGTTATTGTAATGGAGAAAATTGCAAAGTAAATATTGCAGGGTGATTTTTAGTTTTGCACTAGAAGTCTGCCCATTTGTTGGCACATAGAGTGCCAGCGTTTTCGCCTTACAATTGCTTAATATTGTGGTATATATATTTCCATAGATGATATTGGCATGGCTGTATGGTCATGCTATTTTTATGATATAGGAAAGAACTCTTTCCCATATCACAAAAATGCTCCGCAAGGATGCGCACTCGCGCGAAGATGAAGTTTGTCGCAAGCGACCGCGCTCGGCGCGAGAGTTCTGCAAGCAGAACTCTTTGTTTTGTCTTTTGAAATATATAGGATAATCATATAGAGATTTAATGACCATAGTATCTTAATGCACTTAGGGTATCTATGGTTTTTTTGCGTTTAAGGCGATGCTATAGTCTGAAAGGAAAGGGAAAGAAAATGAATATTGAGAGACAAATTGAATTTGATAAGGTCAAAGAGATATGGGCTGGTTTAGCAATTACTGATTGGGCGAAAGAAAAAATCAGAGAAGCTTCATGGTACATTTCTGAGAGTGAGTTAAGAAAACAATTAAGGGATACAACAGATGCAAGGTTCCTGGTTGAAAAATTGGGAACACCACCGTTGCAAAATATTACTGAAATAAAAGAGGTTCTAATGATAGCAGAAAAGGGGGAGTGTTTAACGCCATATCAGTTAGAGAGAGTAGAAAGAGTATTGGTCGCAATAAAGCGGCTAAAGGATTATCTGGCAAGAGGAAAAATGTATCATAATTCCCTGGCTTACTATGACGAAAATTTGGATTCTATTTCAGAACTGGGTCAGGAAATATGTAATAAAATCAGGAACGGAGTGGTGGATGATTATGCGTCAAAAGAATTAGAGCAGTTGCGAAAACAAATTGTAAAATGTGAAGAGCAGATGAAACAGAAGGCAGAACAAATCATGCGTTCTAATAAGGAATGTATGGCAGATAATTACTGTACGTTCAGAAATGGTCGAATATGCCTTCCGGTAAAAAAGGATTATAAGCTGAAGATATCCGGGAGCATTATAGATAAGTCTTCCACAGGCAGTACACTCTTTATTGAACCGTCAAGTGTTGCAAAATATTATGAAGAACTGCAGTTACTTAAAATAAGTGAAGAAAACGAAGTATATCGCATCTTGTACACCCTGTCAGCTCTTGTTTTGGCATCTGCACCTGTACTAAATGCAGATTTGACGATGATTGAAAAACTGGATTTTATCTTCTCTAAGGGGAAATTAAGTATTGATATGGATGGTGTAGAACCGGCAATTAATACAGAACGAAGAATGAAATTAATGGAGGCACGTCATCCCTTGATGAATAAAACGACAGCAGTACCATTACAGTTTGAGGTGGGCGAAACGATACGAGGTATTGTTATAACTGGTCCTAACACGGGAGGAAAAACCGTAGCAATTAAAACGGTTATGCTGAATTGTATCATGGCGCAATGTGGACTACATGTTACGTGTAAACAGGCTGATATATGTATGAATAGTTCTTATCTGTGTGATATTGGCGATGGGCAGAATTTGTCAGAAAATTTGTCTACCTTTTCTGCACATATAACTAATGTGCTGGAAGTTTTAAGTGAAGCAAATAAGGATAGCTTTGTTATTATGGACGAATTAGGCTCCGGTACAGATCCTACGGAAGGTATGGGGATTGCAATTGCAATATTAGAAGAACTCAGAAAAAGCGGTGCTATTTTTCTGGTAACAACACATTATCCGGAAGTAAAGGAATACGCAGCCAAGGCAGAGGATATCGTCAATGCAAGAATGGCCTTTGATAAAGAAACATTACGTCCTACGTATCAGATGGTGATTGGAGAAGCTGGTGAAAGTTGTGCATTTTATATTGCAGACAGATTAGGAATGTCGGGTGAAATGTTGAAAGTGGCGATTCGTGCCGCATATGGCGAAGACGCGGTAAAGTCCTATTCATTTCAAAATCCGGAAAGTAATATCCTTAAGAAAAATACGACTAAAATTGCCAAAGCGAAAACTGGAAAAAATAATACGGAACTTACTACCAGGTATAAAATAGGAGATAGTGTGATGGTTTATCCGGAGAAAAAGATAGGGATTGTGTGTGTACCGATTAATGAAAAAGGCGTGTTAAGGGTGCAGCTGCCGAATAAAAAAATTTGGATTAACCATAAGCGGGTGAAACTGCATGTGGCAGCAACAGAACTTTATCCGGAGGATTATGATTTTTCGATTATATTTGAAACGGTTGAAAATCGAAAAAAACGGCACGATATGCAAAGAAAATATACAGATGCTGTGATAGAGTTGGAAGAATAGACTATGGAGGTGTTGATAAAATGAAGCGTATTATAAAATCAATGGAGAATAAATATCTTCTTCCGTCGCTGGAATTGGTGCAGAAGGTTTTTGCGGAATATGATAGTCCGGAAGAAGGAAAAGTTGTAAGACAACTGGTAGAAGAAATCCGGGCAAAAAAATATTACATGCCCGAATTGGAAATTATTATGGTTGACGAAAAAGATGAGATTGTTGGATATGCGATGTTTTCACGTTTTCATATTGAGGGAAGGTATGAAAATGAATTGCTGATACTTACACCTGTTGCTGTAAAAACGGAACTGCAGCGGCGACACATTTCAAAGGATATATTGGAATATGGATTTGATGTGGCAAAGAGACTGGGATTTAAAGCAATTCTTGTTGAGGGTAATCCACGTAATTATAACAATCGGGGTTTTCAGTCAAGCTACAAATTTGGCATAGAGGCAGGTCCGAATATAAAGTTGCCACATCCAGATTGTCTCATGATTAAGGAACTGGAAAAGGGAGCTTTAGATAGAATAAGCGGGTTGGTTGATTATTCTTTTTATGAAGCGCTTCACGAAGGATAAGAAGGAGGGAGCACAATAAGAAGTGAGGATATGTAAATTTTAATAGTACAGCGCATTACAGTTGGAAAGAACCATACAGCCATGAGACTGCATGGTTCTTTTCGGGTCTAATCTGTTTCTTTTTCCGCCTCTGCTTTTGCCCATTCCACGGCTTCCAGGTAGTTTTGCGTATCCCGGACGCTGTCAAACCATGCCCAGCGTGGGTTGGTAAGGAATCCGTACAGGAAACCAGCATGACAGAAGTTGGTATAACTGGAACCGTAGATTTCGTGTACATTTCCTTCCGAATCTAACATGGTGGAGTAGTCCCTGTGGACTTTTAAATCCGAAAAGATGGCGTTTCCAAGTGGTAACCATTCTTCTTCCTGGGCGAAAATACGGCGGTAAGTGGCAAAGGCTGCATCGAACTCCTTCCAGCCTTCTTCCGGTTTATTGTCACCAAACAGGCAGGCGGCAAGGACAAACTGTTTATAGGCATAAAACAGTGCCCAACCGTCCGGTGGTGTAGTGCCATCACCAAAAGAGGCAAGAATTTTCAGTACACCCCGGTGATACTCTGCCTTGCGGGCCGGACCAAAGGCATCAGGAAAACGGCGGTCCAGCTGCTGGGCAAAATTTTCAAACGCCTCGATACTTTGGTGGAGATGGTAGTTTTTGTGGCCAATCTGGAAATCATAGCGGGTTACCAGACAACCTCTGCGGGTGTAAGCAGAGGTCCAGGAACACAGGTCAAGCCACTGCTCTAAATTTTCCTCCGGGCAGACGCAGATGATATTCCCAACGGCACCATCACGATAGCAGGTTCCTTTCAGACGCTCATACAGTTTTATCATGGCCGGCAGATAGATGGAAGTCTGGTCTTTATTCACCAGCAGATAATTTTTCATGATATCCTGCAGAATAAAGGCGAAACGGTCATTATCGGGATATCTGTGACAGTATTCCTCTGCAAATTGCAGCTGTTCCAGACTTCCAAATGGCAGGGAATTCAGCTTGCCATAAAAACGCTTCTGGTCTGCTTCCTTGGAAACAGCGTCGTTGGAAAGCAGCTGGTCAATGGTAACACCAAAATAGTTGGCGATGGTCGGAAGCAGTTCTATGTCTGGATAGCATATGCCAAGCTCCCAGCGGGACACGGACTGGTAGGAAACCCCGAGAACATCCGCCAGGGCTTCCTGTGTAAGTTGTTTTTCTTTACGGAGTGCTTTTAATTGTTCACCAATATATAGTTTCATAGTCATTCCTTTTCTTGTAACTATTCAACCCACCCCAAATCCACATTCGTAAAACCTGCCAGCAAGCTGTCAGTCCGTATATATAGCAGATAAGGCTGAATAGTTACCTTTTTTAAAATTGAAGTAGCGCTTCTTCTTATGATTATTGTAGCAAGTTTTTTTCGCATGTACAATCTCTCGTTCTGCGAGAATGGTTCACGTAGGGAGTGAGGGGGGAACTTTGAATATTTCCTGTCATTGTAAGGAGTGTACTCCGATGAGTGAAGGATTTTTTGTAGTTTTTTTCGCGTGTGTGTGATAATATGGATGCATAGTTTTTGATTTGCAGTAATGAGGTGATATTTATGGCAACTTTTTATCTGGTGCGACATGGCGAAGCTGATTACAGTGAAATGTTAGAAAAGGGTTTTTATGGTTTTGGACGTTCGTTTGCACCATTATCAGAAAAAGGAATCGGTCAGGCAGAAGCAGCAGCGACGGATGAACGTTTAAAATCAGCGGAATTAATCGTTTCTTCTCCTTATACGAGAGCGTTACAGACAGCTGCGATTATTTCAAGGGAAACAGGCTTGAAACTATGTGTCGAAGTGGATTTGCATGAGTGGGAGCCGGATAAGACAAACCAGTATACCACTTCGGAAGAAGCATTTAGTTTGACCAGGGAGTTTAATTTACATAAAGGTGTATATCCTGAAGGTCAGGAAATGAAGTGGGAAACATTAGAGGAAGTAAGAAAAAGAATGCGGAAAGTTGCAGACAAATACGCAGGCTATAACAAGGTCATCTTTGTTGGTCATGGTATGGCTTTCAGGACACTTACCTACATAGAACAAATGAAACCGGCTGAAATAGTGGAATGTATCTATCATACAGGACAAGAAGATTGTGAATATTCATTTTATTAAATCCCAATGGTGCAGAGGTTGGAAAATTTTGAATTTTGCGAGGTTGAAGCAGATGAAGACAGTAAAACGAAAATCGGCTGGAACACATTTTTCAATGTGTGTGCAGCCTGCTTTTATTATTGGTACAAACAATGAAGACGGAACATATAATTTTGCTCCCATTACATGGGTCAGCGTTACAAGTGAAAAAGAAAACGAGTATCTGCTGACCATCAGCATGTTTGGCACGAAGAGGACCAAGCAGAATGTAATCAGAACCGGAATATTAAGTGTAAATCTGGTCAGCACGGATATGCTTGAACTAATGGACTATTTTGGTACACATCACGCAAAAGACGGAAAAAAGGATGAACTTTTTTATGCAGTTGGCAGAGGAGAAGTTGTAGATGTGCCTGTGTTGGATGCGAGCCGCTGGGTGTATGAATGTGAGGTTGTTCATTCGGTTGAGACGGGGGAATCAACTACGTTCTTTTGCAGGATAAAGAATGTCCAGATAGATGAGCAACTGGACTGTGCGGATACCTTTGATGTGAATTTGACGAAACTGGACCCTGTGATTTATTCGGGGATCTACCATAGTATTGGAGAGGTACTTGGGAAAATAGGGGATTTTGGGAAGTAAGTAATTTCCAGATGTGAAGCAGACAATTTTACATAAGCCAATAAAGAAGGAGTTCACCTCATGAGAGAACAAAAAGTATTGGTTATTGCCATCGACCCACATATTACTAACCCGGTTACGGGTAATCAGGAAAAGGCTTCTGAGTATTTAGGTTTTTCGTTGGATTTATCGGTCAGCACGCTGAAGCAGTTCATAGAGTATGGGTCTTATGATGAGGTGCAAATAAAGGTAGTTGATACCATACATATAAATGAATTTCCAAAGTATACAGAGTTTGCATCAATGACAGAAGAACAGTTTATGAAGCTCTTTCCGGTAAATCAAAATGGAAAAGGAGAATGGTACGACTGGTGGACGAGAAATAAAGAAATGCAGGTGCTGCCAGCAGAATTAGACACGGCCTGGCATTTTGACTATTCTTATCTGATAGACAAATGCGATTTGATAAACCTCCGGAAGGAAAGAAAATTTGATATGGTGTGGGTGTTTGGTATTGACCCACTTAGTATGTATGAATCAGCAATGATAGGTAAGTCACCGTTTTGGATTAATGGTGGTGTTGGTTACGCTGATTGTGAGAACTTTGCTATACTTGGCATGACTTTTTCACGTCCGGATGGGGCATTGGAGAATTTTTGTCACATGAGTGAAGCAATGCTGAATTATACCTATGGTGTATCGCAGCAGGAATATCGGGAGAGAATGGAATTTAATGATTTTTCTGAATTGAATACGTGGCAAAAATTTTATTTATGCCAGCACAATTCGCCGGCTGACAATACCGTCTATGGGGTTGGTCAGGTTCATTTCTCGCCAAATTCGACAAGGGATTATGAGTGGCAATTGCAAACGCCGGTACAGAGCTATCATCAAACTTTTTTAGAGGATTATCCAAATATTACGAATAAAAATGTAACAACATTTACTGCGGGCGAGTATTTAAAAAAATGCGAAGCTGATGGTTTTTGGGCATTGATACAGCATCATCTTTGGTGGCTTCGGCATATGCCCCATTACGAAGGGCGTGACGAGAATGGATACTTACATAATTGGTGGGAGTATATTCTGGATTTAAAGTATGTCACCGATTTAGCAGTTAGTGATTTATATGATTCAGGGAAAATAAGGATTCCTCTCGGTGAATCCATAGAGGATATTTCCTTTGTCATAAAATATAACACGAAGGAAACAGTTGAGACCACGGTATTGAGCAGTGGGGCAATATTAAAATGTGAAGAAAACAATATTTTATTAGTGCCAGATGGAACAATATTCGGTATGTCTGCCGGAACAGGAAAAATCGTAATTATGTATGATGGACATGCATTGGAGTATGTGATTGAAGTTTATTAGATTGTACTGTTTAGTATGTTCAGGGTGTCAGGGAGAATCTACTTGGGAGGGAATAAAGGAAAGAATTAAGCACTGTATGAAATAAATAAATGTAAATAAATTACAAGAAAAGGTACTTCCGGCAATGAAGAGAAGTACCTTTTCTGCATATTAGCTTTTTTATATCATAGACTTTTCCCAACAATCAGGTGTTTTAAGACCAAAGATGGAAGCAATCGTTGGTGCAACATTTGCAAGTCCAAAGTTGCCTTCCTTGATGGTGTATTTCGTATTTTTATCATAAATGATAAATGGAACCTGATTCAGGGAATGGGCGGTACGAACCTGAAGTTCGCCTTTTTTGTTCTTCTCAAGCATTTCGTCTGCGTTGCCGTGGTCAGCAGTAACAAGCAGGGTGATGTTGTACTCGTCCACAACCTTTAGAAGTCTTGCGAGAGCAAGGTCAACAGCTTCTACGGAGGTGATAACGGCATCCATGTTGCCGGTGTGACCTACCATGTCGCCATTTGGGAAGTTGCAGCGGATAAAGTCATACTTTTCTGACTTGATGGCTTCGATTAAATCATCTGTTATTTCTGCAGATTTCATCCAAGGACGCTCGTCAAAGGATACTTTATCAGAAGGAATTTCTTTGAATGTTTCCAGTTCTTCACTAAACTTCTCGCTCTTGTTACCGTTCCAGAAATATGTAACGTGACCATACTTCTGGGTTTCAGATACGGCATATTGATTGAGCTTGTTGCTAACAAGGAGCTCAGAAAGGGTATTGCGGATATCTGGTGGGTTAACAAGGTATCTCTTAGGGAGATTCAGGTCACCATCATACTGGAGCATACCTGCGTATACGACATCCGGACGGGTGCCACGGTCGAATGCGGTAAAGGTTTCATTATCAAATGCCATGGAAAGCTCTAAAGCACGGTCACCACGGAAGTTGAAAAGAATGACACTGTCTTTATCTACAATTCTGCCGACAGGTTCTCCGTCTTTTGCAATAACAAAGGCGGGAAGATCCTGGTCGATTACATTTAACTCGTTACGATATGCTTCAATAGCAGCAAGGGCATTGTCGAACTGACGACCAAGACCGAGAACATGAGTATCCCAGCCGCGCTTTACCATATCCCAGTTAGCCTCGTAACGATCCATCGTGATATTCATACGACCGCCGCCACTTGCTATCTTAGCGTCAAAACCAGCATCATTTAATTCGGTGAGAACATCTTCCAGTTGCTCGATATATGTATGTGCGCTTGTTGCAGGAACATCACGACCGTCAAGCAGTGCATGAATGCGAACTTTGCTAACGCCTGCATTCTTTGCTTCTTTCAGCATGGAAATAAGGTGGGAGATGTTAGAATGAACATTGCCATCGGAAAGCAGACCGATAAAATGCAGTGTGGAGTTATAAGCTTTGCAGTTATCAATAACTTCGTTCCAGGCAGTGGAAGTGTACATTTTACCACTTTCAATTGATTCATTTACAAGCTTTGCGCCCTGGGAATAAATCTGCCCGCAGCCAAGTGCGTTATGACCTACCTCACTGTTACCCATATCATCGTCAGAAGGAAGACCGACAGCAACACCATGCGCATTGAGTCTTGTATTAGGGCATTCTGCGAGTAACTTATCAAGTGCCGGAGTATTCGCCTTTGCTACAGCGTCACCGATACCGGACTTACTGAAACCAATACCATCCATAACAACTAATAAAACTTTTTTGTTCATCTATACAACCTCCATGATTTTTTCTACGCTAGGATTATACAATGAAAATGAGTGGAAGGCAACAGGGGAGTTTTAATTAGTTGATAATGGACGAGGTACCGGGGAGTTATGAATCGTAAATTTTCGTGAAACGTTACAGACAAGAGGATTGTATAGTAGTAAAATACGTATAAAGATAAACTTTACGAGGAGGTAGGAATATGAAACTAATAGAACTCCAGATTAAAAATTATGGTTGTATTGATGGCAAGGGAATTACTATAAAAATAGATAATATCGTTGTACTGATTGGACCAAATAATGTTGGTAAAACAACGGTATTAAAGGCATATGAATTATTTAGAAGTTCTGGAGCAGCACAAACTTTGGGTGATTTTTATCAAAATGATGAAAGAAATGCAATAGAGATTGCTGGTGTGTTTGGAGAAATCAGTGAAGATGATAAAAATCAAATTGGAACAAAATGGTTGTATTCTAATGAAGAAGGAGAACTTGTAATTAAATATAAATGGGTGTGGACAAAGAGTGGTGAAAAAGGACAAAAGTATTCATGGGATAATGAGCAACAAGATTGGTGTCTAGGCGGTATGGGAGGTTGGGATACAAAGATTGCAAGTTGCATTCCTTTGCCATTAAAGGTAAATCCATTTGATGATTCGGAGCAATTAGAGAAGCAAATTGTTGACTTGTTGATGTCTGCTGTAAAAGAAAATGTGAAAAGTAATCAGTCTGAAGTGGATAAGATGCTTGAGCAAATAAATGAGTTGGCAAAGGATGTTAAAAAGAAAATTAGTGATGAGTTAGAGATAACTACAAGCAAATTACAGGAAAATTTGAATGAAATTTTTCCAGGGAATAAAATAGACATAGAACCTCAAGCAGGGAAAATGGATGTTGATAAAATATTAGCTACAGGAACGCATCTGCAAATTGCTAATGAGGATGGAAAATTTTATCCGTTGGCTAATCAGGGCAGTGGATTGCAAAGGGCTTTTTTATGGTCTGCTATTGAGGCTTTGGCTGATACTGGTAAAATGAAAAACGGAAAAAATCTTATAAAAAATGAGGAACCTAAAATTCTTTTGATAGAAGAACCGGAGTCTTTTTTACATCCGCCAGCGATAAGGTCTGCTAGAGAAGCCTTGTACAAAATTGCTGAATTAGAAAACTGGCAAGTTATGCTTACGACACATTCGCCGATTTTTATTGATGTTTCTAAACCGCATACGACAATTATTAGAGTTGAAAAAAATGAAGGAAAAGCAACGAAGGTATTCTCGACGGAAAAGGCGGATTTTTCAGAAGATGAAAGAGAAAGATTGCAGATGATAAGGAATTGTCATCCTACTGTAAATGAATTCTTTTTTGCAAGCAAAGTTATTTTGGTAGAAGGAGATACAGAGCAAGCCGCTTTAATGCAAGTGAAGAAAGAAAATGTTTCAATTTTGAATTGTAAGGGAAAAGCGAATATTCCAATGTTCGAAAGAATACTTAACCATTTTGGAATGAGCTATATTGCGTTACATGATTTGGATTCTCCTAAAGCTAAACGTAATGGAGATTGGATAAAAAATTCAATGTGGACAATAAATGAAAAAATCTTTGCGGAAGCAAAGAAAGGGGAAAATAGCAAAGTAATTGTTAATATTCCAGATTTTGAGGGTCAATTTTTTGGATACTTACAGAATGGAGATAAACCATATAATGCAATTTGTGAATTGAAGAAAAGTGAAAACGAGAAGGTTGTTAAGGAATTAGAACGAATTGCTAATGGTGAGATTACGGATACATATGAACGAGAAATATGTTCAATTAGTGATTACGAATCTAAAGGGCGGACATATTGTAAGGAGAAGTCTATTGAAATGGTAGATGCATGGGTATTTGAATAGTTTTCGGCACCTTTCGGGCACCTCGCCCGTAAAAACTGCATATCGACAGAAGGATTCGCACCCGACCTGCCAAGTCCATCCTAGCCAAAAGCAACCTTTAAAACTGGCGATTATCTTGGCTGTCCGCGAGTTCAAATCCCTCCTTCTCCGTTTTGTCAAAAGAAGAACTGGCTATAACAGGCTGGTTCTTTTTGATTTAGAATAAACTGGATAAAAAGGTTTGGACAAGTAGAGGCAAGCGGGGATAAGAGAAAACTATTAGAAATAATAATGCAGAAGCGAGCACCGACATTCGTAGTCCCCCACTTGCCCCTTCCCCCTCAATATGATAAAATATCCTATCAACACAAAGAAAGCAGGAAATAAGCATGGTTAAAATCGCAGTTGTTGGCTGTACCGGGAAATTGGGCAGTTCCATTGTAAAAAGCATTCTGAACAGAAATGACGTGGAACTGGGTTCTGCTATTGCCAGAAAAGGAAATCAGTTTGCAGGAAAAGCAGTATCGGAACTTGTGGGCGGAAAGTGTGAATTGAAAATTGTGGATGATATAGAAAAAGCGACGGATAGTGATATTTTTATTGACTGTACCAATGCAGATACTTTTATGGCTGTCAGCTATGAGAAATATAGTACGATGAAGAGGCCGTTGGTTATTGCAACCACAGCGTTTACTTCTGAAGATATTGCGAAGATAAAAGAACTGTCGCTGCAGATTCCGGTATTTATGACAGGAAATTTCAGCATTGCCCTTCATGATTTTATTGAGACGTTAAAGTTTGCGGTAAAAAGAGTGAGTGTGGACACGGATGTGCAGATTGTGGAGTATCATCATAATCAAAAGAAGGACGCTCCGAGTGGGACTGCTTTGATGATTAGAGAGGCACTGGTAAATGCAAATCCAAGGCTGCAGGAGGAAAATGTGAATATTTGCAGTATTCGTGGAGGAAACATTTTTGGTGAGCATGAGGTGATTTTTGCAAACTGTAAAGATGAGGTAGTGACGTTCAGACATCAGGTGTCCTCTAGGGAAACTTTTGCAGATGGTGCAATAGAAGTTTCCTGCTGGCTGGTGAAACAGGAAAATGGCATGTACAATATGTATGATTTTTGTGCTAATGAAGAGGGAAGTATATGCTGAC
>JAGBBW010000080.1 GCA_017938285.1 Lachnospiraceae bacterium
ACCTGCTCGTAAATCTTTTCATAGAAAATCTTTGCCTTTTCCATATACCCCGGATTATTGTCCCGAAGTGCAAACGGCTTTTTCATCAGCCAGTCCGGAAAACCACCATTGCGGCATTCTCCATGTGCCCACGGTCCGATACGGATGACAACTTCCAGTCCTGCTTTCCGGCATTCCAGTATAAAAGCACGTACATCCAGATCCCCGCTGAAATCAAACTCACCTTCCATTTCCTCATGATAAATCCAGAACAGATAAGTAGCCACAACGGTAACACCGCCTGCCTTCATTTTACACAGCACATCATTCCAGTTTTCTCTCTTACACCGTGCAAAATGAAACTCACCCATAACACCGATCCATGGCTGGTCATTTCTTGTGAAGTAAAGATTCGTCACATCAATGCGGTTGCCTTTATTATCGGCACCACCCACCCTGATGTGATTTTTCATTAATTCTTTTGGCTCATATTTCTGAAACTGATACACCATTTTTATACCTCTCCTACTCCTTTCATCTTTGTCACAAACTACTCTTCTACACTCTTTCCTAATACATCCGCAATTTCGTTAATGGATATGTATGCCAGTGGATCAATCTCCCGCACAATATTCTGCATTTTATTGACCTGAAAGCGGTTCACCACAAAATATACCACATATTTATGGGAACGTGAAAAATATCCTTTTGCCTCCATAATCGTCATACCAGTGCCAAATTCCTCCGACAGTGCCTTACAAACCGCCTCACAGCGCTCCGTAATAATAAATGCTGCCTTGGAATGGTCCAGACCTTCCACAATAAAGTCCACTGTCTTCAGTGCCGCAGCATAAGTCACAATGGAATACAGCGGCAAAATCCAGCTCTCCAGAACAAATCCACAACATATATATAATACCACATTATACATCATAACGAAAGTCCCAACTGTAATTCCCATCTTTTTTGCCAGCATAACAGCCAGAACTTCTATGCCATCCATGGCTCCTCCAAACCGGATGGCAAGACCACTTCCTGCGCCGGAAATAATACCGCCGAACAATGCGCAAAGCAGCAGATCTGACCCTGCCAGTGGAGACGCCACGCTGACATCCACCGGCAAAATATCTGTAATCAGCCATGCACCGATGGAATATACCATTACCGCATAAGTCGCATAAATAGTAAACGCAAGCCCCTGTTTCTTAAGTCCGACCATAAATAATGGAAAATTTAATAAAATCAGAAATATGGACAGTCCCAGACCAGACACCTGGGATAGTAAAATCGATGTGCCGGAAATACCACTGTCATACAGGTTTACCGGTGCAATAAACATCGTAACGCCAATCGCATTAATAATTCCGGCAACCGTCAGGAAAAAGAAATTCTTCGGTTTTAGCTGCTTCCATTCTTTCTTGTAATTCATAGCATTCCTCCGTTTTTTATACTGTAACTCCAGTATATTATAAAAAAGCAGCAATTTCAAATAGTAAACCAAATCTTTACCGGATTTTATATATATTTATAACCGTTCCTTACTTTTACCGCCAAACAGCTCCATAAAAAGGACTGCTCCAAAATCCCTGTTTTTGCAGCAGTCCTTTCTTCATTACATAACTATTCCGTACCTTCCTGGTACATCATTTATTTACTTCAAAAATGGCAGTTCATCCAGTGTAATAAAATACTCACTGTTGTAAATTTCCTTCAATGATTCAATGGAATTATGCCCCTCATTCGTCAGATAATCCGTATGCCATACCATAAAGAACAGCCAGGAAACTTCCGTATCCTTCATCTGCTTCTCTGTCGGAATGGTTCCGCATTCATGGAATACAAGCGGCATTCCAGCAGGTGCCAGCGCCTCACACTCTTCAAACAGATTCTCATTTGGTCCCGGTGTATAACTGTCCGCTCCTGTAAGGTCCACATAAGCGTCTCCCGGATACCATGCTGCCATGTTTCCTCCATTTCCGGAGTAACCAAATACCCAGATTAAATTATCCAGTCCCCAGAAATCGGTATAACGGCTGTACATCAGCTGCCACAGTTTCACAAAATTATCCGCACCGCCTTTGCTCCACCAGAACCAGCCGCCATCCAGTTCATGGAACGGACGCCAGAGTACAGGAACGCCTGCATCTTCTAACTGCTGCAGATACGGTACCGCACGGTCCATACCCTCCAGCAGGGCATTGTAAGTATCAGAACCCGGGATAAACGCTTCTTCCCAGTTAATATTGTCATCTTTGCTTTCATTGTAACCACTGGCAAAGTTGGCACCGGTATGCCAGCATATGGTAGGAATACCTCCCTTTTCCCACCATTCTTCTGCACGTTGTGTTACACCGGCAAAATCATTGTGCATAAAGTCAAGACCACGGATAGCCGGAAGCTTTCCGGTGTTCTTTTCAATATAGTTCAGCTCATAATCCGGAGACCCCATCCAGGTAGACTCCATCTGCCCCGTGAGACAGACCGTTCCATACACTTCTTTTAAATACTCATAAACAACCTTTGCATTTTCTATGGCATTTTCATTTGAAAGTCCGCCAGTATACGTATGTATAATCTGCTCCGCCTCCTCTACTTCAGCCAGATACTGGTTCAGTTCCGTTACCACAGTCTCCGGAAGATAATAAAGTCCGGCAATTCTTCCACCATTCCATGCACCCAGGGAAAAGGAAGTCAGCTCTGCAGCACTGTCCGTTCCGGCCAGTTCCAGCAGTTCCTGAATGGAATACACCTGCAGACGCTCCTTCTGCGGCTCATCCGAAAAAGCCGTAACATCCAGCAGCTTTTTCTGCTTTCCCTGCACTTTCGTATCCATGCCAAGCACACCCCAGCCGCCATGGGTTACATCGTCACAGGCAAACAGAAGAGCTACCGCATCTCCTGGTGCCGCACCAGTCAGCCATTCTATATCATTTGGATAATATCCTTCATTTGTCTTACCGGAAAATAAAAATGTGCCTTTCTCCAGAATACTCTGCTGCCGTACTGCTTTTTCCTCTTCCGAAAGTTCATTCCGGATTACCGGTGCTTCAGCAGGAACCCATACTTCTGCTCCTTCTGTTGGGGACGGAGTTTCCGTTGCTTCCGGTGCCTGTGTTGCAACCGGCTCTTTTGTTGGCTCCGGTGCCTGCGTTACCGTTGCTGTTCCTTTATTTACTGTTTCTTCGTTATTCCCTGTCTGTCCGCAGCCTGCCAGGGCGGCGACCAGAACCAGACCTGCCAGCCATTTTTTGTTTCTCATTGCAGCCTCCATTCCGAAAAATTATTGTAACTGTTCTTTCACAATTACAAGATTTTTTCCTTTTTCATTTCTATTATCTTACCATTCTTTCTGCGGCTGCGTCAATTCAAAATAATGAACTTTTTTCTAAACTTTGAATATGAAGTTTGTATGAACAGTACTATGAAAAGGGAGTGGCTCTACACCACTCCCAGCAATGTCCCTATCCAGTAAATCAATCCCAGCACCCAGCTGGAAAAAATACCAAACAAAATTACCGGTCCTGCAATCGTAAAAATTTTGCAGCCGATACCAAATACCTGTCCTTCCTTCTGAAACTCAATTGCCGGAGCTGCCACGGAATTCGCAAATCCAGTAATCGGTACCAGACTTCCTGCCCCTCCGATTTTGGTCACCTTCTGGTAAAAATTAAACGAAGTCAGAAGCACCGACAGCAGAATAAGAGAGATTGTCGTATAGGCGGCCGCATCCTCCTCTGCCATACCTCTGGAAGAATAAAAACTGGTGAATGCCTGTCCAATGGTACAAATAATACCGCCGACCAGAAAGGCATATCCCATATTTTTTAATAAATCAGGCTTTGGTGTCTTATTTTCCACATACGCATTATATTTTTTTGCCTGTTCTTCTGTATTTTTCTCCTGCATGATTTTTTTTGCAGTTACCGGTTCCTGATAACCGCCATTCTGACTGCCCTTATCCTGGCTCGCCTTATTTATCTGTCCCATAATAAACTCTTTTTCTCCTTTCCCATAGCCACATTTTCTGCTTTTACCCTTCATGCAAAATATAAATCAAACAGCGCACCTGCCAGTTTTCCAAGAGCAAACAGCACCATAATCCCTGTCATACCTTTTTTCAGGCTGACCCGTTCGCTCAGTACCGGAAGCATGTTGATTACTTCCGCCAGTGCAGCAGCAAGGCAGCCTGTGAATATCCCGGCTCCCAGTCCGTACAATCCCAGTCCCAGTCTGCCGGAGGGCAGTCCGGTCTGGTAAATATACCATAGATTTCCAACCGTAGCTCCAAACAAAGCAGCATCTTCATAAAACAAAAGAAATTTTGCTGTTTTGGTTCCTGCTGCCAGCCGGGTTACTACTCCTGCCATCGCAAGAAACGCAAACATTCCTCCCGCTACCAGAAGACCGCCGCACAGACCTATCACCAGAAAACTTCCATTCTGCCACCAGGTCATTCCAGTCTGTCCCCCTTCCTTGCTGCATTTTCAATAATGGTAGTATCCTCCTGCTGTTCGTACTGACGCATTTGAATCTGCAGTGGTGTCGGGTCACTGCTCAGTTTTGCAGAAGCAAAATGATTAAAAAAGAGTAAAATCCCCAAAGGAAGTCCTATGGCATACGATAATTCCAGCCATCCATTCCCGGATGGATTCCCTCCGGTATTCTGATAAATTTTTTCAAAAATAAGAGCGACATTGGCGTCCTCATTAAATGTCATAATCGTAAAGGCAGAACCAAAAAAAACAATCATTCCTACAACACCTGCCTTCAGATAATCCATCCACTTTTTCTCCTGCACCGGTGGCTTATATTCCAGCAGAAAATCCGGTTCTCCGAGATTCACCACCATAATGTCCGGTACGGCATCCATAATGTGCCGGATTACATATAACGAGGATACGGAAATCTTCTGTTTCTCCTGCTTACTAATCCGGAACAGTTCTATTTCCCTTACTTTTTTCGCTACCTTCTCTTCGTAAGCATATACCTGGCAGACATCACCCACGGTAATTTTTTTATTCCTGACCAGACAGCTCAGTTCTGTTTTGATATATACTGTCTGCATTTAAAAACGCACCTGCCTTACCCCGCTCACAAAGATGCCATCATAATTCTGCACCTGTGTGAGGGAATACAGTATCAGTGCCACAGCTGCTAAAACCACAATAAGCAAAGCAGCCAGTACAATTCCCTTCTGTTTTGCGGACACGTTCTCACCAATCCTTTCTGTTTACTGTTTCTGGTGTTTCTGTTAGTATCCGCATTTCTTTCCTTCTTATTCAGCCTTGTACATTTTTTCTCATTTTCAATAAAATTTTCTTTTCCAGACGTGACACCTGCACCTGACTGATACCAAGCAGTTTTGCCGTTTCCACCTGGGTCTTATCCTCAAAATAGCGGGATGTGATTAACAGACGCTCTTCTTCTGTCAGACTGTCTAACAACTGCTGTACTGTCATCCGGTCAATCAGACTTTCCGCTTCATTCTTTTCTTCCCGGATACGGTCCACCAGATAAATCTCATTCCCATCTCCCTGGTAAACTGTTTTATAAATGGACTCAATTTCACTGTTTGCTTCCATTGCCATAACAATATCTTCCATCGAAAGTTCTGTCGCAGCGGCCAGTTCTTCCATTGTGGCATCCCTGCCAAGCTCATACGCCAGTTTTTCCTTGGCGGCCTTGATTTTCCAGCCATTTTCCTTGATGGAACGGCTCATTTTTATCAGACTGTTATTATCCCGGAGATACCGCTTAATTTCTCCCGCAATCATTGGTACTGCATACGTGGAAAACATCACGTCATACGACAAATCAAACTTGTCCACCGCCTTCATCAGACCAATCACTCCAATCTGAAACAGATCGTCTGCCTCCTGCCCTCTGCCCAAAAAACGCCGTACAATACTCCATACCAGTCCGACATTGTCATTTATCACCTGTTCCCTTGCCAGTTTATCCCCTTCCTGTGCCTTCCGAATCAGTAATTGGATATCCATGGCCACCTCCGTTACTCTTCCGGGACCTGTCCATCCGGTTCCGGCAGGCAAATCTGTTTTGTCATCTTAACCACTGTACCCTTTCCAGGTGCAGACTCTACGGAAAGCGTCTCCATAAAAGCCTCCATAAAGGAAAATCCCATACCCGAGCGTTCCAGCTCCGGTTTTGAGGTATACAACGGTTCCATGGCCTGCTCAATATTTTCAATCCCCACGCCATGGTCCGATACCACAATCGTCACCAGCTTACCATCCAGTTCACAACGCATATGTACCATTCCCACCGCATTCTGGTTATATCCGTGAATAATGGCATTGGTGACTGCCTCCGATACTGCCGTCTTAATATCTGCCAGTTCATCCACCGTTGGATTTAACGGCATTAACATGGCTGCCACCACCATTCTCGCCAGAGCCTCATTTTCTGATACCGCCAAAAAATCAATTTCACAAACATTTCTCTGATTTTCCATTTTTACGCCTCCTCTGCTGCATCTAATCTGGTAACCAACTTATATAGCCCGGACATCTGGAAAATCCGGTCCACACTTTTTCCAATTCCACGGACAAAGACTTTTCCGCCCACGTAACTCATCTGCTTATACCTCCCCATAATCACGCCAATTCCTGAACTGTCCATGAATTTTACCCCGCCAAAATCAAAAACCACCCGGTCAATCGGATATTTTTCAATATAGCAGTCTGCCATTTCCCGGATATAGACTGCATTATGATGGTCCAGGTCTTCTCCTAACCGGATGGTCATGGTTTTGCCATCCACTTCAAACTGTTCTGCTTTCACAATACACTTCCTCCTTTTTGATGTAACATTTTTCTTTATAATAACATTTATTTACATCTTGATTTAAAAAAGAAACAGGATACCATCCACTGATTTCTGATATCCTGTTTCTTTCGTTTTTATATCCTTTTCCATTCATCCCTTGTTTCTTTTACTGTGCTGCTTTAATATAATCCAGATATGTCTGTGCTTCCTGGCTTCTGGTAGACTCCTTATGTTCCGCAATCAGCGTCTCATATAAAGCCATTGCCTGCTCCAGATCTCCAAGACCATGGTATATTCTGGCCAGATGATACAGCACTTCCGGTTCTCCCGGTATATAAAGATATGCCTGTTCCAGCACCGGCAGGGCGGCTTCTTTATTGTCCTGGGCATAAAGCTCCATACCCTGGGCAAGATAATACGCTCCTGCTTTTGTTTTCAGTTCCTGTTCCATGCTTTCATACAGACTGACTGCTGCCACATCTGTAATCTTACTCATATCCACAGCTTCCAGACCTTCAATCATGGCTTCTGTCTGCTCCATGGATGGTTCTTCCACTTTTTCATACATCTGGTACAGATACAACTGCTCTATCAGCGGTCCATAATCCGTCAGCGTATATCCTTCCTCCTGACGAAGTGTTCTTTCCAGATCATCAATTTTACTTTCCAGAATCCGGATATTGCTTTCCAGCGAAGATATGGTCACATCTTTGGAACTGATTACTGCACTGTAATCCCGCTCTTTCTGATTATACTCTGCCATAATACTCTTCCTGATATTTGGCACCGCCATGTAATAAATAACGGCAACACCAATTAAGATACCAAGGAAAAACGTAAGAAACGCCATAAAATTCGGCTTATCCTCCTGATAGGAATTTACCGGTACCATCTGGGACAAACCTGACGATTCCGGAGATTCCTTTCCACTGTCACTGTTTCCCTGACCACCCTGCTGGGTATTTAAGCGGATTTCCTCCAGATACCGCAGTGCCATGACGTTGCCCACATCAATTTTCTGGACACGGACCAGACAGCGCTTTGCCTTTTCGTACTCACAATTCCGCAGATAAACCAGTGCCAGCAGAAGCAGTGCCTGTATAAATTTCGGATTCACACTGATGACACGCTTTAACTGTAACACCGCAAGGTCATCATCCTGACGCCTGGCATTCGCCAGCGCAATATTATATTTTTTAATTGTCTGGTTCATGGAATCAAAGGCTACAGTATCCGACTGCACCTTTTTAAGAAAATAAGCTGCTTTGTTATCCTCCGGCTGGAAATTCTGGCTGATAACCCACTCACTGATGGCAGCCACCACTTCCCCCATCTCAAAATAGACAAGCCCCAGAAGATTTCTTGCTTCTGTATTTTCTTTATTGATTTCCAGACTTTTTTTCAGCATGACAATGGCGCCGCTTAAATCCCGGACCTTCGCCCGCTCCAGACCTTTATTGTAAAAGGAATTGGACAGCCGCTGCAGACGCTCATACACGCTGATATCCTGCCCGCAAAACTCACAGCGTTTCCGCCATCTCGTAATTGCCTGGCCACATCTTGGACAATTCATACTACTTCGTCCCCTTCTATTTATTGCCTGACTTTAAAATAGTTTCGATAATATCAGAAATATCCGTCAGGTCATTGTGCAGAATTGCCTCTTCCGCTTCATCAATTTCCAGACTCGGCTGAAACTTAGCAAGCTCTTCTTCAAAATTAATCATGGGTTACATCCTTTCTGTGCTGCTATTTCATCTTACCTTTCTGTTTCCCAAAATGCAAGAGAATATACCAGTAAAATCAAACTTTCACCGCATAAGCTGTGGAAATCCGTCAAAAAGCGCCCGGATTCCCACACTCTCTTTCGTAATTAATTACCACAATGGCGGATTTCTGACTTACTTTGCCAGCGCAGCCAGTCTTTCTTCTACCTGAGCCATCATGCTCTTGTAGTTTTCTAATTTTGCACGTTCTTCTGCAATCTTTGCCTCCGGAGCCTTCGCCACGAAGTTTGCATTGGAAAGCATGCCCTCGCCACGCTTGATTTCGCCGGTCAGACGTGCCTTTTCCTTGTTCAGACGCTCAATTTCCTTCTCAATGTCAACTAAATCGGAGAATGGAATGTAAATAACCGCCTGTGGAAGTACCGCAGAAACAGCGTCCTCTGCAATTCCTGTCTTGTCCTCCTGAATGAGAACTTCGCTGGCACCGCCCAGGGTTGCAAAGAATACCTTGCTTCCTTCGAAGGTGTCACGCACTGCCTGCTCTGCGGAAACAACGTATACAGTTGCCTTTCTGCTTGGTGGTACGTTCATCTGGGTACGAACGTTACGGATACCCTTAACGGCCTCCTTAATCATTTCTACAGCCGCAGCCTTGTCTGCAAAATCGTACTCTGCATTGTAAACCGGCCATTCAGAAATCATAATGGACTCATTTTCCTCCAGAGTTCCTTCTGCTTCCTTTAAGGTACAGAAGATTTCTTCGGTAATAAACGGCATATATGGGTGCAACAGCTTTAATGCTCCAGTCAGAACATGGCGAAGTGTCCACATTGCAGTTTCCTTGGAGGAAGCGTTATCCCCATAGAAACGAGGCTTTACCATTTCGATGTACCAGTCACATAAATCATCATAGATGAAATCGTAAATCTTCTGGGCTGCTACACCAAGCTCAAAGCTTTCCATATTGTCGGTTACTTCTTTTACTACGGTATTGAATCTGGATAAAATCCAGCAGTCCGCATCTTCCAGACTTTCTTTTGCTACAGACTTTATATCGAACTTCAGTCCTGCTTCTGCCATCTGGTCCATATACATCATAATGAAACGGGAAGCGTTCCATACCTTGTTGGCAAAGTTTCTGCTTGCCTCTACTCTTTCCCAGTAGAAACGCATGTCGTTACCAGGTGCGTTACCGGTAATCAGAGTAAATCTGAGAGCGTCTGCACCGTACTTATCAATTACTTCCAGTGGGTCAATACCGTTGCCCAGGGACTTACTCATCTTACGTCCCTGGGAGTCACGAACCAGACCGTGGAATAATACCGTCTTGAACGGCTTCTCCTGCATATGCTCGTAACCGGAGAAAATCATACGGATTACCCAGAAGAAGATAATGTCGTAACCAGTTACTAATACGTCCGTCGGATAGAAGTACTCTAAATCCTTCGTCTTTTCCGGCCAGCCAAGCGTGGAGAATGGCCATAATGCGGAGGAGAACCAGGTATCCAGGGTATCCGGGTCCTGTTCTAAATGCTCACAGCCACACTTTGGACAAACCTTTGGAGCCTCGGAGGTCTTTGCAACGATAACCTCGCCACACTTCTGGCAGTAATATGCCGGAATTCTGTGACCCCACCATAACTGTCTGGAAATACACCAGTCACGGATGTTATCGGTCCAGTTGTAGT
>JAGBBW010000013.1 GCA_017938285.1 Lachnospiraceae bacterium
AATCTGTCCTCAATTCTGGAACAATAATTTAATACATCGTCAGAAATTTTTAACTGACGGTACATACTGTATAATGCTGTTTTCATAGTTACCTCCAAAATTATCCAATGCAATCATATTACAGAATTTCTCTCTCCCGGAGTATCCGGAGCATTTCCCCAAGAATTTTCTCTTCCGACTGGTCATACTCCGGACGGTTCAGCCAGAAAACATCTTCTTCCCGCTTAAACCAGGTAATCTGCCGCTTGGCAAAATGTCTGGTATCCCTTTTTAAAATATAGACCGCTTCCTCCAGGGAACATTCGCCCCGCAGATATGCCACAATTTCTTTATATCCAAGTCCCTGCATGGATACGGAGGAAGACGGAACGCCTGCTTCCAGAAGTCCGGCAACTTCCTTCACAAGTCCTTCTTCCAGCATGACATCCACACGGCGGTTAATCCGCTCATACAGTACGGCACGGTCATCATTCAGTACAAAATACGCAAAATTGTATGGCGATTCTTTCTGCTTCTGTTCCTCATTATGGTCGGAAATCTTCTGACCGCCGCTTTTTTCATAAAATTCCAGCGCCCGGATGACCCGCTTCACGTTATTTGGATGAATTTCTGCTGCTGCTTTTTCATCCACCAGCCGCAGCCGTTCATGAAGAACTTCCGCTCCCTGTTCTGCTGCCAGCCGTTCCAGCTCTTCACGGTAAGATTTGTCGTCATCATTTTCCGTAAAATCAATATCGTACAGCACCGCCTGGATATAAAAGCCGGTGCCGCCCACCAGAATCGGAATTTTCCCCCGGCTCCGGCACTGCTGTATGGCCTGTTTTGCCAGACGTGCAAACAGTACCACATTAAACTCTTCCTCCGGCTCCAGTATATCAATCAGATGATGGGGTACTCCCTGCATTTCCTCCGGGAGAATTTTTGCTGTACCAATATTCATTCGTTTATACACCTGCATGGAATCTGCAGAAATTATTTCACCATTGACCGCTTCTGCCAAGGCAATGGAAAGCTTTGTCTTGCCCACGGCGGTCGGTCCAGTAAGAATAACCAGTGGTTGTTTCATATCTTTTCTATACTCCATATATTAGTTGTTCTGTTATACAATCCGCTTGAATTTCCGTTCCAGTTCATATCTGGACATGGAAATTGTGGTTGGTCTGCCATGCGGACAATGATACGGATTTTCCAGCGTCAGCATATCGGAAATCAGCTGCTTTGCCTCTGCCTCCGACATACGGTGATTCCCCTTGACCGCTGCTTTACAGGACATGGACGCCACCTTTTCCAGAAGTACATCCGCATTTTTAAATTCCCGCTCTGCCAACAGGGTATTTAATACTTCCGTCAGAAGTTCCTTACTGTCCACTGTCACTAAATCTGCCGGAACTTCTGTTATCTTGTATTCCAGACCGCCAAACTCTTCCAATACAAAGCCCAGCCGTTCAAAAACAGCCAGATTACGCTTCATACAGTCCGCCTCCCGCATGGTAAGGGAAATAACCAGCGGAGGAAGAAGCGTCTGGGTAATGATTTCTTCCTGATTTCTCAGTTTTTCCATCGTACGTTCAAACAACACTTTTTCATGGGCAGCGTGCTGATCGATAATGAACAGTTGTTCCTCCATTTCAATGAGCCAGTACGTGGCAAACAACTGGCCAATCAGATGAAACTCTTTCCGGTTGTCTTTGGAAAGCAGATCCACCGGAAGCGTCATCTGCTCCGTTTTCTCCACTATTTCTTCTT
Organism: Lachnospiraceae bacterium; assembly: GCA_017938285.1. Taxonomy (GTDB): domain Bacteria; phylum Bacillota; class Clostridia; order Lachnospirales; family Lachnospiraceae; genus SIG299. Next base: position 1,747 of record JAGBBW010000013.1, read on the forward strand.
TTGCCGCCCGTTCTACAGGTGTATCCTTATTTTCTACAGGAGTAGAAATCTGTTTTTCTTCTGCCTGTTCCAGTAGTGGTTTTACCGGAGGTGCTGCCTTATATTCTGCTTCCGGTTCTTTTATCTGTGGAATCTTTGCTTTATTTTCCTGTACCGCTGGTTTTGTGACTACCGGATTTTTCTGGGGCACAGCCGTTTCAACCGGAGCAGCTCCGCCGTGCCACTCTTTTTGTTCTTTACGTTTTACTTCAAATGGTTCCGGTACAGAAACTTTCTGCTGCTGCAGAACTTCCCTCTTCTGCTCCTGACGGTCTTCCTTTTCCGAAAGAGACACCGGAACAATCATATTTTTACCTGCCAGCGTATCCCGGATGACCTGGAATACTGCATGATAAATCGCCTCATTATTAGAAAAACGCAGTTCCATTTTGGACGGATGTACATTGACATCAATAAATTCCGGCGGCACCGTAATATGGATTGCCGTAAATGGATACTTATGCCCCATCATATACGACTTGTAGGCATCCTCAATCGCCCGGTTAATAATGGCACATTTAATATATCTGCCGTTGATGAAATAATTTTCCTGCCCCCGGTTTCCTCTGGCAATCAGCGGTTTGCCGATATAACCGGAAAGTTCTATCCCAAATTCATCCTTTGGGTACTTCACCGGAAGCACCGCTGCTGCAATATCCCTGCCGTAAATGTGGTAAATAATATCTTTTAACTCATTTCCCCCGGTGGTATGCAGTACGGTCTTTCCATTGTTCATGTATTTAAAGGAAATGTCCGGACGGGACAAAGCCATGCGCTCCATCAGTTCATTAATATAACCACCTTCCGTCATGGCAGTTTTTAAAAACTTCTTTCGGGCAGGCACATTATAAAACAGGTTTCTGACAAGAAAAGTCGTTCCGGCAGGACATCCGGCTTCCTCGAATGCCTTTTCCACGCCACCCTCAATCGCATAACGGGAACCAATAAAAGCTTCTTTTGTTTTTGTCAGAAGTTCCACCTGTGCCACGGCACAGATACTGGATAAAGCTTCTCCACGGAAACCAAGACTGCCCACAGTAATCAGATCCAGGGCGGATTTTATTTTACTTGTGGCATGCCGTAAAAAGGCTGTGCGGATATCCTCCTGTTCCATACCGCTGCCATTGTCCGTGACACGGAGCAGGGAAATACCACCTTCTTTGATTTCCACGGTAACTGCGGTTGCTCCGGCATCAATGGCATTTTCCACCAGTTCCTTCGCCACGGACGATGGACGTTCCACCACCTCGCCCGCAGCTATCTGGTTTATGGTTGCCTGGTCTAATATATTAATTCTGCCCATACATTCCCTCATTTCTCAGTTTTGTCTGTACTGACACTGCATAAGACCTTGTTATTTCAGCATTTCCTGCAGTGCATACAGCCGGTTCAGTGCCTCCAGCGGTGTCATTCTGGAAATCTCCACGGAACGCAGTGCCGCAATTACTTCAGAATAATCCTCCTCCGGTTCTGCAAACAGACTAAGCTGCCCCGGAAGATAATTCTTTCCCTGGGAAACTTTCTTTGCCGGCTTTTTTTCCTCCGTCTCCTCTTCCTGGGCTTTTCCATGAAGCTTTTCCTTATCTGCCGCCTGTTCTTCCACTGTGTCTGCCGCTTTTGGTCTGGCAGCATCGGTCTGTCCCAGCACACTGGAAGTATTGATATCATTCTGTGCCAGCTGGTCTGCAATCTGGTAGGCCCGTTTTAACACATCCTCCGGCACACCTGCCAGCTTTGCCACCTGGATACCATAACTCTTATCCGCACCGCCCTTAATAATTTTACGCAGGAAAATGATGTCTTCTCCCTGTTCTTTGACCGCAATGCAGTAATTGTTCACGCTGTTTAAGCGTCCTTCCAGCTCCGTCAGCTCGTGATAGTGGGTGGCAAACAACGTTTTTGCCCCCAGTTTTTTTGCGTCCGCAATATGCTCCACGACTGCCCAGGCAATACTAAGACCGTCATATGTACTGGTACCACGGCCGATTTCGTCTAAAATCAGCAGGCTGTTTCTTGTGGCATTTCTTAAAATATTGGCAACTTCTGTCATTTCCACCATAAAAGTACTCTGACCGGAAGCCAGGTCATCCGAAGCACCGACCCGTGTAAAAATACGGTCTACGATGCCGATTTCCGCACTTTCTGCCGGCACAAAACTGCCCACCTGTGCCATCAGCACAATCAGCGCTGTCTGGCGCATATACGTGGACTTACCTGCCATATTCGGTCCGGTAATAATGGAAACACGGTTTTTATCATTGTCCAGCAGAGTATCATTCTCCACAAACATATCGTTTGGAATCATCTGCTCCACTACCGGATGACGTCCGTTCCTGATACGGATTACACCATTTTCGTTGATGGCCGGTCTTACGTAACGGTTCCGCTCTGCCACCAGTGCCAGGGAAACATAGGCATCTGCCTTTGCTACCGCTTTGGCAGTCTGCTGGATACGAAGCACCTCACCTGCAATTTTATCCCGGAGTTCCGTAAACAGGTCATATTCCAGAGAAAACAGCTTGTCCTCCGCCCCTAAAATATCTTCTTCCATTTTTTTCAGTTCCGGTGTAGTATAACGCTCGGCATTTGCCAGCGTCTGTTTGCGTATCCACTCCTGCGGCACCAGATCCTTGTAGGAATTGGTAACTTCTAAATAGTAACCAAATACCCGGTTGAATTTCACTTTCAAATTTTTGATTCCGGTACGTTCCCGTTCCTCGGCTTCCAGATTTGCCAGCCAGTTTTTGCCTTCTGTCTTTGCCAGACGCAGGCGGTCCACTTCCTCATTATATCCGGTTTTAATAATGCCGCCCTCTTTAATTGTCAGCGGTGGTTCCGGATCAATGGCAGCCTGAATCAGACCTTCGATATCCTGAAGCGGATCCATATCCCCTAAAATCTGTTTCCATTCCGCTGCTCCCAGCTCCTGTAACAGAATCCGGATATGAGGCAGCATCTGCAGGGAATTCATCAGCGCAATCAAATCCCTTGGATTGGCCGTCTTATAACTGACCCTGCCCATCAGACGTTCCAGGTCATAGATAGCGTCCAGATATTCCCGCATTTCCTCCCGGGTAATCACATGCTGGTTCAATTCTTCGATGGCGTCCAGACGTTCTTCAATCTCCTGCTTCTTAATCAGCGGCTGCTCCATAAAACTGCGGAGCATTCTGGCACCCATGGCAGTCTTTGTCTTATCCAGTACCCAGAGCAGGGAACCCCGCTTCTGTTTTTCCCGCAGGGTTTCCGTCAGTTCCAGATTTCTTCTGGTGGAACTGTCAATTACCATATATTTTCCCGGCAGATAGGTCAGAAGTCTTGTAATATGGCTCAAAGAATTTTTCTGCGTTTCATAAAGATAGCGCAGTACGGCTCCTGCGGCAATCGTGCCGATGTCAAAATCCTTTAACCCCAGTCCGTCCAGGGTTCCTACTTTAAAATGCTGTTTTAATTCCTTTTCACAGATTTCTCCGTCGAAATACCAGTCAGCCAGTGGCGTCATGGCAATACCAAGACGGTTTCTTAAATCCTCCAGCTCCATACCGGACATCTCCAGAGCCGGGTTATATATGATTTCCGATGGCATGAACTTGATAATTTCATCCATGGCCTGACGAAGTTCCTCTACCTGCGTGACGTAATAATCTCCGGTAGTAACATCTACGGTGGAAATACCATAACATTCATCAAAATACGTTACACCCATCAGATAATTATTTTTTGATTCATCCATGGTCTGGGTATTCAGGTTCGTGCCCGGTGTAACAATGCGGGTCACCTCACGCTTTACCAGTCCCTTGGCAGCTTTCGGGTCTTCCACCTGCTCACAGATGGCAACACGGTAGCCTTTGCCAATCAGCCGGTTTAAATAACCGTCCACCGCATGGTACGGAATACCGCACATAGGTGCCCTCTCTTCCTGACCACAGCTTTTTCCTGTCAGCGTCAGCTCCAGTTCCCGGGATACCGTAACCGCATCCTCAAAGAACATTTCATAAAAATCTCCCAGCCGGTAAAATAAAATACAATCTTTATACTGCTCTTTTGTTTCCAGATACTGCATCATCATTGGCGTAAATTCAGCCATATCAATTTCCCCCTGTTTTTTTCAATGGTAAATGGCGGTGCTTATTCCTGCACCACATCATCCAGCAGGTCACCAGAATCCGCCGCTGTCGTTGCCAGCAAATCACAGCGTTCATTCTGTGGATGTCCGGCATGACCTTTCACCCAGATAAATTCAACCTTGTGGGGTTCTTTTGCTTTTAACAGCCGTTTCCATAGGTCCACATTTTTTACCGGTTCATTTTTCCCCCGCTTCCAGCCTTTTTTAATCCAGCCTTCCAGCCAGTGTTCATTAAACGCTTTGATTAAATACTGGGAATCCGAATACAGTGTTACTTCACAGGGACGAATCAACGCTTCCAGACCTACAATGGCAGCCAGAAGCTCCATGCGGTTGTTGGTTGTTTTTTTATATCCCTGGGAATACTCCCGGATATGCTCTTTGCCGGAACCGTCAATATAACTTAAAATGGTGCCGTACCCTCCCGGTCCGTCCGGGTTTCCTCTGGCAGAACCATCTGTATAAATTGTCACTTTCATGCAGTTACCTTCCTTCTCGTCTTTTATTTTATTGTTTCCCATTCCCCAGTCTCCAGAAAACGTGCCGCAGTCTGTCCTGCCTTTGCCGTTACTTCCTCCGGATAACCAAGCAGTCCCAGCAGTGCAATGGCATTCTGGGACGTTGCCCGTCCGTTCTTTAACTGGTAATCAAATAAAATGTTATCTTCTAATATCTTTTCTTCAAAATGATAATTTTCAAAACATTCTTCCAGCATATAGGTCAGTTCAATATCGTGGGTTGCCGCAAACATCAGCGCATTGGTATTGGCAATGGAGTGCAGAATCCGGGAAGAAGCCGCAATACGCTCTACCGTATTCGTACCACGAAGCACCTCATCCACAAAGCACAGCACCGGAACATCACCTCCGGTAGCATCTAAAATACGCTTCAACGACTTGATTTCTACAATATAATAACTCTCATTTCCGAACAGATTGTCTGTCAGTGCCATGCTGGTCATAACTTTAAAAAAGGAGGCCTGATAACTTTCGGCACAAACCGTATGAATTGTCTGTGCCATAATGGCATTCATGGCAGCAGCCTTAATAAACGTGGATTTGCCGGACGCATTGGAACCGGTAATCAGCACGGAACGTTTTGTCTGTATGGTAGCAGGCACCGGTTTCTGAAGAAACGGATGGTACATCGTCACGGCATGATAGCCTGTCTCCTCCGTAAACTCCGGCTGGCAGTAACTGCCCAGGCTGGTACGGAAAGAAGCAACGGCACACATGGCATCCAGAAAACCGATGGTTTCAAATACTTTCACCAGGACATCTTTTTTCGCAAAATACTGTGTCATCATCCGGTTAAAACGGATCAGATCCGTATGGAATAATATCCGCAGGTAATCCAGAAAAAAAGACAGCATATCTCCGGTTGGATTCTGCGGTGCCACTGCCGGAGCACCTTTACGGAAAGCTTTCAGCTCTGCAGTACAGGTCCGGAGTTCTGCATAATAATTTTCCAGCTCCAGGATATCCTCTTTCGCCAGATTCTCTGCATGCTTTAACATGCGGATCAGATAGGAAATAGCTGCATAATAAATCTCTATTTCCCCTTTCCGCCTGTAGTAGGTCAGCAGATTAAACAGGATAAAACCAACCAGCAGTAAACCGGCTTCCCCTATATTAAATATAAGAAGCACAATGGAACATAAAATTCCTGCTATTCCAATATAATGCATCAGATTCGATTCCTGACGCACCTGGTCTATCTGGTCCATATATTCATAAATAGAAACCTTTTTGTTTTTTCCAATCAGGGCAAACGCCGTCGCAAGCTTCAGTCGTGCTTCCTCATTTTTCTGAAAGAACTGTATTACCTTTTCCCGTTCTTTTAATGGTGCTTCCTCAAACTTTAACTCATGCAGCAGTGCCCACAGCACTTCCTCCCCCATGGCAGACCCGGCACTGTTTAACATAAAAAACAGCTCATCCATGTTCAGATCATTCCAGGTGATATCATCCAGAAAAAAGCGGTCTTCCTTCTTCTCTGCAAATTTATGATTATAATAATACTGCAGAGAATGAAATTTTACTTCCGTATATTCCTCTTCTGGAATTACTCCCCAGCTTTTCTGAAGCCGGACAACCAGACGGTCGAAATTTTTTTTCTTGTCGTACATTCCCTTCAGGCATAAAAGCAGCATCAGGGCAAGTATTACCCATACAATTTCCATCCTCATCCTCATTTCTGGTTACTGTTCATTCGTACCTCATAAACAGTAATCTTCTTTATACCAGTATGTGAACCATAAAACCAGGCACAACTTCGCATTGTACATCATACCACAGAAAAAAGAGTTCCGCAAGCGGAACTCTTTTGGACAATGGTTCATTTTTTAATCATTGATAACTCTTCCACACTTAATGATGGAATAGAAATACATACTGGAAATTGCCACACCACTGTAATTTGTACTGGAATGTATTACCTGACCATTTCCAATATACATTGCTACGTGATTAATATATCCGGTGGAAGAATTTCCATAGAATACTAAATCACCCGGCTTCAACTGTGAAATGGATATGGTCTTGTAGGTCTTTGCCATATCACGGGATACTCTAGGCATGGTGTAACCAAAATGCTTATATACCTGGCTGACAAAACCGGAGCAGTCAATACCGTAACTTAAGCTGTTGCCACCCCAGACATATCTGGTACCAATCCACTTCTTTGCATAATCACAGATACGCACACGAAGGTCAGAAACATCAGAACCATATGGAGTATACTTGGTTGCCCAGTTCAGTTCATAAGAAATGGTAACATAGTCCGAAGATACATATGCCACAGCATTTGCATTGGCATCATCATCTACCTTTACTTCTACCCAGATCTGGGCATTGGCATCGTCTTTATTCAGTACCACTTCCTTGCTGACTGCCAGACGTTCTCCTGCTTTTACCTTTGTAACGATTTCCGCATCAGTACTTGGCTCTTTACGGACATTCAGCCCGCTTACTGTAGAATTTACAATCGCACACAGCGTCGCATTCTCTTTTGCTCTTGCAATGGCATCTTCCCCTAATAACAGATAATCCGCACAGGCATAACCTTCCACCTTGCCGGAGGTAATCTTTGCCCAGCCGTTTTCATCAATGGATTCTACGATACAGGCACTGTTCTTTGCAAGAAAACCAACCTTATCGTAAGAGGTACCCGGCCCCTTTCTGACATATAATAAATCATTTACATCGGCAATTGCCAGATTTTCCGGTGCTACATAAGCAGAAGCAAACAGTTCTGTTGTAGTATCCTCCTCCGATTCCTCCGTATTGGAAAAATACTTATCCAGTGCTCCTGTAATTCCTCCAATGGATGTAGTACCACCTTCTACTACTCCTGCATGAGCAGCCACCAGTGGTCCCTGGAAGGTCATAATACCAATAGTAAGCAGACATACTGCTGTTTTTGCGATTCTTTTCATCCGTTCCTCCGTCAACATTCTAATTTTTTGGACAATTTGTTACTTTTATTAAACACTCTTTCATAAAAATGATGATTCTATCTATAAAATGTTACATAATTATTAAATTTATTACGTGTACATTATAGCAAACTGTCCAAAATCTGTCAACGTTTTCTGTGCAATTTTTTATAGCAGTGACAACACATATTTTAAAGAATAATGCAGATAATCCCCCGGTTACACTCGTTTACGATTTTCTGCATGGTATGCTGCAGCCTATCCCTGCTTTCCTGGGTAATATTTCCTATCTTTTCTTCAATACCGTCCTCAATCAGCTGACGTACTGTTTTTCCAAAAATATTTGTTTCAAAAATACCATCATTGCCTTCCGCCACCTGCTGTCTCATATATTCAATCAGATCATTGGCCTGCTCCATGGTTCCGACAATTGGAGCAATCTCAATTTCAATATCTGCCCGGATTAACTGGGTCGATGGCGCTGTCGCTTTCAGTTTTACACCATACTTGCCGCCATGCTTCACAAGCTCCGGGTCAGAAATACGGATCTGTTCTGCCTGCGGATAAACAACACCATACCCGTTTTCCTTCACTTCACCCCAGGCGTTTCCAAGAGTTTCGCACTCCTTCCGGCTGTCTGCCATGGTACGGATGGTCTGTAAAAACTCTGCTTCATTCGTAATCGTTGTTCCGGTCAGGTCACTCAGCATACCATAATAGTATTCGTCCTTAATGCGGATTTCAATGACTACCACTCCGTCTTCCCGGCGCAGTTTCCCAATGTCAAACTGCTTTATGTAATCACCGGAAAGATTTTCTTTTTCCGCAAGTACATCCTTCATGGAAGAGACCGAAGAAAGATACTCCTGCACCGACTGGATGACCCCTTTTCTGATGGCATTTTCCGCTGGCAGCAGTTCTACCCACTTCGGCAGGGAGAAATAAATGATGTTGGCAGGAAAAGAGGACACAATCTGGTCCATAATATGTGTAATATCCTCCGCATTCAAAGTCATACAGTTCACCGGAATTACGGAGGCATGGTATTCTTCTTCCATCGAAGCTGCAAGTTCCTTTGTCTCCACCGCATTCGGGTGTGCAGAATTCAGCAGTACAACAAAAGGCTTTCCAATGCTTTGCAGTTCCCGGATGGTCTGTTCTTCCGGTGCAGTATAATTTTCTCTTGGAATTTCGCCAAAACTGCCGTCTGTGGTAATCACAATTCCAATCGTGGAATGGTCTTCAATTACTTTTCTGGTGCCAATGGCCGCCGCTTCCGCAAATGGAATTTCTGCTGCGCTCCAGGGGGTTTTTACCATCCGCTGCACATTATCCTCCATCAGTCCCAGCGCCCCTTCGGTCATATAACCGACACAGTCAATAAAGCGAAGCCTGATTTCCGAACCGTCTTCCAGCGCAATCGCTGCAGGGGTCATGGGAATAAATTTCGGTTCTGTTGTCATAATGGTTTTTCCATTCCCGCTCTGGGGAAGTTCATCCGTAATCTGCTGCCTGATGTGGGGTTCTGTTACGTTTGGCAGGACAAGAACGTCCATGAAACGCTTGATAAAAGTAGATTTTCCTGTTCTTACCGGACCTACCACGCCAAGATACAGGGCGCCGTTGGTTCTGGACTGAATATCTTTATAGACGTTAAATGCATGATTTTCCATGTGTGCCCTCCTTATGTCCAATAATTATCTATTGCGGCATTGTTTGTATACTATATGAGGGTAGGATGGAAAAAATGAATGGAATTCACAAAATAGAAAATTCGTAATTCTGAAGCTGTTCTTGTTTAATCATCATAAAAAAGCACCCCCACCATCCAAAGCGGAGGATGCTTTTTCTTAGCTGAAACACAGAGGAAAACCGGAGTTTTATCCCGATTACCTGTTCAGGCGAATTTACTCTTCCCAGATCAGTGCCGAATGTTCTTCCGTCTTCTGGCGGATCAGCAAATCATACATGGCTTCTTTCACGGACTTATTTTCAAACAGTACCTTATTTACCTGCTCTACGATTGGAAGTTCCACTTCGTATTTCTGACCAAGTTTATACGCAGCCTTTGCAGAAAGCACACCTTCTACCACCTGGTTTACTTCCTTCATTGCTTCCTCCGGTGTCTTTCCCTGACCAATGAGAAAACCGGCATTCCGGTTACGGCTGTGTTTGCTGGTACAGGTTACCATCAGGTCTCCCATACCGGATAAACCGGCGAACGTTTCATATTTGCCGCCCATAGCCATACCAAGACGGGAAATTTCTGCAATGCCTCTGGTCATCAGAGCTGCCTTGGTATTGTCACCAAGACCCAGACCGTCCAGTACACCAGCCGCCAGTGCAATGACATTCTTTAAAGAACCGCCCAGTTCGATGCCGATGACATCCGGACTGGTATACACACGGAAGAATTCGTTCATAAACGCATCCTGGATTTTGTCTGCCACCTGTTTTTTCTTTGCTCCTGCCACAATCGTGGTCGGAATTTTTCTGCTGACCTCTTCCGCATGGCTTGGACCGGATAACACCGCCACTTCTGCCTGCGGAATTTCGTCTTCAATCACCTCGGTCAGTGTCTTCAGGGTAGCTTCTTCCACACCCTTTGCCACATTGACAATAATCATTCCCTTTGGAATCAGGGAGGAAATGCGGTTCGCTGTCTGTCTGACAAATACCGATGCCACCGCCATAACAATCATCTCCGGCGCCTTTAACGCCTGCTCTAAATCAGCAGTTACAACAACAGAATCCTGCAGTACTGCCCCCGGAAGATTTTTTATGGAAGCACGGTTTTTATCCAGCTCCTCTACTTCCTTTGGCAGAGCTGACCAGATGGTTACTTCATGTTTATTTTCAGCAAGTAAGATTGCCAGCGCAGTACCCCAGGTACCCGCTCCTAACACTGATACTTTCATAGCTATTTACCTCTTTTAGTTCTTTTTCGCACCAAGCTTGTTCTCTGTTCCCTTTACGAGCCGCACAATGTTGGACCGGTGCATGAAAATCACGGATACCGGAAAGGCTCCGGCAATCAGTGCCATATGCAGTGTGGCATCATGGACAATAAAAATCCAGATAAAGAAAATCAGGGAAACAATAATGGAACCCAGGGAAACATATCTTGTAATTGCTACAATTACGACAAATACAATCAGTTCCAAAACCGCCATTCTCCAGTCAAACATTAAAATGGTTGCTGCCAGGCAGGCAACCCCCTTGCCACCGTGGAAATTCAGCGCCAGTGGAAAATTATGACCGATTACCGCACCAAATGCCACATACAGCACCAGCAGCTGGTTCTCATAAGAAAACGCTTCGTACTGTGGAAACAGTAAATAGCGCACAACCAGAACCGGTCCGATGACCTTGCCTACATCAATCGCAAAAGTCAGCAGTGCTGCCTTCCAGCCAAGGGTCCGGAGCACATTGGTGGCACCAAGGTTTCCACTGCCATGCTGCCTTACATCTGTTTTGTAAATTTTTCCGGTAATATGGCCCCCGGAAAGGCCTCCAAAAAAGTAGCCTGCCAGCAGGCATAACAAAATCGACTGAAATAACAGCATCGATTATTCCTCCAAAGTAATTATTTTCCGTTTTCTGAACGTTCTTTAATAATAAACTTCAAGGACGTTCCAGAGAAACCAAACGCTTCCCTTATCTTGTTTTCAATGTATCTGGTATAGGAAAAATGCATAAGTTCCTTATCATTTACAAAAATAACAAACGTCGGTGGTTTCACAGAAACCTGGGTAATATAGTAAAGTTTCAGTCTCTTACCCTTGTCAGATGGCGGCTGCTGCAGTGATACTGCCTGCATCATGATTTCATTCAGCACACCCGTACCAATGCGCATATTCTGGTTCTGGATAACCGTTTCAATGTGCTCAAATAATTTAGGCATACGCTGTCCGGTCAGGGCCGAAATGAAAACAATGTCCGCATATGGAACAAAGGACAATACTTCACGAATCTTTTCCTGATGACGGTAAATCGTCTTGTCATCCTTATTCTCCACGGCATCCCATTTATTAACTGCAATAATAATACCCTTGCCATTGTCATGGGCAATACCGGCAATCTTGGCATCCTGCTCGGTAATACCTTCCGTAGCGTCAATCACCACGATAACTACATCGGCACGTTCTACCGCTGCAACCGTACGGACGATACTGAAACGCTCAATTTCCTCTTTCACCTTGCTCTTACGGCGCAGGCCTGCAGTATCAATAAACACATATTCTTTCTTATTAAATGTGACTGCTGTGTCAATGGCATCCCTGGTTGTACCGGCAATATTGGAAACAATTACACGGTCTTCGCCCAGCAGCTTATTAATCATGGATGATTTACCAACGTTTGGCTTGCCGACAATGGCAATCCGCGGACGCTCGTCCTCCACTTCATTCTGTCCTTTGTCGCCAAAATGATTAATAACTTCGTCCAGCATATCACCAATACCAAGCATATTGGCAGCAGAAACCGGCATCGGGTCGCCGATACCCAGATTGTAAAATTCATAGACATCTGCCTGGTATTTATTAAAATCATCGACTTTGTTGACACAAAGAACCACCGGCTTCTGGGCACGGCGCAGCATGTCCGCCACCTTAAAGTCGGCATCCACCAGTCCCTGCTTCACATCCACAACGAAAATAATAATGTCCGCTGTATCAATAGCAGTCTGTGCCTGCTGTCTCATATAAGTCAGCATCATGTCCTTGCTTTCCGGCTCAATACCACCGGTATCAATCATGGTAAACTGGTAATTCAGCCAGTTTACTTCCGCATAAATTCTATCTCTCGTAACACCCGGAAAATCTTTGACAATGGAAATACGCTCTCCGGCCAGTACGTTAAAGAGCGTGGATTTACCAACATTTGGTCTTCCTACGATAGCTACAATTGGTTTACTCATCTTTTTTACCTCACTTGAACTATGACAAAATGCCAGCGTTTCACCGTTGGCATATTTTACAATTACCCTCATTCAGTATAATTTACCATACGATTCCCCGTTTGTAAAGTATTAAAAAAATGCATTCTGAATCCAGGTAATTTCTTCCCGGTATATCGCAATTACATCAAAACGGCAGGGAGTGTCTTCCGGGTAATGCTTATAATGCAGATACTGTCTGGCTCCCTGAAGTATTTTCCGCTGTTTTGCCGGGGTCACAGCTTCTTCCGGATATCCATACGAAGTATTCTTTCTGTATTTTACCTCGATAAAGCAAAGATATTCCCCATCCATTGCCACAATATCCAGTTCCCCACCATAAAAATAAAAATTAGTATCCAGAATCCGCACTCCCTGCTGCTGTAAATATTTCAAGGCCAGTGCTTCCTTCTGTGCTCCAATGTTTCTCTTATTTTCTGCCACGCTTCTTCGCACCTTCTACCTTGTCTACAAACACCAGAATTTCCGCCACTACACCATAAAGTTCTTTTGGAATATAATCACCGATTTCCAGTTTCGACAACGTTCCTGCCAGTTTTTCATCCTTATGCACCGGAACATTTTCTTCTTTCGCCACTTCGATGATTTTTTCCGCCACATAACCCTTACCGGTGGCAAGAATTTTTGGTGCCTTGTCTCCTTCTTCATAGGAAAGCGCAACAGCGGTCTTTTTTTCCTGTTCTGTCTTTTTATGATTCTCCATTCCGGCACCTCTCTTTCTGGTTTATGTTGCAGCACATTTCCTTTTCCGGCATACCATTAAGGTTCCCCTAAACATATCCTCCTGCGCTTTATTCCTGCTCCGTCTCCGGACAGAAATTTTTTATAAACGTCCGCCGGTGCAGCTTACATGGTCCAATTTCCTTCAGTGCCTGAATATGTACCTGGGAGCCATAACCCTTATTTCCTGCAAACCCATACTCCGGATAGAACCGGTCCAGTTCCACCATCATCCGGTCTCTGGTCACTTTCGCAATAATACTGGCAGCAGCGATGGAAATACTTTTGGCATCTCCTTTAATAATCGGCACCTGTTTCATCGGAAGCTCCGGAATGGTTACCGCATCGTTTAACAGCAGATCCGGCGTAACCGAAAGTTTCCCCACCGCCTGCCGCATAGCCTCAAACGTTGCCTGTAAAATATTGATTTCGTCAATTCTCTCCTGGGATACAATTCCAACACCAACTGCTACGGCCTGCTCCATAATCTGGTCATACAGTTCTTCCCGCTTCTGTTCGGTCAACTGCTTGGAGTCATTAATATATAGAATATTACATTCTTTCGGAAGAATAACCGCTGCCGCCACCACAGGTCCTGCCAGAGGTCCACGGCCTACCTCGTCAATACCACAGATATAAGAATAGTCCCAGTATTTTCTTTCATATATTTTCATATTTTCTGTCCGTTCCAGCTCTGCCGCATAAGCGTCCAGTTTCTTCTGGCCCTTTTCCAGCAGTTTTTTCACACCGGCCCGCTCATCTGAAGCGTACTGCTCCAGAAGGAACGGAAGCTCCGCAATGTCAGCAGATTCTAAAACAGCTTTTATTTCCGCAATTTTTTCCATGAAAGTCCCTCTTTTTACTTAATCCTCAAAGTCTTCCGGACGTTCCAGTGTTACCCGTCCAATACGGCCGCCCCGGAAATCATCTACAATAAACGAAGACATTTTCTCTAAATCCAGCTCGCCGCCCTTCTTTTTGCAGGCACGCTTTTCTGCAATCTTTGTCAGCATCTCCTCGCCAGTGCCTTCTTCCTCCACATTATAGCGGCTCTGCACGGCACCCTTATAATTTTCCATAATAAAATCCAGAAGCCTGATAGCCAGTTCATTCTGATCCAGAATATCTTCATTAATCGAACCAATCATCGCTATGTGCAGTCCTACCTTCTGGTCATCAAACTTCGGCCACAGAATACCCGGTGTATCCAGAAGTTCCAGTTCCTTATTCAGGCGGATCCACTGCTTTCCTTTGGTTACACCCGGTTTGTTTCCGGTTTTGGCACAGGCCTTGCCGGCAAACGAATTGATAAATGTGGATTTCCCTACGTTTGGAATTCCTACAATCATGGCACGGATAGGACGACCGATAATTCCTCTCGCCCGGTCCTTTGCAATCTTTTCTTTGCAGGCAGTACGAACGGTGTTCATGACATTTTTTACACCATTTCCACCCTTGGAATTGACCGTACAGACATGAAATTCTCTTGCCTCATAAAACTTTTTAAAAGCAGCCGTCACGGACTCATCTGCCAGATCTGCTTTATTCAGCAGAATCACCCTGTCCTTTCCCTTTGCCAGAGTATCAATATCCGGG
>JAGBBW010000081.1 GCA_017938285.1 Lachnospiraceae bacterium
CAAATCTTAGAGATATGGTAAAATCTTCTTCATATTCTTTTCGTTTGTCTTGTCCATCATCTCTGCTTTTCTAAGATCTCTCTTAGTCTTTCTGGACTTCTTTGTGAGGATGTGCTGCTTACCAGCCTTCATTCTCTTTAACTTTCCTGTACCAGTCATTGTAAAACGCTTTGCTGCTGCTTTACTTGTTTTTACATTAGGCATTGTTTCTTCCTCCTTAATACTTCCGGATAAACCGTAGTTTTTCCATTTTACTTAATGCTTGCGCAATTAACTAACGTTTTTCACCGAGAAACATAATCATGCTTCTACCTTCCATCTTGGCAGGCTTTTCAATCACTGCAACGTCAGAAACCTTCTCAAAAAAGCTGTCCAGAATCTGCTTACTGGTCGCCATATGAGCCATTTCTCTTCCGCGGAAACGAAGCGCAACTTTCACCTTGTCTCCCTTGGTAATGAACTTCTTTGCCTGATTTGCCTTTGTATTCAGGTCATTCTCGTCAATGTTTGGAGATAAGCGAATTTCCTTTACCTCAGTGACTTTCTGCTTCTTCTTGGCTTCCTTTTCTTTTCTAGCCATTTCGTAACGATACTTACCGTAGTCAACAATTTTGCAAACCGGTGGCTTAGCTGTCGGAGCAATCTTTACAAGATCAAGATCAGCCTCCCTTGCCATCTTTAAAGCATCTTTTGCGGACATAATACCTAACTGTGCGCCGTCTTCTCCGATTAAACGGATTTCTTTGTCTCTGATTTGTTCGTTAATCATTAATTCGCTAATGGTTCTGCACCTCCATATGATATGAATTGACCTGGGGCAATAAACAAAACCTCTTGTTTACTGCACATAAAACAAAAAGGATAGTCTAAGAAACCCAGACTATCCTTTATTTTCGCTGTTTATGCGCATCGTAACCGTAGTACAAATGCATCATGTTTAGAAAATAATCAACCCGTTCGCGACTAATGTGCTGGAGGTGAGAGTGGATACTCTGCTTCTTAGGTGACAATTATTCGTCACATACTCAATTAACATAACATATTTTTTTGTTTCTGTCAATAGTATTTTTCATTTTTTTCAAAATCAATCGTAACTATCGTTACTGTTCTTTCGCACTCCGGCAGCAAGTGTCGGAGTGCTCTGTGAACCGTAATGGTCTGCTTACATCTGCTCCAGGTATTCCTTATAGCCGATGTTTTCAATCTTTTCCTTCTTCACCATGACACTGTCCTTTAAAGAAGCGGCATAATCTTCAATCTTCTTTAACAGCTCGTCATCCGATACGGCTAACATCTTGGCAGCAAGGATACCAGCATTCTGCGCGCCGTTGATTGCCACGGTTGCTACCGGAATACCGCCCGGCATCTGAACGATGGAATATAAGGAATCCACACCGCTGAGTGTTTTGGTGTGAATCGGCACACCGATAACAGGCAGTGGGAAAATAGCTGCGCACATACCAGGTAAGTGGGCTGCACCGCCGGCTCCGGCAATGATTACCTTAAAGCCCTTGTCCTTTGCTGTCTTTGCATAATCAAAAAATACGTCAGGCATACGATGGGCGGAAATTACAGTCACCTCGTAATCAATACCAAACTTGTCCAACATCTCTGCTGCCTTGCTCATTACCTCCAGGTCAGAATCACTTCCCATTACAATTCCTACTTTTGCCATTTCTAAATCCTCCTAAGATTTTTCTTAAAGTTATTTCCTGTCTTTCCAGGCAGTGTCCTGCCCTTTCCATTATATTACCTGTTTTTTCCGCACTTTTCAAGTGCTTCTATTTCGAAGCCCCGTACTCCTCCAGCGGCTTATTTAACTCTTCCGTTCCCGGCAGTACAAAGCGTCCGTTCTGAATCAGCACCGTTTTGCTTCCATCCTTTTTCAGGGAAGAAATCTCGCCGATTTCCCCATACGGAATGGTAATGTCGGTATGACAGTTAAGGTACGCTTTCTCCGGTTCCGTCTTTCTCAACAGGGAAATTTCATTGTCTCTTGCAATGATTTCCTTGCCATCCCGGTTATAGACCTTATGGTCCTCACTTCTCTTATAGCAGGTGTCCCCGATGGCAAAATGCGGTCCTGTCTTTTCTGCAATAAGAATCGGCAGCTTTGCCGCAATATCAAACTTCTCGCCCATGACAAAGGCTGTGGTATTGGTACCGATGGCAAACTCACCCAGCGGCAGCCATTCATGGTGGTGCAGTAAATTTTCCGAAAGGAAGTTCTGATTTTCTTCCTCTGTGGCAAAATTTTCACAGGAAAGCTTTGTGGTCTTTCCATTTTCAAACCAGACCTTTAAATTCTTATACTCATAACCATTTAAAAATACTTTGGACACGTGAAGCAGACCGGTTGTGCCAGCCAGCACCGGAGATGTAAACACTTCACCAACCGGAATATTCACATCCGCAGTACAGTTCTCAAACTTCGTCTCCTTTGCAGGGTCATGCAGCTCCATAAGCATAACCGTCAAATCTGTTTCATTGCCATCCGCACCAAGAATTTTGCAGCCATAGCCGGTATCCAGTTCATCAATCAGTGTCTGCTGGATTTTTGTATACACTTCATTGGATAATGTGTTGCATCGCACGGTTTCGGCAAATATTTCTTCAAAATTATCCCCAATGGATGGCACCGGATAGGCAATAATCGTAAAGGAAGTTTCATCGTTTTTAATATAAGTATAAGCAATTGCGGAATACTTCTGGTCCAGTTCCCGGTCCAGCTTAATCTGACGCTTGTCCAGCTGGGCAGCTTCCTTTTTATTGACCGGTTCAAAATCCGGCTCGCCAAAGGTTTCCACTACCGCCGGACCAATGTACATGGACACTAACTCCTTGTTTTCCTCATAAACTGCTGCCGCATCCTCTAAATAGCGGTTCACATAAACACGGTCCAGGCACAGGGCATAGTCCTGTCTGTGGTCATATTCATACTGCTGGTTCACTGTGGTTGCCATGTTCCTGCCTCTGGCAGACTGCTGCACCGACACACGGACACCATGCTTTTCGAACTTGTCAACCGCCGCTGCTGCCATACGCTCAAAACCAATCGGATACAGCATTACCGCCACACCATTTTCTTTTCTCACAACACCCATGGTTTCAAAGCCACGGATATAACCTTCCACATAAGTATCTGCCATGGCATCGATTTCCTGTTCTGACAGCTTGTTTAAAAATGCCGCAGTTTTCCGCTCAATATCGGTAATATAATCACCGTAACGGTATAATGTTCTCTCATCGGAGGTGTCCGCCAGCACGATTTCTCTTGCAAATGACTGTTCCGGATTGTAACGGTTCTGGATGGAGTACTCCAGATAATCCCTGCGGTAATCCATCTGGAAGCTCTTGAACGCTGCTTTTGCGTCCTTTGCCGCAAATTCATCATACTCTGCATAGCGGCCGTAAATCTCCAGAAACAACTCCATAACAATTGTCTGGAAATACAGCTTCTGCTTTGCAGCACTGGATACCAGTTCCATATACTTTGCAGACAGTGCCGAAAGGACTCTGCCCTCTCTTACTCCAAATTTCTTTACTGCATAAGCGGGATTGGCATAGCTTGTTTCATAATTTTCCGGCAAAATCTTCTGATACAGGCGGTCATTCCATTGTTCCAGCTCTGCCAGAGGAAATCCCGCATATTCCCCCGATGCCACTAACGCCGCATATTCCGCAGTATCGGAAATAAACTCCGCTTCCTTCTTAAAATAATCCTGATATTTTTCCGGAACCTCCGGTTCCTTTGCAATTTCGCGGATACGCTCTACGCAGAGGTCGTACCGCTCTTTGATAAATGTCATGTCCTGTTCCATCTCTCTTTTCGTTCTCCCTTTCCGTTTTGTTTTACACTATCGCTACTCCCATAAAATACAGGGCAAAATAAATCACAAATAAAAATCCATTCAACAGAATTCCCACCGTTGGCAATACATAATACACTTCCCGCTCCTGAAAGCCCTTCATTGCCAGAATTGCTCCAGTCAGGGCAAAAAAAGCGTCAAAAATGCCAATCGCACCTGCCACCAGCTCCGCTTTTCCCTCCTGTATGGTGGAATATACACATAATGCAATAAAAATAATCCAGGCAAACCCGGCAATCACCGTAGACATCATTCCTTTCCGGGAATGGGTTCTGCCGGCAAAATGAAGCGAACTCTTCTTCTCTTTCATAACCTTCTCTCTTTCTATGGTTTCCCTGACCCGCCGGCAAAAGGCTTCCAGAACAGATAATACCCCAGACAGCCCACAAATCCTCCGATGGCATTCAGAAAAATATCATCCACGTCAAAAGCCCCTACTCTGGTCAGCAGCTGGACCGTCTCTGCTAAAAGACTGAAGACTGCTGACAACATGGTACAGGAAACTACATTTCTTCCTGCACGGCAGAGCATTGGCAGAAAAAAACCAAACGGCGCAAATGCCACAATATTACCAAGCAGATTCGTCATTACACTTCGAAAACCAAGGGTTCCCCTGTTTTCCCAGAAACGCCGTATTTCTTTAAACAATTCCAGATTGTAACGATACCCGCTGTCTTCCATGGTTCTTCCGTAGGTTTCAGAGAAGAACAGCAGATAAAAAAGCAGGAGCAGATATAATATAAAAAGAATCACCGCAGCCGGGTGCGGCTTTACTTTCACTTTCTGTTTCATTCTATCCTCAATTCCAAACTATTATATTTCATTTCCAGTTATACTTCATAATTACTCTGTATCTCTAACTTTAGAGTATACATTATCAGGAAAATATATGCAAGTCCCGAATCACAAATCATAAGGGCTGCATTCTGGCGGATTCCTGTAATACCACTCTGCCAGAATACAGCCCTGCTGTTTCTTTTTAATACAGCATAACCCCTGTTATGCTCTCATCTGTGCACCCAGTTTTTCTCCCAGTGCCGTCATTACCTTTTCAATCACAACGTCCGTCATTTCGTCTGTCACATCACTGTTGTCCGATGCCATCTGAAGCTTAAATGCCATACTCTTCTTATCTGCACCAATCTTGTCACTTTCAAAAATATCGAACAGTGCCACCTTTTTAATCAGTTCATCACATGCTGCAATCGTATCCATGATGGTACCACATTCCACACTCTTATCCACCAGAATGGAAATATCTCTGCTGTTTGCCGCAAATCCCGTTTCCGGTACATAACAGATCGCCTTTTTGAACAGGTCAGCAAGTACACTGTAATCCAGTTCTGCAAGGAAAATCTTTGTATCTGCCTTCTTACCAGCCGCAATGTTCAGACCGTCCACGATTTCATAACGGAGCTGTCCAAAATGACCAATTTTCTGTCCCTGGCAGTATACTTCTGCCGTTCTGCCCGGATGTAAATATGGTACATTGCCTCTCTTGTAGGTGAAAGTCAGGTCGTTGGCACCTGCAAACGCTTCAATACTACCCTTCATGGCAAAGAAATCTTCCTCCGCACCACAGGAACCCAGGCAGAGCATTTTCTTCTCCACCGGAGGCTCTGTTAATGGCAATGCCTTTGGCAGATATACGTTGGCAAGTTCAAAGAAACGGACCGCTTCATTTCCGTTCTTGATATTGTTTTCGATAACTCTTACCATGGATGGTGCCATTATGGTACGCATAATACTTAAGTTTTCAGTAATCGGATTTAATAATTCCACCACCTGACGTTCCTTTGCATCCGCAGGAAGCAGGAACTGGTCAAACTCTGTTGCTGCACACATGGCAATCGTCTGGATTTCATAGTAACCCTGGGTACATAAATACTGCTTTACTGCCAGTTCTTTGGTCTGGTAAGCGTTCATACCGCCATTGGTTACCTTGGCTGCGTCAAGGAAGGTCGGAACTACCTTGTCATAACCATACTCACGGATAACTTCTTCCGCAATATCCTGATAGGTTTCAATATCTTCACGGTATCTTGGAACCGCAAGAGTCATTACTCCATCTGTCAGCTCCACTTCAAACTGGAGGGCAGTTAAAATGCGCACCATGTCTTCTTCCGGAACCACAATGCCCAGAACGTCATTTACCTTGGCACACTCTACTTTGATGACTCTCTTTTCGGTGGACGCACCGCCGGAAACATCAAAATGGCTGGAGCTTACTTTGGCAACGCCAAGCTTTTCCACCAGATTCAGTGCACGGTCCATACCACACTCTACCGTATATTCATCAATACCCTTTTCAAATCTTGCCGCAGCGTCAGAACGAAGTCCCAGACCACGGGAGGTCTTACGCACACTGTCCTTTAAGAACTTTGCAGATTCAAATAACACGCTCTTTGTATTCTCTGTAATTTCGCTGTTTAAACCGCCCATCACACCGGCAAGCCCAACTGCTTTTACTTTGTCACAGATTAACAGGTTGCTTGGATTTAACACACGCTTCTTTTCATCCAGCGTTACTAATTCCTCGCCTTCCTTTGCACGTCTTACCACAATGGAGGAACCTTCCAGGGTATTCAGGTCAAACGCATGCATTGGCTGGCCAATTTCCAGCAGAACATAGTTTGTAATGTCTACCATGGCGTTAATTGCATTGTGACCACAGGCAACCAGTCTTCTCTTCATCCACAGTGGAGATTCCTTGTACTGTACGTCATATACATAATGTCCTAAATATCTTGGACAGATGTCCTTGTCAATAACTTCCACACTGATATCGGTATTTACTGTACCATCTGCATTGTAACTGTAGTCCGGAGCCTTGAACGGCTTATTTAAAAATGCCGCGATTTCCTTGGCAATACCAATGACAGACTGGCAGTCCGGACGGTTTGCCGTAATGGAAATATCGAACAGGTAATCGTCCAGTTCCAGATAATCTCTCATCTCCATACCAAGCGGAGCAGCTTCATCCAGAATCATAATACCATCCACATCTGCACCCGGATACCATGCCTTGTCAATCTGTAATTCACCGCCGGAGCAGAGCATACCATAAGACATCATATCCTTCATCTTTCTTGGCTGGATTTCCATGCCGTTCGGAAGCTTTGCACCAACCAGGGCAGCAGGAACCTTTGCTCCTACAAATACATTCGTCGCACCTGTT
This sequence comes from Lachnospiraceae bacterium, assembly GCA_017938285.1. Classification (GTDB taxonomy): domain Bacteria; phylum Bacillota; class Clostridia; order Lachnospirales; family Lachnospiraceae; genus SIG299. Next base: position 7,048 of record JAGBBW010000081.1, read on the forward strand.
AAAATCAGGTGGTCTTCGCCCATCGGACCACAGTTTACATGACAAATCTGCAGATGGGTTCCCTCATAATGCTCCATGGAAGTTACCTGGCCAACCACAACCTTTTCCAGATTTTCGCCAAGGTATTCCATACCTTCTACTTCAAAGCCAGTGGAAAACAGACGGGTTTCCAGCTCCTTTGGCGTAAGGTCAATATCTACATATTCTTTTAACCAGCTATATAAAACTTTCATACTCTTTAAAATCCTCCTTTTTCCATGGGAAAATACAATCCTTTGTCCACAAAGGATCTGCTATGCCTTGAACTGCTTTAAGAACTCAATATCATTCTCAAACAGCTTGCCCATGTGGTTAATACCATACTTTAACATGGCAATACGCTCCATACCGATACCAAATGCCAGACCGGAATACTTTGTGGAATCCACACCACAGTTTTCCAGTACCTTATTATTTACAATACCACCGCCCAGAACTTCAATCCAGCCGGTTCCCTTACAAAGAGAACAGCCGCAGCCGCCGCACTTAAAGCAGCTGACATCCACTTCTACGGAAGGCTCGGTGAATGGGAAGTAGGACGGACGCAGTCTTGTCTTTACATTGCCGGAGAACATTGCCTTAACAAACTGGTCCAGCATACCCTGTAAATCACAAAGTGTAATATGTTCGTCCACTACAAGACCTTCCATCTGACTGAACATTGGAGAATGGGTGGCATCGCTGTCGGAACGGAATACTTTACCAGGCACCAGCACCTTGATTGGAGGGTTCTTGGCATCCATCACACGAATCTGTCCCGGGGAAGTATGGGTACGCAGAAGCAGATCCTCTGTCAGCCAGAAGGTATCCTGCATATCTCTGGAAGGATGATCCTTTAATACATTTAATCTGGTGAAGTTATGGTCATCATCCTCGATTTCCGGTCCTTCGAATACTTCAAAGCCCATACCGGCGAAAATGTTAATAATTTCGTTTCTGATAGAAGTCAGCGGATGAAGATTTCCTGCTGCGGTATGCTTGGCAGGAAGAGTTACGTCAACGGTTTCTTCCTCGTAACGTGCCATCATTGCCTTCTTGTCAATTTCTTCCTTCTTTGCGTCATATAAACTCTGTGCCCATGTCTTTACTTCATTGACTGCCTGTCCATACGCCTTCTTTTCTTCCTTTGGAACATTCTTGATTCCGCTCATCAGACCCTGGATCTGACCTTCTTTACCAAGAAACTTTGTCCAGAAGGAGGACAGCTGCTTTGCATCTTCCACAACGTTTAATTCGGACTGAAATTCAGCCTTAATTGCTTCCATGTTCATGTTTTTACCTCTTTCTTTGTTTAGTCTGGCGTGCAAGTGCGCATCTTCGCGGAGCGTTTTTATGATATAGGAAAGAGCACTTTCCTATATCATAAAAACGCCCCTTGCAACGCATCTGCATACATTGCAAGGGACGATAAATTATCACCGTGGTACCACCCTTATTCCTGAGTCAACCCAGGCTCTCATTATCTGCTTAACGCGCAGTCACGGTACACCTTACCAAATTATGAAATCATAATTACGATTCAACCACTCTTCGGGCATACAGCTCGGGCGGGAATGTCAGACAACATCTGAACCAAAAAGCACTTGCAGCCGGTGATGCTTTCTCTCTGATGGAAGGTGAAGTCCTAAAAGATTACTGTCAGCAGTAATCCATAAACGCCGTCATCACTTTTTTCGTATGGTGTATATTTTAACGGCATTTATCCAAATTGTCAAGAGATATCCTAAAATTCCATACTTTATGCAACACCCACATAGTCCGCCATAAAATTCTCGTACGGACATGGTCTGCCAAAGTAATATCCCTGAATATAGTCCGGACCCATCTGGCAGATTTTATTTAATTCATCCTCTGTCTCAATACCTTCGATACAGAACTTGGAATCAATGCTGTGGGTCATATCTGCCATATGCTGCAGCAGACCAAATTCATAATCACTCTTTAACGCCTTTAACGTAAAGGAACGGTCAATCTTAATGGTGTGCGGTGTCAGATGGCTTAAATAATGGAAATTGGAATATCCTGTTCCAAAATCATCCAGCGCCAGCGGAATACCTGATTCCTTCAGCCCATCACAGAAACGGATAAAGTTCGCATTCTCCTCCAGAAAACCGCTTTCTGTCAGTTCAACCAGCAGACTGGACGGTGCAAGCTCATATTTTTTGATACCTTCCAGAATATCTTCCAGAATGTTGCTGCGAAGCACCTGCACATACGATACATTGACAGATACCCGGAACCCCGGAATCACTTTCTGGATTTCTTTACAGGCTTCCAGGGCACGGTATAAAATCCAACGCCCCACCGGAATCATCAGACCGCTTTCCTCCAGCAGCGGCACAAATTCATACGGCGCAACATTGCCCTTTTCCTCACAGTAAAAACGCATCAGGGTTTCTGCACCAATCAGTTTATTCTGCTTAATATCCATGACCGGCTGAAAATGTGCATTAAAACCGGCAAAATTATTATTGATCGCATTCCGCATGAGCCGGATAAGCTCTTTGCGGCGTGTAAAGGCATGATAATCTTCCCTTGTGTAAAGGTAATATTTGTTTTTGCCTCTCTCTTTTGCTTCGTTTAACGAAAACTCCGACAGTTTCATCAGGTTATAATACGTGTGGTTCACAACACTCTTAAATTCCATAATTCCGGCTGAAACTGTATAAAACACTTCATATTCATTTTCCACGATAAATGCATTAATCTTCTGGCGGATACTTTCATACAGCCGGACAGCCTCTTCCTGCCCACGTCCGCTGAAATCCACCACTGCAAATTCGTCTGCCACAATACGGTACAGCTTCTGTTCCGGCAGAATCACAGAAGCAATACATTCAGCGGTTTTCCGAAGTACCATATCACCATAATCCATGCCGCGGTTTTCATTAATTTCTTTAAAACGGTCGATACCAAGGCGGAGCATAAAACCATCCATCCGGCCATCATGCCCTACCAGATCCCGTTTTAAACTGGATTCACCCAGCAGACCACTGACATTGTCTGCCATCTGCTTTTTTCCGACTTCATTAATGCAGCCAATCAGATACTCCGGCTGTCCCTGGTCGTCATAGGTCACACGTCCCCGGCAATTAATCCAGATGGAACGGTGTTCCTGGTCAAGCCAGCGGTACTGGATATCATGAAACTCCTTCTTTCCTTCCATTATCAGCTGTATATCTTCTATCACAGCAGGCATATCCTGTGGCAGAATCACCTTGCTGAGATTTTCATTTACATTATGGAATTCTGTTCCTGGAAGAAGAAAGCGGACCACTGCATTTTTGGAAATACAGTAATAGTCATTCTTCAAGTCATAAATATACAGATAGTCATCCATACTGGTATCCAGTGTTTTCATAATATTTTTAAATTGTTCGATGGAAATTCTTTCAAGCTTTTCTTCCATACCTTTGTACCCCACTTCTGTCCTTGCAATCTTCTCCTGCTGATACACTATCAGCCCGAATTGTAAAAAAATTTTCACTTATCACTCTAATTTTACTACATTTTAACTTAATTTGCAACTAATATCTGTTCGATTTAACAAACAATTATCAGGTATACTTTTCATATGAATTGTGCTATACTTTTGCATATCAGTCCCTGCATCTGATATATACTATTAGGGAAACGCTGATTAAAGCGCTTTCCCCGCCGAAAATTTCCAGCACAATTACGATTGAGATGGCAGCTGCCGCTTAATCCTGTTAAAGGAGTACCCTTATGCTTTTATCCTGTATTCATTTAATCCGCGCCTTTACCATAAAACTGCGGGAAGATTCCGTTTCCGCATTTGCTGCCCAGGCTGCGTTTTTTATTATATTATCCGTATTTCCTTTTCTCATGTTTTTACTGACACTGCTGAATTACCTGCCGTTTTCCATTGGTGATATTTACGTTATTACAGACCAGTTGTTTCCGGAAGCTGTTACTGCCATGCTGGAAAATGTCATCCGGGAACTGTCCCTCAACTCCTCCGGGGCTGTATTGTCCGTTACCGTCATTGCCGCTCTCTGGTCCGCCTCCCGTGGTATGCTGGCTCTTTCCCGTGGGCTTAATGCAGTTTACCGGTATAAGGAAACAAGAAACTACTTTGTGCTCCGGATTACCGCTGCTTTCTACACCCTTATTTTTACCCTTCTGCTGATTGCCACTCTGATTCTGCTTGTATTTGGCAACCAGTTGTACCATTTTATTATCACCAAAGTGCCTCTTCTGGAAGATCTGGCTTTTATCATCATGAGTCTCCGTTCCCTGGTAACCATGGCAGTACTGACCGTAACCTTTCTTTTGATGTACCTGTTTATTCCGAACCGGAAATCGGGACTCCTTGCGGAACTCCCCGGAGCCATCCTGACTGCCGGGGGCTGGCTTGGTTTTTCCTACCTGTTTTCTTTTTACATTGACCACATGGGGAACTTTTCTTATCTGTACGGCAGTCTGACCGCTCTGGCGGTCTGCATGCTCTGGCTGTATTTCTGTATGTATATTCTGTTTATTGGTGCCGAAGTCAACATGATACTGGCCCACCCGGAAATACGCCAGGCCACCAGCACGCTGTTTGCTTCCCATAAGAAAAAATAGCAAAACCGTCCGCTGCCAGTACACTAATCCTGATACAGACAGGACAGTTCCGTATTCCGGTAATAGTGCATCAGAATTTCCTCATACTCTGCTCCCTGGGATGCCAGATATTTTGCTCCATACTGGCTCATTCCGGCTCCATGACCATAACCACCGCCCCGGATACTGAAATAATTCTCTTTCTTCTCTACCGTAAAATAGGCACTTGGAAGCAGATTCATCTGATTGGATGTGCTTCCATCCTTTAAGTACACTGCATTCAGTGGTGCCAGCACATACCGGATATTGTACTCTTTCTGTATCAGGTAGGATGCCTCACTGCCGACCAGCAGAAGCTTTGTAATCACACCGCTGTCTGCCCGCTCCACAATGATAATATCTTCCAGGGTTCCAAATTCCGTCACCTCCCCCTGTTCAAAACGCATTCCTTCCTTTGTTTCTTCTGCCAGACAGAGAATCATATCCGGTACTGCCTTCTGCCGTTCCTGCAGCCGTTCCAGAATCCGCTCATCCAGCTCTGTCCCCACAATGGTGTTCCACCGGAACCAGACGGAATCTTCATCATACCATTCCCGGTCACTGTCCAGATATTTCACAAATTTTTTGGTCGTAGTTAATGCTTTTACTTCTCCCTCTTCTGCCTGTGCCACACCTTCCAGCCGTGTTCCTGAATTTTCTCCCCAGATATCATAGCTGTCCGAGGTATGTCCGTAAGAACAGGAAAAATAATATGCGGTAATACAGGTTCCATCCTGGGTCAGTACTTTGCCAAATGTATCTTTTACCGCTTCCACAGACCCTTCTGTTTCTCCATAATTCTGATATACCTGGCAGTTCATACTGTCGTCCACATGGGCACCATAGGCACAATAACGGTTTGCCAGAAGCTGGTTACAGGCGTAGCTTCTGGCACAGACTGCCTGCGCCTTTAATGCCTCCATCCCAAAACTGTCCGGCATTTCACTAGGCAGCACTCCATACAGATATTCTTCCATGGAAAGCTCATTGATTACAATCAGTTTTCCATTCCGCACAGCAACTTCCAGTGTTCCACGGTACGATGGAACCCCTATGGCCCTCCGGACATTATACAGGGACAATTTTCCATCCGGTGCTTCCGTTCCCAGATAAATCCGCCCTCCATATTTTTCTACAAGTTCCACCGTAATGACAACCTGCTCCCCGCCGTCCAGCCATTCTGTTTTTCCACTGCCGTCGCTCAGATAAAAACTGCCGTCACTTCCGCATTCCAGCGTTTCATGATAATACCCTCCATAGGAAGAAGTCTGGAGCAGGACACGGATTCCGGTAACCTCTACCGGTCTCTGTATCAGTGCTGCACAGATTTTATTGTCTGCAAGAACAAACGAGGAGGTGGTATAACCAACCAGCACATCATTCCAGGTTTTTTCTGTGATTTCCCCATATAACCGGTAAACCCGGCTGTCATCTTCCAGTGCCAGACACCCATATCCCTCCAGTTCCACATAATCTTCCCCAATCCTCAGTACTTTTGCTTCAATGCTGTCCTGCTTTACCGCAAGTGCAGTCACTTTTCCTTTTTCCAGTGTAATATCCACAATACAATCTGCCAGTGGAGTCTGTACCGGCGTCTCCAGCCTGTACTGGTGCTTTTCGCCATCATGCAGTACTGTCAGCACCTCCTCCTCCGCTTCTACCAGCCACACGTTATGCAGCTCCACCATCCTATCCCGGTCCTGTGTCTGTTCTGTTCCGAATGCTCCTGTTCCCTGGGGAGTTATCCTGTCTTTTAGTAACAGTACTACACAAAAGACCACAAGCACCAGCAGGCCGCCTGTCAGTTTTTTATTTCTTCCACGATCTTTCATCCTCTTCTCCTTCCTGCCATTCCGGCTGTTCTATTTATATGAAGCAGAAGGACAAACTATGAGAGATTTATTTGACATCACCCATGGAATTTGATACACTTTTTTTAACTGAAAAACTGTTTCTCTTATTTTTCAGTACAAAACGATAAAGGAGGAATTTTTATGCTTGAAAAATGGTTCAAGCTCAGCGAGCATAAAACAACGGTAAAAACCGAAGTTCTCGCCGGCATAACAACATTTATGACCATGGCCTACATTCTTGCTGTCAATCCAGGTATGCTTGGTCTTGTGGAAGGCATGTCCAATGAGTCCGTCTTTCTTGCCACTGCCATTTCTGCTGCCATTGGCTGCTTTCTGATGGCATTTCTGGCGAATTATCCGTTTGCGCTCGCACCGGGTATGGGCTTAAATGCCTATTTTACCTACACTGTCTGCATAGGTATGGGAGTTCCGTTCCAGACCGTACTGCTGGCCATATTTGTGGAAGGTCTGATTTTTATCCTGCTTTCTGTGACCAATGTACGTGAAGCAATTTTTAATGCGATTCCAATGACCTTAAAGTATGCGGTTTCTGTTGGTATTGGTTTGTTTATTGCCTTTATCGGACTTCAGGGAGCAGACATTATTATTAAGCAGGACACCACCCTGGTTACATATCAGCATTTTGCTCCGGAAGATTTCCATACTGCCGGCATTTCCGCCATTCTTGCCCTGATTGGTACCGTAATTACGGCTATTCTTGCCTACAAAAAAGTAAAAGGATCCATTCTGATTGGTATTCTCTTCACCTGGGTGCTTGGTATGATTTCCGAAGCTGCCGGACTTTACATTCCTGTTCCGGAAGCTGGCTATAATTCTGTATTCCCAACACTTGGTCTCCCGGACTTCGGTGCTCTGGGACAGACGTTTGGGCAGTGCTTCCAGGCAGATTTTTCTTCCATGAAGCTTCTGGATTTTTTTGTTGTTATGTTTGCCTTCCTGTTTGTGGATATGTTTGATACACTGGGCACATTGATTGGTGTTGCCTCCAAAGCAGACATGCTTGATGACAAAGGCCGACTTCCAAAAATCCGAGGTGCACTGCTTGCCGATGCCATTGCTACAACTTTTGGTGCCGTTCTTGGTACTTCCACCACGACAACCTTTGTGGAAAGCGCTTCCGGCGTATCCGAAGGCGGACGAACCGGTCTTACTGCCATCACTACCGGGTTCTTATTCCTCCTTTCCATTTTAGTTGCACCGGTTTTCCTTGCCATTCCGGGATTTGCAACTGCTCCTGCCCTGATTATTGTTGGTTTCTACATGATCGGCTCTGTTGTAAAAATTAATTTTGATGATTATGCGGAAAGTATTCCTGCGTACCTGTGTATTCTTGGAATGCCGTTTGCTTACAGCATTTCCGAAGGTATTGCCATCGGCGTTATTTCCTATGTAATTATCAATATGGTAACAGGAAAAGAAAACAGAAAGAAGATTACTCCGCTGATGTATGTACTTGCAATACTTTTTGTACTGAAATATGTATTCTGCAGTACCTGATTTTATATAACAGATTTTTATCTGAAAAAGGCTGTCGCAGGAGAAACCTATGCTCTCTGCGACAGCCTTTTTCCATCCCGGAGGCTAACATCCGGTCATAATTTTTATGATTTCCTTATCGGTTTCTTTCATTCCGACTTTACCCAGACGTCCGATGTTCACCAGTGTATTTTCCACCCCTTTGGAAATCAGTCCATCCCCGCCATAAAACTGCTGGCCTTCCAGAAACATTTCATAACCAAAAATACCGGCATCCACTGCCGCCGCAATCTTTCCGGCGCAGGAAGCCTTGGCACCATCACAGACAATACCGGATACAATGCTCATGTACGGTAAAGAAGCAAGCAACCGAAAACAAGAGATAGACCGCCAGCACCACACTATTCCGAAGCAAAAACCAAAAGACAAGCATTATGGAAATGTGCATAACAGGCTATTCCGTCATGGATAACTCTGTTC
>JAGBBW010000082.1 GCA_017938285.1 Lachnospiraceae bacterium
CCAGTTGGGAAACCGGTGTGCCGTTTGCTGCCATCAGCACATTATCTGCATTTGTAATTGCCCGGCGCATTTCCGGATATCCCATGGCCAGTTCAGACAGCATATCCAGTTCCTGGGTTCCCTGTCCGGAAAACAGTACTGCTACCTTAGCCTCTTTCTCTGCAGGTTTTGCACTATATGTAATTTCACCCTGTACCCAGCTGTCTGCCACGTTCTTTTCCAGAAGTTCCAGGGATTTACTGCATTTCTCCTTCACTTCAATTGCTGTCTTTGCTGTAAATGCCAGACGTACACTGCCTTCCGGATATTTGTGGTAGCGGTATTCATCCTGATACCACAATCTGGAGTCACTCTCCATTCCTTCTGCCAGAGCCTTTATCTTTTCTGCCAGTTCTTCCTTTGTCCGGGCAGAAAACATCACACCCATCGGTGCCGGTGTCACACGGTAAGCCTCTTCATAATCACTCTTTGCTTCTTCCAGTACCACATGGTAATTGGTTCCGCCAAAACCAAATGCACTGACAGCCGCCCGTCTTACCGGCTGACCGTCATTCACAATCCAGGCCTTTGGCTTAGACAGTACACAGAGACTGGAATCCACCAGTACCGGATTCGGTCTGCCCATATTGATGGAAGCAGGAAGTGTTTTTTCATGCAGGGCCAGTGCTGTTTTGATAAAACCTGCAATACCTGCAGACATACGCAGATGTCCAATCTGACTTTTTACGCTTCCAATGATGGTATTACGTCTGTTACCGTTTTTGGAATAAACTTCGGAAATTGCACTGATTTCACAGGCATCACCAGCGGCTGTTCCCGTTCCATGGGCTTCAATCAGACCAATGGTTTCCGGTTCTACTTCCGCATTTTCATAAGCACGGTTCAACGCACGGATCTGCCCTTCCTTACTCGGTGCATAGATACTTTTCGCACGACCATCCCCGGAGGTTCCCACGCCGCGGACTACCGCATAAATCTTATCTCCATCCCGTTCTGCATCAGAAAGTCTTTTTAATACAACAATACCTACACCATCTCCAAGAATCATGCCGTCTGCTTCTGCATCAAACGGGGTAATCTTTCCTTTCTTGGAAATCGCAGGGGTCTTACAGAAGGAAATAAACGCAGTGGAAGAAGCATCCAGACTGGCACCACCAGCTAACATCACATCACAATTTCCGTTCTGCAGTTCATCAATCGCAAACTTTACACTTGCCAGACTGCTGGCACAGGCTGCATCCACACTGCAGGAAGTTCCGCCCAGGTCAAAGCGGTTTGCAATTCGTCCCGCAACCACATTTGGAATATAACCCGGATTATTATCCTCTGTCCATTCACTGAGGGTTGCTTTGTATTTTTCCACCACACGGTCTGCCACATCTTCCGGAATTCCATTGTTAATCAGAATCTTTCGGATTTTAGGAGCTTCCCCACGGTGGCTTAACTCAAAGGCATTCTTTCCGGTTGGCGCAGAAATGATAACGCCTGTTTTTTCCCGGTTAAAAGGCTTTGCATTTTTTCCATAAAGTCCGGCATCAATCAATGCCTGTCTTGCTGCAATCAGCGAAAAGAGCTGTTCCGTCGAGGTTGACTGCATGACCATCGGGGAAATACCAAATTCCATGGAATCAAATTCCACTGGATCTACAATTGCTCCCATGGTAGTATAAAACTTGTCCCTCGCCTTCGGGTCCGCATCATAAAAATCTGCTGCCTCCCAGAACTCTCCGGAAAGGTCATGGACCGAATTCTTACCCTCTATAATATTTCTCCAATATTCCGTAAAATCCATTGCATCCGGAAATACACATCCGATACCTACCACTGCTATTTTTTCTCTCATACTAAGTTCCTCCTGCAATCTTTATGATCTGACTCAATAGTACCTCTTAAACCGGCCGGAAGCTTTCAAAAGCCAGTTTTTAAAATTTTCTGAATCTCTCATAGCGGTCATTTTCAATTTCTTCACCGCTCATATCTATATATTTTAACAGGAAACCGACAATGTCATGTTTCATGCTTTCAGCTATTTTATCCACTGTTTCGTGGTTTGCACCGCCATACTCCGGAATGATACGGTCAATGACCTTCATCTCAAACAAATCCTGGGCCGTCAGTTTCATAATCTGTGCAGCCTCCTCCGCTCTCTGCTCTGTTTTCCAGAGAATCGAAGAATAACCTTCCGGAGAAAGAATGGCATACGTAGAATTCTCTGTCATCCACACTTCATTTCCTACCGCAGTTGCCAGCGCACCACCACTGCCACCTTCTCCAACCAGAATACAAAGCACCGGCACCTTAAGACCTGCCATTTCCATAATACTTCTTGCAATAGCTTCCCCTTGTCCACGTTCCTCGGCGTCTACACCACAGAACGCACCGGAGGTATTGATAAAAGTAATCACCGGACGACGAAACTTTTCTGCCTGCTTCATTAAGCGCACCGCCTTGCGGTATCCATCCGGCATTGGCATACCAAAGTTTCTTTGCATGCGGTCCTCCAGGGTCGTCCCTCTCACATCCGCCAGTACCGTCACCGGCTGGGTTCCAAAAAATGCCAGACCGCCAATTAACGCCCGGTCATCCCGGTAGCACCGGTCACCATGCAGCTCATAGAATTCCTCAAACAACCGTTCCATATAATCCAGGGAAGAAGCTCTGTCAGCACTGCGGCAAAGTTTAACTTTTTCCCAGGCCGTCTTTTCCTCTCCGGTAGAAACCACATTAGGAAAAGCAATAATATTATTGCGGAAGCTTTTCAACTGCCTTTTATCCACTTCCTCCGTATGTACCTGAAGCAGATACGCCAGACGTTCCTTTAATTCCCTGCGTTCTACAATCCCATCAATCATTCCATGCTCTAACAGAAACTCTGCCTTCTGGAAACCTTCCGGAAGCGTATGACCAATGGTCTGCTGGATGACTCTTGGACCAGCAAATCCAATTCTTGCTCCCGGCTCTGCCAGAATCACATCTCCTAATGTTGCAAAACTGGCAGTCACACCGCCCATGGTAGGATCGGTCAGGATAGAACAGTAAAATAATCCTGCATTTGAATGACGTTTTACCGCAGCGGACGTTTTCTCCATCTGCATTAGGGAAATGATTCCTTCCTGCATCCTTGCCCCGCCAGAGCAGCAGAACAGAATAACCGGAAGTTTTTTCCTGACTGCATTTTCAAATGCGGTAGTAATACGCTCCCCCATTACATGTCCCATGCTTCCCATCATAAAATTAGCGTCACACACACCAATTACTGTTTCCAGTCCAAAAATTCTACCCTTTCCGATAACAACAGCCTCAGAGGAACCACTTTTTTCCCTTGCCGCTGCCAGTTTATCTTCATACCCCTCCAGCGAAAGCGGATTTCCATCTTCCAAATCCTCAAACCATGGTTCAAAAGAACCGGCATCTGTTACCATACGGATTCTGGCTCCTGCGCCAACTGTCATGTACTTTCCACAGGATGGACATACATATAACGAATCCATCGCCTCCATACCACTGTATACCTGCTTACAACCGGAACAGGTCACCTGTACATTTCTCATACCCTTTTCAAAGTTCCTCAGCAACTGTCTTTTTCTTAATCCTGATATCATTCCATGCCACCCTTCTCTTTTTATTCCAAACGTTCCAGTAACTCTTCTATCTTTACCATATTCACTACCATCCCGTTATACTTACCACAGGCGGAAATACAATATCCTTTTCCCGGAAATAAACTGTTGATTCTGATATCCTCATCCTGAAGAAAAGCATCTTTTACACATCCGGAATGCACATCTACAGAAAACGATCTCATTCCTCTGCTCAATCCGGTTCCAAGATACTTTAAATAACTTTCCTTTGCCGTCCATACCCTGGAAAACCGCAGCGCTTCCTCTTCTTCGCCGGTCGCTTCAAAAATATAGTTCTGCTCCTCCGGACTAAAGGATATCGCAGCTACCCGCTTTCGTGCTTCTGTCATGTAAACCTGTTCTATATCAATACCAATCTCATTATCAGAATATCCAAGCACCACCCATGTCCCAGAGTGGGATAAATTATAGCAAAATCCCTCCACTGCTTCCACATAAGGCTTTCCATGTGCTCCATACCCGATACCCGGCATTCGGATCTGCTTCGTATCCAGCAGGGCTGCCCGAAGTAAAAGATCTGCTGCAATGCACCGTTTCGAATCATCCCTGTCCCGGTACCGGTCTGCCTTTTTCTTTCTTTCCCCGGAAGCCAGCTGATAAAGCCGGAGATATGTTTCATTATCTATTTGTTCCATATTCAGGCAATCAATCACGATTGCCGCATTGTTTACAGACTTTATAACTACACCCCCATCTTCGCGTTCATCCTTTTTCCTGACATTTCACTTTTACAGTTTCGATTATATCGGACAAATAGTAAATTTCAACCCGCCTGACTCAAGTGGTTAAAAAACGACTCAAGTGGTTAATTTGATAGTAAATTTATCCTTGTTATTCAAAAAACATTGTCTTTAAAAACATTTTGCTTTATAATAACAGAGAAAAGGATTGTAACTGTCCCTTACAGTTACTGAACTACTATATTCATAAGGGGTGATACCATGCGAATTGCAATCGTAGATGATGACAGCTTCCAGCTTGTCTTTTTACATAGACTCATTACTACAGAACTGTGTTCGATTGGTGCAGAAAACCATCAGATTGATACCTTTGAAAGTGGTGTACAGTTTTTAGAACAATGGCAGCCGGAAACCTATGATTTAATTGTGCTTGATATTTTAATGGACCGGCTGACCGGCATCGAAGTAGCACACAAAATTCGTGAAAAAGATGAACATGTACGTCTCGCTTTCTGTACCTCCAGCAACGAGTTTGCCAGCGAAAGCTACGAAGTCAATGCCCAGCATTATCTGCTTAAACCAATTACCGCAGACAGCATTTCCAAAATGTTTAAGCGGCTGAATCTTGTCCATGTGGAACAAATCCGGGTTATCCGTCTTCCCGATGGTCATCCACTGGTTTTACGGGATATTCTCTACACCGAATATTCCAACCATGTAGTAACTTTCTACCTGAAAGAAGAAGCACCTTACCGTCTCCGTATCAGTCAGGCAGAAACCGAAGCCCTGTTGTTTCCTCATGGCTGTTTTTTGTCTCCTTACAAAGGGATTACCGTAAACCTGCATGCAGTAAAGGAACTGACGGATGATACACTTGTCCTGCATAACGGAACCCGGCTGATGGTTACCCGCCGGAAATTAAAAGAAGTAAAAGACGCTTTCCAGACATTTCGTCTGAATCAGTCCAGAAAGCAAAACAGCTGAAACGTGAAAAAGATTTTACCTTCCCTCCTTTATTTCTGGAAAGTAAAATCTTTTCCACATTTCAGCCGTTTTTTCATCTGGCATGTCTTATCCCTGCAGTTTTTGCACTTCAATGTCTGGTTCGAACCGCTCCAGAACCGTTGAGGATACTTTGCGTACACAATTTCCCAGTGAATCAGTACTACCAGAGAAGTAAAGAACAGACTCCAGCTGAAAAAATTCTTAATAAACAGCATTGGTGTAAACATCATAAAATGTCCCCAGTCATAAATCCGGCAGTTCACACAGCACTTGTTTTTCATAAGGAAGGTTTGAAACGGACAGAAAAACAAAATGCAGATATAATCACACAAAAAGTAAAACACCGTGAGCATTAGAAGATCTGCACTATCTAAAATTTCAAACAGATACAAAGCTCCCACCACTGCATTTCCCGACAGCCAGACCAGCATGACCTTCCACGCTTTTATATTCTGGTTCTGCACAAATTTTAACAGTTCATATTCTGAGTAGCCCGGTACTTCCACATAATTTTCTTCTTTGTTTTTTCTGAGTGCCATGGAAAGACTGCGGTGAGGGAAAAGGTGCAGCAGCATCATTACCATAAAAAATGTCCATAGAATATGCAGTGGCGTAATTCCGTATTCTTCCACTCCAAAAGCAAATTTATGCCTGATAAGTTCCATCAGCAATTCCTTTTTTGTCAGATATAAACCAAACACTAAAACAAAAATGGTCAGACGCAGCACAAATTTTATGGCATACCGATGCAGCATAGCGGTTTTAATTATTCCCTTTATCATACGAATCTCCATTCTGATACAAAGAGGCTGGCAGGGAACAACACCTCCTGACAGCCTCTTTTTCATTTCTTTATTAAATATTTAACAGGTCACTGTAAACCTTCAGCGCACCATCGGTATCATGTGCCAGTACCTTCTGTGCCAGTACCTTGCCAAGCTGTACACCTTCCTGGTCAAAGCTGTTGATGTTCCATACAAAGCCCTGATGCATTACCTTGTTTTCAAAGTGGGACAGGAGGGCACCAAGACTCTTTGGCGTCAGCTGGTCGCCAATGATAATGCTGGATGGACGTCCGCCTTCAAAATTCTTATTGCGGTTGTCGTTTGCCTTACCACAGGCAAATGCCACAATCTGGGCTGCCACGTTGGCACACAGCTTCTGCTGGCTGGTACTGCCCTGAATCACAACGTCAGTACCCATCTGGCTGTTCTTAAAGCCAAGGAACTGAAGCGGAACAATATCGGTTCCCTGATGAAGCAGCTGATAGAAGGAATGCTGTCCATTTGTACCAGGCTCACCAAAAATCACCGGACCGGTCACATAATTTACCGGCTCACCAAAACGGTTGACACTCTTACCGTTGGATTCCATGTCTAACTGCTGTAAGTGGGCAGGGAAACGGCTTAATGCCTGGGAATACGGAAGCACTGCTGTGTTCTGGTAGCCCAGCACGTTACGCTCATAAACACCAATCAGGGCATCCAGCAATGCCGGGTTTTCCAGTACGTTCTTATTAGCCGCAAGCTTGTCTTCTGCTGCAGCACCGTCTAAGAACTGTGCAAATACATCCGGACCAAAGGCAAGGGACAATACCGCACCGCCTACACCGGAGGTAGATGAGAAACGACCGCCAATATAGTCATCCATAAAGAAAGCTGCCAGATAATCATCACTCTTTGCCAGAGGAGAAGTCTCACTTGTTACCGCAATCATATGCTTAGAGGCATCCAGACCGGCATTCTTTAATGCATCCTTTACAAAGGATTCGTTTGTTAATGTTTCCAGGGTTGTACCGGACTTGGAAACCAGTACGAACAGGGAATGAGCCACGTCAATACCAGCCAGCACTGCTGCTGCATCATCCGGGTCTACATTGCTGATAAACTTTGCTTCCATCTTAAAGGTATTGTTTACCTTTGCCCAGTTTTCCAGAGCCAGATACATGGCACGAGGACCAAGGTCACTGCCGCCGATACCAATCTGGACAACCGTAGTGAACTTTTCACCCGCTGCGTTTGTAATTTCACCATTATGTACTTTATTTGCCAGATCTGCAATCTTGTTCTGCTGTTCTACATAGAACGCACGCTTGTCTACACCGTCAGCCACTACCGCGTCACCTAACTGTCCACGGGTCATGTGGTGAAGCACCATACGCTTCTCACCAGTGTTAATTACTTCACCATTGTACAGCGCCGCAAACTTTTCTGTCAGCTGCATTTCCTCTGCAAGGTCAGCTAAAATCTTTAACACCTTGTCATCCACCTGCTTTGCCGCATAGTTGAATGCCATGCCTTCTGCCATAGGCACACTGTAATTCTTTACACGGGCAGCGCCGTTTTCACCGGACATTACCTCTGCAAGATTTACTTTCTCTGCACCCTTTAATGCTTCATACGCTTTTACTGTGTCTAAGTTATTCCAGGTAATCATGATGATTCTACCTCCTAAAATTAAGATATCCTTTACAAAACTGCCTTTCCAGTAAATTATACTATTAAATCAGGGGAAATTCAAGCACATAAACCAAAACTCCCATTTACATTATTTCTTCCAACTGCTATACTAATCCCGGATAAATTACCGAAAGACATTCCCATCATGAAAGGATTATTATGTACATATTTATATCTCACTCTTCCAAAGATGCCTCCACTGCACAGGAATTATGCACCCTGCTGGAAACCAATGGTTCTACCTGTTTTCTGGCACCACGGGACATCCGTCCGGGCTGCGAATATGCTTCGGAACTGATGGACGGTATTGACCGTTCGGACGTTTTACTGCTTTTACTGTCCCGGAATGCCATCGCTTCTCCCCATGTGCTGCGGGAAGTAGAGCGTGCTGTCAGTAAATCGGTTTCCATCCTTGTTTATAAACTGGAAAACGTGGAACTTTCCAAATCCTTTGAATATTTTCTTATGCCCCACCAGTGGCTTGACGCAGAACACTGCCGTTATGATGTTCTGTTAAACTGTATCAAAGAATTAAAGCATGAAACAACTGCAGCCAAAACCGCCACACCTCCGGCCACATTAAAACCAAATAAGAAAAAAATCACGGCAATCATACTGGGACTCACTGTTATCATTGCCCTGAGTCTTTCTCTGGGTGCTTTTCTTGCTTCTTTCAACAAACAGGAAACCCCCGGAGCAAATACTGACCCACAATTGCTGACAGTAACCCCGGCAGACAGTACAGCCGGTACCGATTATACAGATACCACAACCGTTCCATCCCAGGAAAATATACCTTCCTCTTCTCTGCCTGATGACACACACAAAAATGTCCAGCTGGGAGACAATGTTCTGTTTGGTACTTATAATGATGCTGCTATCGAATGGAAAGTACTTTCCATTTCTGAGGACGGAACCGAAGCCCTGCTTGTGTCAAAATACATTCTCACCTTCAAAGCATTTGACGGTGCTGACAGCGGCAGATATGACCATGTCCCGGACTCCCCTGACGCGATGGGAAACAACTGTTGGGAAACTTCTTCCATCCGGACCTGGCTGAATTCTGACAAAGACTATGTTTCCTATGAAGGTGCTGCCCCATCCAGCCGCTCCATGTCTGACGGATGTAACGCTTATGACCTTGAAGCAGGCTTCCTGTACCGCTTCACCAGTGAAGAGCTGGCAGCCATCAAAGAAACCAGCATTGAAATAGGTGGAACTACGGTGTATGACAAGGTATTTCTTTTGTCTTTAGAAGACCTGGACTTATTTGAAACTGCCGGTGTTTCCGTCTTGTCTGTTCCAACCGCCGAAGCCATTGCCCGCAATGAATCCAGCTTCTACACGGAATACTGTCAGGAAGTCTTTAAAACCGATGCCTGTATCTGGTGGCTGCGTGACCCGGTAGAAAATTCAGCAACCTCCTGCTATCAGGTAGGACATGGTGCAAAACCAGAAGAAAATATCTTTACCTCCGTTGCCTGTGCCGATGGTTACGGCATCCGCCCAGCGATTACAGTAGATTTGAATTCTGAAGCACTACAGGGCGTAAAATAAAAACAAAGTGGAAAAGTCCACTTCAGCGCACAAAAGCCGCCTCCAACACACCTTGCAACGTGTTGGAGGCTGCTTTTCGCACCTGACAATTATGGGGATTCTACTATTTTTCTACATCCTTTAAAATGCTGTTAATCCTGTCTACCATGCCATTAATCGAAGTAACATGACTTGTCATCTCTGTAATGTCATTCACATTACTCTCTACCATTGCATTAATAGCACCAAACTGCTCATTAATGCTCCGGATATCTTCTGCAATATCCTGATTGATAGCTACCGTAGTACCAATCACCGCCGACTGCTTTGTATGCGCATCTCCCATGGTATTGACTACTTCAGCAGAAGTACGGAGCAACTTTGTCATATCCTCCATTCCCTGGAACACATGACCAAAATATTCATTCTGCTTCTCCATCTTCTGGGTATTTTCTTCCACCTGCGCCGTAATTTCACCAACGTTACGCTGTACCTTTTCAATAACCGCTTCCACTTCCTTCAATGTTTCCTGCGTATTATTGGCAAGATTGCCTACTTCCGTTGCAACTACTGCAAAACCTCTTCCTGCCTCTCCTGCTCTGGCTGCCTCAATAGAAGCATTCAGCGCAAGCAGATTAGTATTGGCTGATATTTCATTAATCAGATTTAAAGTCACACCGATTTCACCAACTGCTTCTGCCAATTTATTTGCAATTTCCACAGTTGTCACCATAGAACCGGACACTTCATTGTTAATGGAATGCAGCTCATTCAACAGTTTTTCGTTTTCTTTGGATTTATCCATCAAATCTCTGGAAGTGGTTTCCACGCGCTCTACATTGTCTGCCACAACCTTTTCCCAATCGCTTAATTCATTCAGATTAGACATACTTTCTCTTGTCTTCTCACTTAATCTTTCACTGCTGTCTAACAGTTGTTCACTTGTGGCTGCCAGTTCCTGGGCAGACGCACCTTCATTTTCTGAAATCTGCGAGAGACTTGTTCCAGCAGAATATAAATTATCCGATATCGCCTGTACCGATTCTAAAATGCGTCCCGTCTGTTCTTCACCGCTCTCCACCTTTTCAAACAGCTGTCTTGCTCTTGCGGTAATAACAAATACGACAACCACCTGCAATACATAAACAATCGCAATAAATACCCATAATGCCAGCTTATGCATTTTCAGGAATGACTCTGGAAAAATAATAAATGCTATAATGTTAAATACCAGAGTCACAATAACATTTACTTTAATTACGGACAAATCGTAATATGCAATCAGAATCGTGGTTGCCAGAATATACGCCTGGGTCATACCACCAAAACAGCCGTCATTCGCTATGACAATAATCAGTACACCACACACCGGCATAATACAGGCATACAAATACTTTGCATACCTGCCTAACTTATTCTGGAACACACGAATCAGCACAGCAAAAAACGTCATGGTAAATACAACGGCATCTATCATTGAACCACCTAAAAAGAACAGAACAAAAATAAATGCTGCGACCGGAACCATAAGTCCCCAAAGAATAAACATGACGGTATTCATCATCTTTTCTTCGTTTTTGAGAATTTTCAACTCCATAAGTACCCCTCCAATACCATTACATAGTTTTCTTTAATTATACCTTCCGAAACCCAGCTTCACAATACAAAGGGCAGTTTTTGCAACTTTCAAGGCCGTTTTTGTCACATCTTGCTTATTGTTTTTTTATGACCGGCAACATCAGAATGGATGAAAATTTTTCTTTCTCTACCAGGCACTGCAAATATCCTTTATACTTTTTCGCAGTATGTTGTACACTCTTCAATCCGATTCCATGCATTTCTTTATCTTTTTTTGTCGTTACAAACCCAGATTTACCAGAAATAAGCGGTTCTACAAAATAATTTAAAATCTTTATAACACATATCCTTCCTTCGTTTTCCATATAAATCCACAGATAAATCTTTCTTTTCTCCTGTTCACACTGTATTGCTGCTTCCAATGCATTATCCAACAGATTTCCAACCATGGAAACCATATCACCATCTTTTATTCCATCTAATATAATCATTGGCTCTACATAAACTTCAATCTCTATGTTATGCTCTTTGGCCTCCTCTACCTTTTCTGCCAGAATTGCATTCAATACCTTATATCTGGAATAAATAATACGCTCGCTTTTTCTCAGTTTTCCACTTAATTCTTCTACCAAACTTACTATATCCCCACAATTCTCATTTCTGGCCAGTTCACCGATTGCAATGAAATAATGGCTTATGTTATGGATAAATTCACTTTGCTTCCTGTCCTTTTTCTCCAGCTGTTCCAGATACACAAGTTCATTCTCATAAGCCTTCATCTGTCTTGTTTTCTCCAGCATATAACGCATACGTTTTGCAATCATTGCTGCCAGAACCACTGCCATAATATAAACAGATAATATGTATCCCCATACTCCCGGCTCTGCCAACTGGAGTAAAGCAGACGGACGGACAATAAACGCTGCTATCGTACTTAGTATGGTTACCCCTGCACACCAGCAGACCATTTTAACCTCATAATACGCAATCGACACCATCAGAAACATAAAATATGCCTGTGTCGCTCCTGCATACTTTCCATCATCCGTAATTACCAGAACACAATTTGCCCAAAACGTTATACTCAAATAAGCATACTTTGCATACGGTTTAAACCATTCTGTCTTTTTTTCCAAGATTCTGAAGAAAATAAATATCACACCTATTAAGTTTACACACCAGTCTATTGCAGTTCCACCAAGAAAACCCATAACTGCAATACAGCCGCCAACCGATGCAATGATTCCAATCACAAACATCATCGTGTTGACACGTTCTTCTTCTACATCTATCACGTTTCGTCTTATTTTTTCATTGTCCATAAGCTTTATAACTAAACCTCTTTATATTTCTTTGTCATCTCCAGCGCAAATGCCAGTTGAAATTCTTTTGCCCGCGCACGGGAGATTGTAAGCCTTTCCCCATTAACCAGTTCCAAATCCTTGGTTCCTACCATTATCACATGCCGCAAATTTACAATATAACTGTTATGTGCATACACAAACCCCATATCCTTCAGTTCCTCATAAAATTCTGTCACCTTTTTGGGAGACGTATATGTTTCATTTTCACAGTGAATCACAGAGCCCTTTTTCGCAATAGAAATATAAGATATCCGTTTGGGTGACAATTTCACTATCTGTTTTTCCTTTTTTCCTATGATGTAGGCAACCGACCGGCTTCCTTTTGCTTTTTCAAAAGCCTCTGCCACTTCTTTTCGCATCCTCTGCTCGGTATATTCCTTTAACCAGTACCGGTAAGGAGTTGTTTCAAAGGATTCCACCGTAGGAAGACAGACTCCGGAACAAAAAACAAGCACTGTATCAGGAAACTGCTCCCTGAACTTTCTGGCAGTCTCATTTCCATTCATTCCCGGCATCCAGACATCCAGTACCAGCAAATCACAAATTTCCCGGTTTGGCAGATCTGCCACCAGTTCTTCCCCCGACAGATATTCATAAAACGTAATCTCTCCACAGACTTCCAGAAATAATCGTTTCATGTAATCAATAAACACCTGGTCGTCATCGCAAATCCCAATATAATACATTTCTCCCCTGTGTGATGCCTAAAACCAACACCACATTTCCTTTCTTCGTTCTCTTTTCTTACATCTGCTGTTCTTTTATATCCTGCACGGCTATTATCCCCCTGATAAAAAGCCTCTTCTTTTTATTATATAATTTGTACCTAAGTTACGCAAGACACAGGCTCCCTCTGCAACTGTACAATTTTTTCCTTTTTTACGACAAAAAATGCCCTTTTCCTATATAAAGTAAAAACTGCGCCACAGCCTCTTCCGCCATTGCGCAGTAATACTTCTTTTTTTGTTATTTGCAGCAGTTTAAACCGTCACCCCCGGACCGCTTTCCGATTTCTTATTCAGTACATATCCCGTCAGACCGCCTACGATACCACCCACAATATGAGCCATATTGGAAATGTTATCAATTACCATAATCCCCTGTATTACCTGCTGTCCAATAAAGAACACCGCCACCAGAATTACCGTCAGCGGAATCTCGCCTTCTTTAAAACTGGTGAAGGACGAAAGCAGAATAAAAGCAAAGACCACACCACTGGCACCGCACAACCCGATATTCCAGAAAAAAATATAATTAATCAACGCCGTAATCACTGCTGTAATTCCAATCACTTCCAGCAGCGCTTTGGATGTATACTTTTCCTCCAGCATTGGACCAAGCAGAAGAATATAACTCATATTTCCAACAAAATGCGCCCAGTCCGCATGTCCAAACACATGGGTGAAAAAGCGCAGATACGTCAGCGGCGATTTCAGGGAAGAGTGATAGGTCATAAACAACAGCCGGTTGGAGCCTCCCTTTGTAATGTAATTCAGCACCGTTGCCACAAGGCAGACTGCCACAAATCCCAGAACAACCGGGGAATTCCAGGTTATTTTAAATTTTTTCTCTTTCATAATTTTTCTGCTCCTGTCTGATTACATTCAATAAATATTTAACTTTTTTCTCATCATCTCTACAAATAAAGGTGCAAGCACAGGGTCAAAATGAGAACCGGCATCTGTTTCAATGATTGATAACGCCTTTTCGACCGGAAATGGCTTTTTATAAACCCTCTCCATCGTCAGCGCATCGTACACATCCGCAATAGCCATAATCCTTGCACTTACAGGTATATCTTCTCCTGCCAGACCCACAGGATAACCATTCCCATTCCACTTTTCATGATGATATGCTGCAACATCATATGCAACCTTTATAAATTCTTCGTCACTGGTATCTTCTATCACCTGGTAAATCATTTTTCCGCCTTCTGTTGTATGTGTTTTCATAATCTCAAATTCTTCTTCGGTCAGTTTTCCAGGTTTTTGCAGAATATGATCCGGCACTGATATTTTTCCGATATCATGAAGCGGCGCCGCACTTATCATCCTCTGTATAAAATTTTCATCAATGATGTCCGGATATATTCCTGCCTCTTTTGCAGCATGGGCAAGCATGCTGACATAATTTGATGTATTTTTTACATGGGTTCCGGTACTGCTGTCCCTGCTTTCAATCAGATTTGCTATACCGATAATCATACCTGCCTGCAGCGCTTTAATGCGTTCATTCTGCGCAGCAAGATCGTTGGCGATATCCTGCTGGGTCAAATCCTCAAAATAATTATAGAGAATAATTGCCATAAACGTCATTCCGAGAAACGCCGTTTTAATTTCTCTTTCCATAACAGACGGTAGGATTCCCGCAAAAATTACTACAAGCGAGGCAATCAATATAAATAAATTACGGTTACGGAATCTCCTTGAAATAAAATAAAAAATAGATATCAGGTAAAGTAAGGAAATCACATAAGAAGAAATATAAATAACATAATAATCTCCTCTATGATATGTACCATTACCATCTACATAAAAAACAGCACCAGTATTAACTAACACCACTTCAAGCACAATATGTACAAGCATAAACAGACTGGCAAAAACTGCCGGTTTCTTTATTCCGCAGGCAAGTGACAATGGTATCGGCAGCATTGGAGTAATACAAAATTCTGCCAACGTAATCAATCTGTATAATTCATTTGATATCGGATTTGCATCCAGCACCGTTCTCAAAAATTCAGCCGTCATGCCAAATGAAATTCCAATAAACGTAATAATAAACCACATCTTTGTCTTGTTTGTCAGAGTTACGCTCTTCCTGACAAGCACAGACATGGTAAGCATGCTTAATATACATATTAATATCATAACACTATAAATCGGATTCATACCAGTTCCTCCTGTGTAATAATGATGTAGTTCATCAGAACTGCCCGTTTAGCAATCCTGTCATTACTAAGAATAGCACAAATTTTAAGATAAGAAAAGTACATAATAACTGTTTTTAATCTAAAAAAACACGTCTCTGAAAAATTCGGAAACGTGTCTTTTTATTATGTTACATCTCTTTTTTGAATGCCCCATTCATTATATCATATTTCACCGTTTCCAGTGTACGTCCTTCCCGGTACAACTGTAACAGCTTTGCCGCATCTCTTTCCAGAATATAATGCTGTCCCTCGCATACAATTTCCTGACCACATAAAATGTCCGGATTCGCATGGCACACCTCCTGGATAACCTCCCAGCAGAGCGTTTCTTTTCTTGCTGTATCCGTGAACAAATTGATTGCCTTGTAGTCCTTATCCTGCTTTGTCAAAAGCAGCATACACCAGATATCTGTACTGTCAGAGTAGGCAATAGCAATAATATCCTCCAGCCGTTTCAGGTACGGATACACACCATTCACCAGCACATAATGTTCTGTCACAAAACCGTAAATAAAATTCTCTGTAGCTGCTCCCGGACTTTTGCATATTACAAGCTTCACAGACGGGCCTGCCAGTTCCCGGTCAATCTGCTTTAATTCATTTTCCGTAAAACCGGTCTCCTTCATGTAATAGGAAAGCCAGTCTGCTGTTCTCTTATTCTTCATATAAATGCCAAGTACAATCATCAGTATCCATGGTATGATGCAGACTGCTGCAATCAGATATTCCTTTATAAATAAACAGAACACCGCCGGTATCAGGGCAAATACCAGAAGAACAATTCCTCCGGCAATCAGTCCGCTTCCGGCGCCCTTATCCGCCCGGATCGCTTTTAATATGCTTCCGTCACCTTTTTTTAATAACTTCTGGTAAATCTTATGTTCTTTAGATGCAATCATTTTTCTTCTCCTTCCGTTTTCTTACCAGCACGGTTTTTCAAAATCAGAAAACCGCCCCAGATAATCCCTACAATTCCAAACACAAAACCGCACAATATGTATCCCGGACGACTAAGTACTTCCAGCGTATAATTACCACCCAGTGGGCACAGATAATCCACATTCAGCTTCAGCTTGGTCACATCACCTGTTTCTGTATAATTGCCACTATACACCGCATAGTAGGAGCTTGCTTCCGATGGAACATCCTCCACATAAAAATACCCGCTTGTTTCCATGTCCAGTTCATGATAATCCCCAGGTTTAAACAACTGCTCTACTTTTTTTACCGTCTGAATCCGGTTTACCAGCTGCTCATCGCCATCCGGAGTAAACGAAATCAGCCACTCCTTCTGGTCCTTATCCTGAAATTTTGCCATACAGCAGATGGAATCCTCCTCTATTTTTGCATGTAAAATCTGCAGGTTTTCAATATAATATACTTTTCCAGTCTTTAATTCATCTCCCCGGAGCTCATCGGCATTGTATGCACGGAAGGGAAGCAAATACAAACTGAGCAATAATAAAAATACCCCCGCCGCCAGACAGACTTTTCCTTCAAAAAACTTATCCCTTTTCCGTTGTGTACGGGAAAATTCTTTTTTGTACTCTTCGTAACTGTTGTCATTCATAACATTGTTCTCCTTATTCAGATTTCCGACTCTTTATCCTGCACTTTAATCACCAAAGCAAGTATAAAACTAAATCAGGAAAATTACAAGAACCTTAACTTCCTGCAAAATTCGCCTTGTTACAGTTCACCCGCCAATGTCAGTCACTTCTCCTCCTTTCTCTGATTTTACTGACATAATATCACTTCTATTTTGTTATTGCAATATATTATTTTGCAATAACAGCCTTATACATTGTTTATCAAGGCAAAAAATATGGCTAAACTACATGAGAGGTGATAAGTATGAACGAGAAACGTCAACAGGAATATAAAATGATAGGTCTGAACATTGCCTATTACCGTAAACTAAAAGGTCTGACCCAGTTACAGCTGGCAGAAAAAATCAACATCAGCCGTACCCATATGAGTAATATTGAAGCTCCCAATATGCCTACTTCTGTCTCCCTGGAAACTTTGCTTGATATTGCAGATACCTTAGAAATTCCGGTTGCAAATCTGCTGTACTTTAACAGATAAAATCCCGTTACCAGTCTGCCCGGTAACGGGATTTTTATCTGACTTATTCTTCTGTTCCATTCTGACTCAGTTCCGGATACGCTTCCTTAAATTTTTCAATCACACCAAGAAAACGTTCTCCATATTTGGCAAACTTATGCTCACCTACTCCTGAAACATCCAGCATCTCACGCTGCGAAACAGGCACTTTGGCTGCCATATCAATCAAAGTTTTATCACTGAATATGATATACGGAGGCATGTTCTCCTCCCGGGCAATTTCAAGACGAAGTTCCTTAAGTTTATGAAACAGCTTGAAACCGGCAGTGGTAAGGGACTCCATTCCTTTTGATATCTTTTTGGTTTTTGCTGACCTTTCCGGCAGCTTGTCTTCCTCTGTTATTTTTACCAAAACGGTAGCTTCCGGATTTTTAAGACCACTGATATCCCCCAGTTTTATCACCTGGTAATCACCAACAACAAGATATCCCTCTAATACCATCTGTTCCATCAGACGTTTTAAAAGATTTTTCTTTATTGCCGCCAGGACACCATAGGATTTATAATTTACCGCCCCGATTTCCTCTAACCTTGCCGTTTTTGCACCGGTAACCGTATCAATGATAATTCCCTTTCCGTATCTTCCCTTTGCTTCATACACACAGTTAATAATCTTCTTTGCTGCTTCTGTCATATCCAGTGTTTCGAATTCATGCAGACAATTGCCGCAGTCTTCACATGGTTTTTCCGGATTTTCTCCAAAGTATTTCAAAATATAGTTACGCAGGCATTCTGTCGTATAACAATACCTCTCTATACTCTGCAATCGTTTCGCATCCCGTTCCTTTACTGTCTCCCAGTCTGCCGGGTCCATCTCCGGCATTTCTTTATGATCCAGTAAAAATCTGTTAATCATAATGTCCTGAGGGGAAAACAGAAGAATGCATTTGGCATCCAGCCCATCCCGGCCGGCTCTTCCGGCTTCCTGATAATAATTTTCCATACTCTGTGGCATATTGTAGTGAATGACAAATCTGACATTGGATTTATCAATTCCCATACCAAAGGCATTTGTAGCAACCACAATCCCCGTATAATCAAATACGAAATCGTCCTGCATCTTTTTTCTCTCCGCAGCACCCATTCCTGCATGATATTTTGCCACGGAAACTCCCCTGCTTTTTAACAGATCATATACGCTGTCTACGTTCTTTCTTGTTGCACAGTATATAATTCCGCTGTCGCCAGGATGTTCAGAAATGTAATCCAGAATATACTGCTCCTTATTTTTCGGCTTCTCTACCTGGAAAAATAAATTCTCTCTATCGAAACCATTCACCAGAATAAATGGATTATGTAATCCCAGGGTACAGACGATATCTTCCCTGACAGTTTCTGTTGCCGTAGCTGTAAACGCACTAATCACCGGACGTTTTTCCAGCCTGCTGACAAACTCCACAATCTTCATATAACTTGGTCTGAAATCCTGCCCCCACTGGGAAATACAATGTGCTTCGTCCACGGTCACCATGGAAATCGGTACGCTTTTCGCAAGTTCCAGAAATCCCTCCGTAACCAGCCGCTCCGGTGCCACGTAAATAATTTTGTATAACCCCTGTCTTGCTTTTTTAATTGTCTCATAAAAAGCATTTTCTGAAAGCGAGCTATTGATAAATGCCGCTGAAACTCCGGCTTCATTTAATGCCTTTACCTGGTCCTGCATAAGGGAAATCAGTGGTGATATTACTAAGGTAATCCCAGGCAGCAGCATTGCCGGAATCTGGTAACACACGGATTTTCCGGCTCCTGTCGGCATAACAGCAAACGCATCCCTTCCAGTCAGAATGCTGTCAATTACCGCCTTCTGCCCGGGTCTGAAAGAATCATACCCGAACAGTACTTTTAATGCTTCTGTGGGAGAATGATATTTCCCAGGCTGCACAGAAGGATTCTCAGAAAAACTTATATTATCAAAATTAGAATTATTACCCATTATTACTCCCTGCCAATACTTGTACTACTGTTCTGCAAAAACATGACGTTTCTTATTCTTCTATCGTACATCAAATCTTTCTTCCATAATTTCACATAAAGCAATTATTTCTTCTTCCTTAATAATCTGCTTTCTCCACACCTCTGGTACACTGTCATATCCATAGAAAAGGACTGCCAATCCACCTGCGATTGCTCCAATCGTATCACTATCGCCCCCAAGATTCACTGCTTTCAGCAGACACTCTTCCACTGTATCAGTTGTAAGCAGACTCCAGACAGCAACTTCCAGACTATCTACAACATAGCCACTACTTTTAATCGTATCTTCCCTGCTCTTTGCAAATTCATCCAAATCAAACAGTCTCGTATAATGTGCCAGTTCCACGTAATTCGTAATATCTTCATGATAAAATTCCATCGCTGCATCTACACCATTCTGTAATCGTTCTAACAGACTCCCACAGCCTTCAATGATAGTTTTCATCATAAAATAATAGATTCCGCAGGCCATTTTAGAACGCAGATGATTATGCGTAAGCGCCGAAATCTGATGTATACATTCTAAGGCCTGCTTTAAATCCCATTCTTCCCCCAGAACTTTTTCATACGCATATAAGCAGGCCGGCATGATTCTCATGAGTGCACCGTTTCCGTTTGCTAATTCTCCTCTCTTTCCACATGTTCTGTAATCCTTCTCTCTTACATAATTACAGATTGCTTCCACACAGGTATTTCCCTGATTGAAAGCCTTACCTGCCGGAGTATATTCACCAGAGAATGTCCACTTAACAAAACGCTCCATAATATCTGAATAATTCACTTCTCCATTTTCTCTAATACTATCCAGTGTTGCTAATGCCATACTGCTGTCATCAGACCATGTTCCCGGCGGCATATTGTATGTTCCGTAGCCCTCCATTGTTTTCACTGGATTGATTTTTAAATCAACTCTGTCTGCAAACTGTACCGGCATTCCAAGTGCATCACCTACAACAACACCCATCATGCCATTGACCCATATTTTTTTCATTGCCTATCCTCCATTTCAACATAGAACACTTTTTCAGCATCTGGTGTACTGACACATCGACATTGGAACAAACAAGGAGTTTATCGAATTATGTAACTATTTTACCTTTAAATTAGTGATATGTAAATATACCTGATTGCTTAAAATGATATTATAACTTTTCTTCCTTAATTGCTTTTAAAATTTCTATAATCTACCTTTAATGTAGATACAACAATACGAACACGCTAAAAATATTTGCACTATTTTTATTTTAGGGGTTGCCTAATTGACAGACAATAAGTAAAATAGAGATAAGTTGATGAGCAGGCTCCTTTTGCGATGCAAAACATTAAATGAGTCTGCGCATCGTTACAGTTTATAAGGTACGAATAAACTGTAACGATAAAGTCTGCCAAATAATACGAGAGGATGTGATTTATGATGCAAAGAAATACTAAAAAAAAGGTGATGTTTCTCTCCCTATGTCTGTTGATAATATCGTTATTTAGTGGATGTGGAAAGGAGAAAGAGAGCGTAACACTGTCAGTGTGGGGAGCTGAAGAAGATCAGGAGATGCTGCGTGAAATGGTGGATTCCTTCGAAGAAAAATATAAAGATGAGGCTGAATTTAATATAACAATATGTGTGGAAAATGAAGTTACATGCAAGGAAACGGTATTGATTGATCCGGAAAAGGCGGCAGATGTTTATGCTTTTGTTGATGACCAGTTTAGATCCCTGTGTCAGAATAATGCATTGCTTGAGATTACGGAAAATGTTGATGAAATCATTGAGGCAAATGGCGGAAAAGAATCTGCAGCAATTCAGTCTGCTTCCTATGATGGAAAGTTATATGCATACCCAATGACTGCAAGTAATGGATATTTCCTGTACTATAATAAAGAGTATTTTACAGAGGAAGATGTTAAGAGTTTTGATAAAATGCTGGAAATAGCTAAAGAAAATGACAAAAAAATAGCAATGGATTTTACAAGTGGCTGGTATCTTTATTCTTTCTTCAAAGGGGCCGGATTAAATGTAGAACTCAGCGAGGATGAACTTACCAACATTTGTGACTGGAATACGACAGAAGGAAAATATAAAGGGATTGATGTTGCTGAAGCCATGTGCAGACTTGTCACCAATACAGGCTTTTTAAATTGCGGAGATGCAGATTTTGTGGCAGGAGCAAAAGATGGAACCATTATTGCAGGAATCAATGGAGCATGGAATGCCAAAAATATACAGGAAGCATATGGAGATAATTATGCGGCTGCCAAGCTTCCAGAGTATTCCATTGCAGGGGATTCTGTTCAGATGCACAGTTTTGTCGGATATAAATTAGTAGGTGTAAATGCTTATACCCAGAATGCAAAGTGGGCACAGCGTCTTGCACAGTGGATTACAAATGAAGAAAATCAGATGATACGTTTTGAGAAAAAAGGGGATTGTCCTTCCAATATAAATGCAGCATCTTCGGAAAAAGTAATCAATTCTCCTGCGATTGCTGCACTTGCTGCTCAGGCTGAATATGCTCATATTCAACGTGTATCAGACAGTTTTTGGATGCCGGTATATGTCTATGGGACTACAATAACTGCCGGAAATCTTGATGATAAAAGTCTGCAGGTTCTTTTAGACCAGATGGTTAAAGACATTACTGCACTACCAGAGGAGAATAAGTAAAAGAAATGAAAAGAATACCGGTAAGGATATTTATAATTGTTTTGATAACAGGTATTATTGGTGTCGCTGGAATGGTGGTATTAAAATACAATATTGATAAATTATCTAATACATATCATGTAATTATGGACGAACATGTAGTGAATCAGGGTTACATGAAGAGTATTATGACGCATCTTTACCAGCATAAAGCACAGGTAATGGATCACATTCTTGCCAATTCTGAAGATATGTATGATAAATATGAGCAAAAGGAAGTTGAGCTCAGAAATAAAATGATAGATGAATTTACTGAGTTTGGTCTGCATATGCAGGGTAACGAAAGAGAACGTTATTACCACAAAGTATATTCTAATTATTATAGTTATTTAAGAAATGTAGATATTGTTTTGGAGTTGTCAAGAGGCGGAAGCAAAAACATGGCGACATACTATGTTAATACAACCATGGTTGGTTTTCTGGAAAATGTGGATCATGACTTGTCTCTGTTAGATGAACTTACCGTAAGTGAAATGAATGAAGCAAAAGCCTATATGGACAGACTTATCCGATTTTCGCAGATAAGTGAATCCATATGTATTATTTTCATTTTAGTTGCGGTAATCGTATGTCTTGTGTATTGTGTAAAACTTACTACCAAATTGGAAAATGCAAGAAAAGATGCTGATGCAGCGAATCGTTCCAAGTCGCTTTTTCTCGCAAAAATGTCTCACGAAATCAGAACACCTATCAATGCAATTATCGGAATGAATGAAATGATTTTGAGAGAGGAAGACCGGCAGGATATCATCGATTATGGAATGGATGTAAAGCGTTCTGCATATTCACTTTTAAGCACAATTAACGATATTCTGGACCTCTCGAAAATCGAATCTGGTAAAATGGAACTTGTCCTCGCCGAGTATGATGTCGGTACTTTATTATATGATATCGTGAATATGATATCCATGAAAGCAAAAGATAAAGAGTTAGAGATAAAATTATCCTTAGACGAACAGTTGCCATCGAAACTATATGGGGATGATGTCCGGTTACGTCAGATTTTAATCAATTTGTTGAATAATGCTGTAAAATATACGGATACCGGAAGTGTAACACTTTCTGTTTCAGGCGAGATTCAGGATTCGAATGTAAATTTATACTTTGAAGTAAAGGATACCGGAATTGGAATAAAGAAAGAAGACCTGAACAAATTATTTGCAGAATTTGAAAGAATAGAAGAAAAGCGTAATCGTAATATTGAGGGTACCGGACTTGGAATCAGCATTACAACGCAACTATTAACAATGATGGGCAGCCAGTTGAAGGTTGATAGTGTTTATGGAGAAGGTTCAAAATTTTACTTTCATTTATTACAGAATATTGTTGATAAAGAACCTATCGGTGATATTGAAGAACGAATACGCGAACAGGTTGTGGAATATAACTATGAGGTAAGTTTTGTTGCTCCGGAAGCTAAAATACTTGTAGTAGATGATAATCAGGTAAACCGCAAAGTATTTTTAAATTTATTAAAGGAGCTGCAAATGGAAATCCACGAGGCCGCAGGTGGTTTTGCATGTCTGGATATGGTTACAAAACAACAGTATGACTTAATTTTCCTTGATCATATGATGCCGGATCTGGACGGTGTTGAGACCATTAAAAAAATGCACGCTTTAGATGATTATCCTTGTAAGGGAACACCTGTAATTGCGTTGACAGCTAATGCGCTTTCGGGAGCAAAGGAAATGTATCTTGATATCGGCTTTTCCGATTATTTATCGAAACCATTTCAACCGGAAAAACTTGAGGAGATGATACTGGAATATTTGCCTAAAGAAAAGGTTGTTGCAGTTGATGCTTCCAGTCTTCCTAAGAAAAAAGACAAACTATTGAATTTTGCAGACCAGGGATTTCCGGATGTCGAGGGAATGGACTGGAAGTATGCGGCGATTGTTCAGCCAAATGCAGAAAGCCTTCTGGATGTGATAGTAATGTTTACAAGTCTGATAAAGTCCGATGCCCAAGTGTTAAAGCAGAAATACAATATACTTTTGGAAATTCTGGCTACGAATCCGCCAGAGTCTGAAGAGGTACTGGAAGCATGGAAGCAATATCGTGTTAAAGTGCATGCAATGAAAACCTCTGCAGCAATGATAGGCGCAGTCTCACTAAGCAGTTTTGCAAGACTGCTTGAGAATTTTTCAAAAAAACAAATAATTGAACCGATTAAAGTATTAACAGATATATTTCTTGAAGAATGGTTAAGTTACGAGGAAAGATTATCTGTATTTAAAGTAAATGAAGGGGATACCGAGAACAAAAAACAGGTTTCTGCTTCCTCTATTTTAGATCTCTTAAGCTCTCTGGATGCAGCAATGGACGATATGGATATAGATACAGCGGATGAAATTATTAAGCAGATACAATGCTGTGAAATGTCTGATAATCTCAAGGAATTAGTAGAACAGCTAGCTGTTGCTGTTATAAATCTGGATATTCAGATGGAACATGAAATAACAGAGAAATTGCGTGAAGAGATGAAAACAAAGTGAAATCTTCCCTTCGATTTAATTACTGTAAAGACGTATGAAATGTAAACCGTTCATACGTCTTTCTTTTTTGTAGAGGTTTTAACAGCCATACCAGAATATTAAAAATTGGTAGAAAATTTAGATAGTTCAAACGTAAGCGCCTAATTTCGGGGTGTACCCGATAGCAAAACCGGACTCCTTTGCAAGGATTCCGGTTTGCGAGCGTTTTACTCCATTTTATTCTTGCAAAGTTGTTGTACTGTCTCGCTCCACGGTGCGAGAGTTGCGAGTTCTTCGTTCGTCATTGTCTTTGATGGACGGTGCTCCAGTACAAACTTTAAATATTCATAAAGATTTAAATCATAAGCCTTTGCCATTTCTACCATGGTAAGGTAAAGAGCATTGGCTTGGGCTCCGTCAGGAGTATCACTGAACAGCCAGTTTTTTCTGCCTACAGTTACCGGACGGATGGCATTTTCGCTGAGATTGTTGCTTAAACTGCAACGGCCATCCTCCAGATAGGTCATAAGAAGCTCTCTGCGGTTTTTGATATAAGTAATGGCTTTCTTCAGGCGGCTGTTGTTGCCCGGCTGTACCTTATCAAGCCACGACAAAAAGCCCTCCATGACTGGTTTTTCGTCTTTGAGGCGGTGCTGCTCCCTCTGTTTGTAAGACAGACCTTTTTCTTTGTAGGTGCGTTCGTACGCAAACAGCTTTTCGCAGTACAGGAAGCCCTGTTCCAGACAGGGACGCACAGCATGACACTTACAAAGCAGTGGCCGTTCAGATAGTTTGAACCGTTATGTGCCGCATGGTCAAACAGTGTGGAAACGTCTTCAAATTTCTTCCCAAACTTTGCTGCCATGGTGTCGTCAATGCACAGGAATACGTGCTGTGTCTTTAAGGAATCCGGAACCAGCTTCCGTGCCATGGAAACGGTAATGTTCATAAACCTGGAATAGTCTGCTTTTGCATAAGCGCAGGCATAATAAAACGCATTCAGCGATTTTTCCGTAATACCGGAAAGGAAGTGCTGGTACAGGGAACGGATGGAGTCAGCCGATTCCAGTGCCAGTATGGAAAGCACCAGTAAAAACA
>JAGBBW010000083.1 GCA_017938285.1 Lachnospiraceae bacterium
AGAATACCGATTTCCTTTGTTCTTTCCTGTACGGAAATTAATGTAATAACACCAATCATGATGGAGGAAACAATTAAGGAGATTGCTACAAAAGCAATCAGCACGTAGGTAATGGTATTAATGATGGAAGTTACGGAGGACATCATCAGACCTACATAATCCACATACTTAATCTGGGAAACTTCATCCACACCTTCATTATACTTTTCGATTGCTGCTTCAATGATATCCTTATTTTCAAAGGACGCTGCATACAGGTTAATGCTTGCCGGGTCATCTAAATCAATATAACCAAGCTGCTGTAAATTGTAGTCATAGGAGGATCTGGAAAATTCCAGAACTTCGTCATAATACACAGCACACTGCTCTGTTGTGAAATTTGGCAGGGCAAAGTCCAGTGCTGCGGCAAGTTCCATTTCACTTAAAGCTGCCATCTGCTGCTGTACCTGGGCTGCAAACTGCATCTTTACCTGTTCTGCCACCATCTGCGCAAAAATACTGGTAATATCTTCGTCCGTCATGGACTCAAAATATCCCTTGATTTCATTTTCACTCATACCCATCTGCTGGGTGAACGCCTGCAGCATAACGCTTTCCATGGTGGCTCTGTCCATGCCCATCATTCCCTGCTCTACGGCTGCTGCCAGCTGTTCCTCTGTCGGAATGCTCATGATTTCCACATAAACCTTTGCTTTTTCAGCAGAATCCAGACCGCCTAAGTATTCACGGAGAGCTGCTTCCTTCTCTTCCTTGCTCAGTCTGCCGGAATTCTCTTCAAATGGCAGATTGGTGAAAATATCAATGGTCGGACTTTCCAGCTGGGCAGTGACTGCCTCAGACTCTCTGGAATGTTCAATAACATATTCCGTCAGCTTGCTCGTATAGGCAATGGAACCTGTCAGCATTGCTGCGTCCGCATCCTCATTCTGGCGGATAATACCGGACACCTTTAATGGAATGGCATTGTCATACAGATACTTTAAACCTGTGTCTGTTTCACGCAGGTCGGTATATAAACCTGTGTTGATATCATAACTGTAGCAGGAAGAATTTAACACTGCCCTGAACTCCATGTCACAGATTTCTTCATAAGTCCAGTGTTTGTTTTCTACCTCCGCTGTTGTACCTTCCAGGGCTGATTCCATCAGCACATCCATATAGTCCTTGGAAACCAGACCAAGGGCATATAACGTCATATCGGAAAGTTCATTGTTCTGGTCTACCACCAGTACCACTTCGTTATAACTGTTTGGCCAGGAACCATAAATGACATCATACTGTTTTTCTAAAATATCATTAATCAGGCTGCCATCTTTGCCAGGAAGCATTTCCTGCCAAAGCTTTGCACCTCCCATCATCATACCGCCGCCCATCATGGAAGCGGAAGAAGGGGCCATGGAGGCTTCACTTAAAGAAGCCATTTCTGCTCCCATAAACTCCATCATCAGCTCTGTCAGGAGCTTATTGGTATCGGATGGAATAATCGTTCCGTCCACATTCTGGGTATATACCTGCATATCCAGATTGTAGGTATACTGGACACCACTTAAGGCCTCCTGCAGTCCTGTCTCACTTTCCTGGTTGGCACGCTCGGTTTCAATGTACTCTTTGAAAGACTTCAAATCATTTTCCGTAGTTTCAATACTGTTCAGCATATTTACCATATCATAAATGACAGGCTTTGTGTAAACAGCGTCCGTTTCATGTTCTTCCTTGGCTTCTGCTGCGCCGATAAAGGATTCCAGCAGACTTCCCATATCCAGGGTGGTTGCCTCTATTGTCAGCGGATAGGACGACAATGTGCTTTCCTGCACTAAATCAATATAAGCCGTCATACCACGGGACACTGCAAAAATTAATGCAATACCGATAATACCAATACTTCCCGCAAAAGAAGTCAGAATCGTTCTTCCCCTCTTACTGATTAAGTTCTTTAAAGAAAGGGAAAAAGCGGTCGGGAAGGACATGGAAGGCTTCTTTTCCTTCTTCTTTCCGCTGGCCTCTGCCTTTTCTGCGGCACGTTCCAGCTGCTTTTCCTTTTCATCCAGCGGCATGGAATCGGACTTTAATTCACCGTCCAGCATGCGGATGATACGGGTGGCATACTGTTCTGCCAGCTCCGGATTGTGGGTAACCATAATAATCAGTTTATCTTTGGAAATTTCCTTTAAAATTTCCATTACCTGTACACTGGTCTCGGTATCCAGGGCACCGGTCGGCTCATCCGCCAGAATAATATCCGGATTATTGACAAGGGCACGGGCAATGGCTACACGCTGCATCTGACCGCCGGACATCTGGCTCGGCTTCTTTTTTAACTGGTTGCCAAGACCAACCTGCTCCAGTGCCTGCTTTGCCCGCTCTCTTCTCTCTGCTTTGGACACACCGGTCAGGGTCAGTGCCAGCTCTACATTCTGTAACACCGTCTGGTGCGGAATCAGGTTATAGCTCTGGAATACAAAACCAATGGAATGATTCCGGTAGGTATCCCAGTCACGGTCATTATAATTTTTTGTGGACACACCATTGATTATCAGGTCACCGGACGTATACTGGTCGAGACCACCGATAATATTTAACATGGTTGTTTTACCACAGCCGGATGGTCCTAAAATGGCTACAAATTCATTTCTTCTGAATTGCAGGTCAATCCCCTTAAGAGCATGGACATTGCCGTCTCCGGCAGGATATTCCTTCTTGATATTTTTTAATTCGAGCATAGTTTCCTCCATTTTCATTTTTCCAGCAGCGGGCAGCTTTATGAACATACTGTACTACTGAATGTTCCCAGTTTAGAGAACCTTTCTCAACAGAACCTCAAGCAAATCTCAATTTCTGTTGAGATTCACAATAAAAACTGATCCAATCCCAAGAGTACTTTCCACATGAAGCTCCCCGCTGCACTTCTTTACAATTTCCCTGCAAAGCGGCAGACCCAGTCCATTGCCCTGGGATTTTCTTGACGTATCTCCCTGATAAAACTTATCAAAAATATGTGCCTGGGTTTCTTCACTCATACCAATACCGTTATCGCTGACAATTACCTGTATTTTATTCGGTTTCTCCCGCAGATATACGGCAATCTTTCCTCCGTTATCGGTATACTTTATGGCATTCCCGATTAAATTGGTCCAGACCTGGAACAAAAGGGCGGGATGACCGGTATAGGAAACCTCCGGCAGATGCAGATCCAGTTCCAGATTCTTTCTGCTCCATTTTGGTTCCAGCAGTACCATGGCCTCTCTGAGCTGCTCGTCCAGCCGGTAGGTCACCGGGTCTTCCAGAAACTGCTGATGCTCTAACTTTGACAGCCGCAGGATATTCTCTGTCAGGTCATTCAGTTTATCAATGTTAAAGAAAATTTTCCGGATATATTCGTTCCGCTCCTCCCCGGTCAGCTCCGGGTCCTGCAAAAAGGTGGCATAGCCGGAAATTGCCGACAGGGGTGTTTTAAACTCGTGGGAAACATCCGCAATAAAGTCATTACGCATGATTTCCACAGAGCCCAGTTCTTTTACCATGCGGTTAAAATTCCGGATGGTCTCTTCCAGTTCCACAAAACCACCCTGGTACGTCAGCTGGGAAGAAAAATCCCCAGCAGCCACCCGTCTTGACGCAGCACTAATCTGCTCCAGCGGCTTAAACACTTTCCGCACCAGATAATAAGAAGAGACCATGGCAAGAAACACACACAGCAGGATAAGCAGAAACAGAAACATCCAGGGATTCGCCAGATGCATAATGGACACGCCCAGTTTCATCAGTATGGTAATGGCAAAAGACGCCACAATCATAAACAACAAAAACAGTCCCAGAAAACTGAATGCCATCCTGGTCCGCATCCGGCGCTGTTTTTTCTGTCTTTCACTAAATAGTCTTCTTCTGCCTATCCACTTTTTTCTTTTTGTTTTTCTGATATTTTTTTCCTGTACTGTCATTTTATTCTCCATTCCGAATATCCGTATGATTTTTCACATCACTCCGCTTTCTTCACTGCCCGGTAACCCAGTCCACGGATTGTTACAATCTCAAAATCCTCATTTTTCTTAAACCGCTCTCTTAACCGGCTGATATGCACATCCAGCGTATGGGAATCCACATACCCGTCCGGTCCCCAGATATCATCCAGAATCTGCTGTCTTGTAAAAATCTGCCCTGGATAAGACAGCAGCTTATACAGCAGCTGGAATTCCTTCTGGGGAAGAATCTGGCTGCCGCAGGAATCCTCCACC
Source organism: Lachnospiraceae bacterium (assembly GCA_017938285.1). Lineage (GTDB taxonomy): Bacteria > Bacillota > Clostridia > Lachnospirales > Lachnospiraceae > SIG299. The sequence continues at coordinate 4,233 of JAGBBW010000083.1, forward strand.
AGCCAGGTATCATACTGGAGCTTTGTGTTTCCGAAAGTCAGTTTCCGCTCGCTGACACTTTTTGCCCGGCGCAGAAGTGCCTGCACCCGCAGTACCAGCTCCTGCAAATCTACTGGTTTCACCATATAATCATCCGCCCCGGAATGAAATCCGCTCTGCTTGTCCCGGATATCACTTTTTGCCGTAATCAGCATCACCGGCAGCGTCATCCGGGCATCTCTTAACTGCTGCACAAACTCAAATCCATCCATTCCCGGCATCATAACATCAGAAATAATTAAATCCACATTATCTTCTTCTAAAATATCCAGTGCCTGGGCGGCATCCGCAGCACCAAGGGCAACATACCCATTGCGGACCAGTGTCCGGCAGAACAGCTGGTTTAATTCCAAATCGTCTTCTACTACAAGTATTTTAAACATAAAAACCTCCGTTCTTGTTACTTCCAGATTCCTTCCAGTTCTATTATTATAACTTTCCATTCTCAAGTCAAGCTCAAAATCTACCGGTATTATTTTTACATAACTGTAACACATAGGCTTCTTAATTTTCTCTTCCATTTCCTGCACTTTTGTGCTATACTGCTTTAAAGCAGTATATTTTATAATAAAGGAGACCGACTATGAAGCGTTACGGACTTATTGGTGAAAAACTCGGACACAGCTATTCCAAGCTTATTCATGAACAGCTGGCCGACTATACATACGACTTAATCCCCCTTTCCAAAGAGGAATTCCAGCCTTTTATGCAGGCTCACGATTTTGCTGCCATTAATGTCACCATTCCTTACAAGCAGGATGTTATCCCTTATCTGGATGAAATCTCGGATTCTGCAAAATCCATTGGTGCTGTCAACTGTATTGTTAATAAAGAAGGCAGACTCTGCGGTTATAATACGGATTACAGCGGATTTTTATACAGCCTCCGGAAAAACAACATCCAGGTAACCGGTGAAAAAGTTCTTGTTCTTGGGAACGGGGGAGCCGCCAAAGCAATTATGGCTGCCCTTGCCTCTCTTCACCCGAAAGAACTGATTACCGTAAAATACAAGGAAGAACCCAGCGTTATTACTTACGAACAGGCCGCCCAACTGCATTCAGACGCTTCCCTGATTGTGAATACCAGTCCGGTCGGTATGTATCCAAACGTGGATGCTTCCCCTGTGGATCTCACGCCATACCAGAATTTAAAGGCCGTTGTTGACATTATTTATAATCCTGCCACAACAAAACTTCTGGCACAGGCAAAGGAACGGGGAATTACCGCCGTGAACGGCATGGAAATGCTGGTGGCACAGGCAAAATACGCCGTGGAACTGTTTCTGGACAAAGAACTGTCCGACAGCAGAATCGAAGATGTCATGAATACACTGTTTCCGGATAATTAAAAATAGTAAGGTCTGAAACCACCCGTATGGGTGATTCGGACCTTACTATTTTTTAACGTTTTTTTATTTTGCTTTTTTCTTTTTATGTCTGCTTACTGCAGCACCTAAACAGCAGCAGCCAATCATAACACCAATCATCAACACGTACTGAACTGTAGAAGCCAGTAATTCACCCAAAAATGCCATACTCTACCTCCATTATCGCGCCACAGGTATCCTGTCAGCTTTAATCCCGGTTCGCAAGCTCCTCGAATACATCCTTCCAGTCAATACCGCACTCCGCCATCAGTACTGTTACATGATAGAGGAAATCTGCTATCTCGTACTTAATTTCCGTCTTGTCCGGATTCTTGGCTGCAATCACGATTTCCGTTGCTTCCTCGCCGCACTTCTTTAATATTTTGTCAATGCCTTTTGTAAACAGGTAATTTGTGTAGGAACCTTCTTTTGGATTTAACTTGCGGTCCATAACCGTAGCGTAAATCTTTTCCAGAATATTAGTATTGTCCTCTACTTCCCACTCTGTCTTCACCAGATCACGGTAGAAACAGGAACGGCTGCCGGTATGGCATGCTGCACCAATCTGCTTCACCTTGGCAAGCAGGGTGTCATCATCACAGTCAATGGACAGGGACTTTACAAACTGATAGTGTCCGGAAGTTTCTCCCTTAATCCAGAGTTCCTTGCGGCTTCTGGAATAATAGGTCATCTTACCTGTACTTACAGTACAATTATACGCCTCTTCGTTCATGTATGCAAGCATTAAAACTTCATTTGTTTTATAATCCTGCACAATTACCGGAACCAGACCGTTGTCTAACTTCTTCATATCCGCAAAAGCTACCGGACTTTCCGGTGTTTTCACATCGTAACCCTGTTCCTTTAACGACTTCTTTACTTTATAAACATCCTTTTCCCGGTAATAATTAGTGGCAACACCAATCAGATTCGGCACTTCCAGTAAATCAGTAATGGAATTTCTCTGTAAACTGTCACGAATCATCACCGGACAAATCATTTCCTTTACCTTATTGAAAAATTCCGGATTCAGGGTCACATGCTTTGCCATAACACCATATACACCCAGTTCCAGCAGTTCATCAAACTTCTTCCTGCGCTCTTCCAGGGAAGCCTTGGTTTCTTCCAGACCGCAGTTTAACTGCATCATCACGGATGTTGCACCAAACTTGATTACCGCATCCCGGATTAACGCCGTGTCAGACATATATTCCGGGTCAAGTACTACCTTTTCTGCGCCGGCATAATAAATCTTTTTCACATCCTCCAGACGGTCCACATAGCAGCCTGCATAAAACGGAATATCCATGCGCTCCGGCAGTTCACGCAGGGTCAGCACAAAATCCTCCCGCTCCTTTTCGTCTTTGGAATAATTATAAATAAACAGACCATCCACACCATTGCCGTCATAAAAACCAGCCAGTGCAAGAATGTTTTCCTTTGTTTCATTCTGTGCATTCAGATATGCAAAAATTTTCTTCTGACTCATCGCAATCTCCATTCTGAATTTTATTTTTTAACATACTATCCGTTTTTCCTGTTATTCAAAACGTCCGGCAGCTTCTTTTAAATCTACCCGTTTTTCGTAGATTGCCTTTCCTAAAATAGCACCTTCTACACCGATTTTTTCCAGCTGGATTAAATCATCCATGCAGGAAACACCACCGGAAGCCACAATATCCATGCCTGTTGTTTCCACCATGCGGGCAGTCTGTGCAAAATTTGGACCACACAGCATGCCATCCTTGGAAATATCCGTATAAATAATCGTCTTTACCCCCAGCTCTTTCATGGAAAGTGCCAGTGTTACCGCATCCACATTGCTGATGGTCTCCCAGCCTTTGATGGCAACCAGACCATCCTTGGCGTCAATCCCAATCACAATTTTATCTGCACCAAAGGCTGTTACCGCTTCCTTGACAAAAGCAGGACTTTCTACTGCCTTTGTTCCAAGAATGACACGGGAAACACCCATATTCAGACGGTGCTCGATGTCCTGCATGGTGCGGATACCACCACCGATTTCCAGCGGAATATTTACATGTTCAATAATTTTTGCCAGTGCTTCGTCATTGGCACCCATGCCACGCAGGGCACCATCCAGATCTACAATATGCAGAAACTTTGCGCCATCTGCTTCAAATTCCTTTGCCACCTGAAACGGTTCATTGGCGTATACGGTAGTGTCATCAAACACCCCCTGACGCAGGCGGACACACTGTCCGTTTTTGATATCTATTGCAGGATATAATCTCATGTCAAATCTCCAATCTGTTTAGTTACTGTTACAGGGCTCCTTTTGCAGAAAGCACACCCTGTATTCTTTCGTCTGCCTTTACTGCAGCATCTAACGCCCTTGCAAAGGACTTAAATGCAGCTTCTATCAGATGATGGTTATTTGCACCATCCAGTTGTTTCATATGTAAATTCATCTTACCGCTGTAAGAAACCGCATAGAAAAACTCCTTCACCATCTCGGTATCAAAACCGCCTACCCGGTCCGTCGTAAATGTCATATCAAAATTCAGATACGGTCTGCCGGAAAGGTCAATGGCACACAGGCACAATGTTTCATCCATCGGAAGTATGCAGTGCCCATATCTGGTAATGCCTTCCTTGCCGCCAAGCGCCGTCTCGATGGCCTGTCCCAGGACAATGCCCACATCTTCGATGGTATGGTGGCAGTCCACTTCCAAATCACCTTTTACCGTGAGTTTTAAATCGAAGAAACCGTGTCTGGCAAAGGAATTCAGCATATGGTCAAAAAATCCGATACCGGTGGAAATTTCCGCCCTGCCGGTGCCATCCAGGTTCAGTTCCAGAACAATTTCTGTTTCTTTTGTTTTGCGTTCTACTTTTGCAGTTCTCATATTCCGCTCCTATTTTACTTCTTTTCCAAACCGTACCGCAATGGAATTTGCATGTGCGGTTAAGCCCTCTGCCTTTGCAAAACGGATAATATCCTCGTGAATTGGCTCCAGGGCCTCTCTGGAATAGGAAATAATGCTGGACTTCTTAATGAAGTCATCCACACTCAGCGGAGAGAAAAACTTTGCTGTACCGTTGGTCGGAAGCACATGGTTCGGACCTGCAAAGTAATCACCCAGAGGTTCGCTGGCATATTCCCCAAGGAAAATCGCACCGGCATTTTTCACCTTTGTCATGGTCTGGAATGGGTCCTTTGTAATAATTTCCAGGTGTTCGGATGCAATTTCATTCACTACTTCCAGCGCATCTTCCATGGAATCCGCCACCAGAAGATATCCATAATTTTCTAAAGACTTCTCTAAAATCGCCTTTCTGGATAACTGGTTCACAAAGCGCTCAACTTCTTTGTCTACCTTCTCCGCCAGTTCCCGGCTGGTCGTAACCAGAATGGCACTTGCCAGTTCATCATGCTCTGCCTGGGACAATAAATCTGCCGCCACATAGGTAGGGTTTGCAGTTTCATCTGCCAGTACAAGAATCTCACTCGGTCCTGCCACTGCATCGATGCTGACATGACCATACACTGCTTTCTTTGCCAGAGCCACATAAATATTACCCGGTCCTACGATTTTATCCACCTTTGGAATACTTTCGGTTCCAAAAGCCAGAGCCGCAATCGCCTGGGCACCGCCTACCTTATAAATCTCTGTTACACCGGCTTCCTTTGCTGCTACCAGTGTTCCCTCGTATACTTTGCCGTCTGCTCCCGGAGGAGTCACCATAGCAATACGTTCCACACCAGCTACCTTCGCCGGAATGACATTCATCAATACAGAAGAAGGATATGCTGCCTTGCCACCCGGTACATATACACCCACGGCACCAATGGCAGTCACCTTCTGACCTAAAATCGTGCCGGACGGGGTGGAATCAAACCAGCTGTACTGCTTCTGTTTTTCGTGATACACACGGATATTTTCTGCTGCCTTACGGATAACATCAAGAATTTCTGCGGGAAGCTTTTCATACGCCTCTTTAATTTCTGCTTCTGTTACACGGATGGTTTCTGCTGTCAGTTCTGCCTTGTCAAACTGCTTTGTATAGGCAAATAAAGCCGCATCCTTTTCTTTCTTTACTTTATCTAAGATTTCAGCAACCACTGCCGTCTGCTTTTCATACTGGTTCGGGCTTCTCTTTAACAGATTTTCCAGTATATTTTTCCTGTTTTCTTCGTTTAAGTTTAAAATCTTCATAGTGCCTCTCCTTCCTCCAGTATCGTTACTGTCTGTTTCTCAGCTTTTCAATAATTGCCGCAATTCTTTCATGCTCCATCTTCATGCTGACCTGGTTTACCACCATTCTGGCAGACAGCGGATAGATTTCTTCCAGTACAGAAAGTCCGTTTTCTTTTAATGTTGTACCGGTTTCCACGATATCCACAATCACTTCGGACAGTCCGACAATCGGCGCCAGCTCGATGGAACCGTTCAGTTTGATAATTTCCACGGTCTGATGCTTTTTATTAAAGAAATAATCCTTGGCAATCTTTGGATACTTGGTTGCCACACGGATCATCTGACCGCTTTCCAGCAGTGCTTTTGCAGATTCCGGTCCTGCCACGCACATACGGCACTTGCCGATGTCCAGATCCAGTACCTCATAAATCTTCTTGTCCTCTTCTAAAATCGTGTCACGGCCAACGACACCAATATCTGCCGCACCATATTCTACATAAGTTGGTACATCCGTTGCCTTGGCAAGGAAAAATTTTAACTTCTGTTCTTCATTTACAAAAATCAGCTTGCGGGAATCCTTGTCCTTCATTTCCTCACAGGTGATTCCAATAGACTCCAATATACTTAATGTTTTTGTGGCAAGGCGTCCCTTTGCCGGCGCAAATGTTAAATATTCCATCATACTCTCCGTTCCGGTGTGTCTTTTCACACTGCCTACTTTTCTTCTGACAACTGCAGGGAGGCAACTTCCTCTTCCCCTAACACCTGTACAATGCTGCTTACTCCAATCTGTCCGGCATACAGCTTCATTTCTTCACTGACACCCTGTTCGCTGCAATATAACGTTACACTCTGTCCCTCTGCCCGGAACTCATTTGCCAGTTCCACGGCCTTCTTCTTTCCTGCCGCAGAATACAAAATCAATGTGCCGTCTGCCGCCGGATGCTCTAACAGTCCCTGGCGAAGCAGTGCTGTCAGCAGCTGGTCAGAATATACTGCAATACCAATGGCCGGAGCCTGCTTGCCAAACTGACCCACTAAAGAATCGTAACGACCGCCTGCGGCAATCACATCACCGGTTCCATGGGTATAGGCACGGAATAAAATGCCGGTATAGTAGTTAAACTGGCTTAACATACCAAGGTCAAAGGAAATATAATCTTCCTTCTTATACAAACATAACGCATCATAAAACTGTTCCAGACGCTCCAGGGCTGCGATTGCTCTGGTATTTTTCGTCAGCTGCTTCATGCCACGAATTGTTTCAATTGAGCCAAAATGGGTAGAGAGCTTTCTAAAAATTTCTTTCAGTTCTGCGGAAATTTCCTTTTCCTGCAATAACTGCTCTACACCAAATACATTTTTCATTTCAATTAAACGGCGGAGGTCATCGGTTTCTTCCTCGGAAAAACCTGCTTCTTCTACCAGCGCACGAAAGAAATCAGCCTGTCCTGCCACCACCTGGAATTTCTTAAGACCCGAAGCACTCAGACAGTCTATCATCAGTGCTGCCATTTCCGCATCTGCTTCCGGTGTGGCATCATTAAATAATTCCGCACCAATCTGGGTACTCTCTTTTAACTTGCCCTGATAACCGGAATGGTTGACAAATACACTGCCATGGTAAAACAGGCGGATCGGAAGCACCTCATTCTTAAAATACTTGGCAACACAGCGGGCTGCCTGCGGTGTCATATCCGGACGGAGAACCAGCGTTTCTCCATCCCTGTCCACAAACTTGTACATATCCTTGGAGGATACGGTACCTCTTTCTTTATTAAAAATATCAAAATATTCAAATGTCGGAGTGATAAACTGATGGAAACCATACGTTTTCATCACGTCCTTCATATTTTTTTCCACGGTATCCTTTTTCTGAAACTCGGAATTGTAAATATCCCTGACTCCCTCCGGAGTATGTAATAAAATTTCTTTCATAGTCTCTCTCCATTCTGAAGCACGCTGCCTTTGGACACTGTTTTCATCGCTTTAGTGTGGTAACGTGCTACCAAATTAGCATAATATATTATTCGAATTATAATCCAATGACGCCCACATGTCAAGAGGTTGGCGAAAATCTTGCAAAAAAAGGTTACTCCTCCCGCTCCTCCAGATCCTTCTTAAGCGTCACCAGATACGGAATAAATACGCCATGTCCTTTTGGTATTTCATATTCTGCTTCCAGTTCTTCAAACCGGAAGCTCTTTCTTCCTCCCTGCTCCATCCGGTCCCAGAATTCCTTAATTTTCTGAAACCGCAGATAAAAACAGCGGTCTTTCTTCGTATAATGAATCAACAGAAACGCTACACCACCCTGTTGTTCAAATTCTTCCATAAATGCAACCTGGTGGGCATGGATATTCTGCAGGGCAAAGGTATCATACGCACATTCCTTGGCATCAAAGCAGACCGGAATGCCCTGCACTGCCCCGATGTAATCCACCGTACTTTTCTGCTCAAAATAAGCCAGCGTAATATGCCTTGTCTCCTTGTCCATCTGCACCGGTGTAATCGGTGTCGGCACTTTCTGAATCAGTGCCAGTTTATTTTCCCTGTATTTTTCATTGGTGAGGTTAATCAGCTCCTCCAGAGCGGAACCTCTCAAACCTCTTGAATTCCATGATGGCATGTTACATAACCTCTAATTTTCTTTCTACCAGTTCCTTTATCTCCACCGGTCCGAAAATTTCTTCCAGTGTTCTCATAAACTTTGGTGCCGGGTCCACCGTAATTCTTTTCCCGGATAGCGTTTCCAGCGCCCCCTCCAGTTCCGGAAACTGCAGCAGATACGCATGCAGCAGCTGGTATTTCAGGTGAAATCTGCGGTTCATTTCCTGCAGGGAAACTGTTTTTCCCGTCACAGTATCCACTATCTTTTTGTTTCCTGTATACTTGGTATCTCCCAGCAGCGGCAGACCGATACTCGCCAGATGGGCGCGTATCTGATGGGTCTTTCCGGTAATAAGCTGAATAGCCAGCAGGGAAAAACCATTCTGGACCATCAGTGGAACCAGTTCGGTTTCAATCCGGTCATATTCCCTGAAGTCCGCCTGCTCATTCAGCAGTTCTTCTTCCGGATAAACCGTTACCATATTGGTACTCCCGTCCTTTTTTAAATAACCGGTCAGGTGCCTCTGTTCCCCTGCTTCCCCAGCCGCGATACATAAATAATATTTATGCAGGGTACGTTTTTTTAAAAGCTCTGCCATGCCCTGTAAGCCCGCCAGCGATTTTCCTGCAATAATCAGCCCTGTGGTATTTCTGTCCAGACGGTTGCACACCCCGGGCGTAAAATTGTCCCTGCCAATCCCATGAACACTACGCAGATACTCCACTATTCTTTCATTGATGGAAATATCGTCCTTCTGTGCCTTCTGGGACAATTCTCCTGCTGGTTTGCTGGCAATTAAAATATGGGCATCCTCATAAACAATTTCATGAGGCTTCAGGGAAGGTATCTGTCTGGATGGCATTGTACCTGCTGCGCATGGGACACTGTCCACCTGACCGTTCCTGTCCTCTGTCCGCTTTTTCTCCGACTGGAATCCCATAATGGTTTCATCCGACAAAAAGAGCCTGATTTCATCTCCTTCTTCCACCTTTTCGTTTCCTTCTGCCTTTTTTCCGTTTAACGTAATATTCTTTTTGCGCAGCATCTTATAAAAAAAGCTTTTTGGTGCCGTGTCCAGATACTTTGCCAGCAGTTTGTCCAGACGCTGCCCTGCTTCGTTCTGCGTTACTTTGAATGCTTTCATCAATCTTTTCTCCTACACTGTAAACACCCGCAGCATTTCCAGTACTTCCTGCTTTGCTGCACCAGTGGTTTCATTTTCTTCCCCTCTAAGCTTCATGCGGTCCATAATCTGTTTTTCCTCCGCTGCCAGATAAACAGCATACTTTAAGCCACGAATCTGCAGTTCCTTTTTTAAGTACTCCTGGATTACCTTTGTATTGTCCTTTCTGCGCGAAGTATATCCGATTACCTGATGCCCCGTCACATAAACACAGTCCAGATGCATAACCTTTTCCGGGGAAGTAAAAACTACATCATACAGAATGGTATCATTTTCCCTGGCATAAGACTCCAGCCGCTCCTTCGTTTCCAGACTCACTGGTTTATATGGAAACAGTACCACATAAGACACAAAATATTTTGCCGCAGGCAGCACCATGCACACAGCAGCCACCGTAAAAACATTGGCTGTCTCCCTTTTATTCAGCAATAGTCCCACAACAAAAATGGCAATCCCAATCAGTACCATAAGTATGGTTCCTGACAGTGCCTTTTGCTTCCGCTGTTGTAAATACCCATATTCTCCTCGTTCCAGCTTCTTTCTTTTCATTTCTGGTTCCTCACTATTATAATTTTGTCCGTTACCGTTTCCCCATCACTTTTTACCAGTACCTGCTGTTTCACACAATCACCCTATTGTACTTCGTGATATGTCCTGATATAATAATCTGCCAGTTTCTTTTTTTCTTCCATCAGGTCCATGGAGAAATCATCCTCCACGGCACAGGTTTTCATTCCGGCACTTTTTCCTGCCAGAATTCCTTCCGGGATATCTTCAAATACAAGACAGTGCTTCGGTTTTACTCCCAGGCTTTCCGCTACCAGAAGATAAATATCCGGTGCAGGTTTTCCTTTTGCCACCTCACAGGAAGTGTGGATTTCATCCAGATACTCTGTCAGATGCAGCGTATCCACCACAGCCCATGCCAGTTCCCTTGAATTGCTGGTAGCAATTCCTGTACGGATTCCCTGTGCCTTCAGACGTTTCAGAAAATCCAGCACACCTGGTTTTAATGGTACTTCATGTGTATATTTGTAGTACGCCATTTCGTTCCATGCAGCCTTGATTTCCTCCAGGGATTCCGGTATTCCAAATGTTTCTTTAAAATACACTGCCGTTTCTGAAAAACTCATTCCGGCTATCTCCTGCTGTAAATTATCCGGCAGGGAAACTCCATAACGTCCCAGATATTCTATATCAATGTCCTTCCACATCCACATGGAATCCACAACCGTTCCATCTAAATCAAAAATTACTGCTTCAATCTGTTCTAACATCTGTTTTTCCTTATCTTTTCTCTGGAATTTCTTCCTGTCTTTTCCTATTTTCCGTTTCAGCTTCGCTTTATTTCCTCCAGCTCCTCCGCTGTGAGCCTCCGGCATTCTCCCGGCTGCATGGTTTCATCCAGCAAAAGCTTTCCCATGGAAATACGTTTTAAATAAGTGACTTCACAGCCAATCTCATGGCACATCCGCTTCACCTGATGAAACTTTCCTTCCCTCAGCGTAATCTTCACCTCAGAAACACCATCTGCTGATGACAGAACTTCTAATTTTGCCGGAAGTGCCTGATATTCCTGTCCCACCTGGATTCCAGCCGCAAAACGACTCACGGCATCCTCCGGTACTTCCCCGGAAATCCTTGCAAAATAAACCTTGTCCACATGTTTTTTAGGCGAAAGCAGGCGATGCGCCAGTTCCCCATCATCCGTTAAAAGAAGCAGACCTTCTGTATCCTTATCCAGTCGTCCAACAGGAAAAATTTCCCGCTTTCCAAGAAAAAAGCCGGTATCTCCCACGCTGTCGGCATTCTCCGCCTGCTGTTCCCTGACTAAGTCAAGTACCGTTCTGTCCCGGCTGTCTTCCGTAGCCGAAACTACTCTGGCAGGCTTATACAGCATCAGGTACAGAAACTCCTCTGTTTTCAGGCTTCTGCCGTCCAGCGTAACTTCATCCTCCGCTGATACTTTACTGTCGCCATTTTTACAGACTTCGCCATTCACCGAAACCCGTCCTTTGGAAAGAGCGGATTTTGCCTCTTTTCTTGTAATTCCGGCACCTTCTGCCACATATTTATCCAGTCTTGTTTCTTTCCCTGCCATTACATCATTCTCCATCCCGGAAGATATTTATTCTTTAACGTACCTCTTTGCGCTTTTGCCCAGCCAAGCGGGAACCCTCCGGCACATACCAGTACAAAACCATCGGAAATCTCTGTTTTTGCCTCAATGGTTTCACACTTTAAATAACGGATGACATCTTCATCCTCCACATCCATGTCATATACTGCATCGTACTCGTCCATGTGCAGGGCACAGGCCAGTGCCTGGCTTGGCTCAAAACGGTTCTTTTTCAGTTCGCCTAACAGCAGGCCGGAGCGCATCACCCGGAGTCCCTTCAGGTCCGGAATATCTTCCGGCAGAAGGTACAGTCTGTCTTCCCGGATATCCAGCCGTTCCTGCGGAATTTCTATCCGAAGCCTGTTTAAAAATTCCTGTACTTCCTCCGGAAGCTTCACTTTGTTTCTTGTCGCAGGAAAACTTCTGCGTTCGCCGGTATCCTCCTTCTGGAGCAGTGCCACAAAATGACCCTCTCCATTCAGCTTATGCGGCCACAGACGAATCGAATTTTTGATTTCATCCCTGCCATTTTCTATCCATTCCGGATGTCCGGCAGAAAATCCTTCGTAAGACAGGTCCGGCTTTACCACATGCATATCCGGATAGTTTTCCAGAATATACTGTAAGCTTCCTTCGTCCTCTTCCGGTGAAAAGGTGCATGTGGAATACACCAGCATACCACCCGGTGCCAGCATTGGCAGTACGGCATCCAGAATCTCCAGCTGCAGCTTATGGTAATATTCCACACCATACTGCTCCCAGTTTTTCATAATGGCAGGGCTCTTCCGGAACATTCCTTCGCCGGAGCATGGTGCATCTACTAATATTTTATCAAAATATCCACGGAACCGTTCTGTCAGTTTGCCCGGTGCCTCACTCAAAATCAGGGAATTACGGGAACCAAACAGTTCCAGATTTTTCAGCAGTGCTTTTGCTCTGGAATTACTGATATCGTTGGACACCAGCACTCCCTTTCCCTGTAATTTTGCCGCCAGCTCCGTACTCTTGCCTCCCGGTGCCGCACAGATATCCAGCACCTTATCCCCCGGCTGTACCGGCAAAATTTCTGCCGGAGTCATGGCACTTGGCTCCTGGATATAATATAACCCTGCAAAATAAAACGGATGCTTTGCCGGCTGGTCCGCCAGCTGATAATAGTATCCGTTGGAAATCCACGGAACCTGCTGAATGGCAAACGGAGCTATCCGTTCCCACTCTTCTTTGTTCACCTTCAAAGAGTTGAAACGGACACCTCCGTGTCTTTCTTCCTCAAACCCCCGTAAAAATTCCGGGAATTCCTCCTGCAGCAGTTCCTTCATCCGATGTTCAAATTTCTGCGGTAAAGTAATCACTGTTGTCCTCTTTCTGCCTAGCGCAGACTCTGCGCCCGGTAACTTTCTGCTATTACATCCAGTTCTTTGCCAAAGCGGGCCAGATCATTTAAATCACCCTGGTTGTATACCCGGAAAAACTCATCCTGGATACGTACTACCTCACGCTTGTTGGCCACTTTGTAAAGATTCTGAATCGTTGTTAAAATTTCGGATACCATATTTGCCTTAATATTAAAGGAGTTCTGGGCATCCATAATTTCATCCCGGACAGACGCCATTTCCTGGTCCAGAACGACAATCGCATCTGCCGCATTATGCAGACGATCCCGCAGTGCCTGCGGCATGTTCCTCTTATACTTATACTGTAAAGAATGCTCGATCGTTGCCCAGAAATCCATCGCCAGGGTACGAATCTGTATTTCCACCTGAAGCTCCTTCGGCCCTTTTACCGATTCCACTGTATAATATACAATCATATGGTAACTGCGGTATCCACTGTCCTTGACATTACTGATATAGTCTTTTTCCCCCTTCACCTTCATATCGGTGCGGTTATGGATAATTTCTGCTACCTTGTAAATGTCTTCTACAAACTGGCAGATAATACGGATTCCCGCAATATCTTCCACCTTTTCCTCAAAATGTTCAAATACAATATCCTTCTTCTGGCACTTTTCCAAAATACTGGAAATTGTTTTAACTCTTCCATTTACCTGTTCAATCGGAGAATATTTTCCAGCCTTACGGCTGGCTGTAATCAGATGGCGGAATTTCACCACCAGTTCCTCCACAGCCAGCTCATAAGGTTCCAGAATTTCTCTCCAAAGCTGTATCTCCATGAAACCCAAAACCCTCCAACACTATCACTTCTTAACTGTTCCTGTATTTACAGTTATCTTTTTGTTTTATTCTTCCCCATACAGAAAATCCTGCAGACCATCCACATTGGATGGGAAATAAGAAATAACCCATTTATTTTCACCCGTATCCGGATCAGTAATAACAAGATCTTTATACGTTCCGCTCATTGGAAGCTGCAGGGAATCAATGGTAAACATCTTCTCTTCAATTACCGTCTGCAGGCAGTCCGGTGCAATCTTATCCAGATTCTCAGAACGTGTCACATAATTATTCTTTAAGAAATTGTTCATAATCGTCCACAGTTCCACCAGACTCTTATCCTTGTTCTGATCAAACAACGCCTGTAATACTACACGGTGACGGTAATTTCTTCCCCGGTCATTTTCCAGACCATTTGCTGTCGGCACGTAACGTACACGGCAGTAACCAAGTACCTGACTGCCGGTCATACGCTGCTTTCCGGCAACGGTATTTCTCTCTTCCGGCTTGGAAATATATTTTGTAGTATTCAGATATTCCGATTCCCTTGCCGTCAGGGAAATCTCCAGACCACCCAGTTCATCAATAATAGACTCAAAACCGGAGAAGTTTACCTTTACATATGCATCAATATCCACACCAAAATTCTTCTCAATGGTTTCTACAATTAAAGAAGCTCCGCCATACGCATATGCCGCATTCAGACGGTCATCCCCTTTTCCTGGAATATTCACATACATATCTCTCATGAAGGAAACCATCTTTAAGTTTCCGCCATTTAAATTCACGGATACGAGAATAATGGCATCGGTTCTGCCACGGATGGCACCTACCATATTTTCTTCGCCCAGCAGCAGGACATTAATAACATCCTCATCGTCCATCAGTTCAATTACCGGCGTTGGTGTCGGAGTTTCCGTTGGTACCGCAAGCGGATCTGTCGTTGGTTCCGGTGTCAGTTCTCCTGCCCCTGTCGGTTCTGGTGTTGCAAGCGGATCTGTCGTTGGCTCCGGCACATCCGTCGGCAGTACGGTAACCGTTAATTCCGGTGTCGGAGTAAAACCTTCATCCGGATCCACTGGAACCGTCTTCATAATTATATGCGAAATTGCCTTGTAAACCAGACTTCTTCCGCCTTTTGTTCCGAACAGCAGACCAACGGAAAGCAGAATCACCAGAATCACCGATACCAGAACCTTCGTCCATGTCGGAATACGCTTTAACGCTGCCAGCAGCTTGTTTGATTTTTTTTCCTCTGTTACACTGACTTCTTCCGTAGAGCCAAACTCCTGCTCAATCTGCTCTGCCAGTGCCGCATCGACACCAAGAAAAATGTCATCTTCTTCTGAACCCGGTTCCTGTGGGGCCTGACCATCCACTGCTCCTGCAGTTTTTCCGGCAGGTTCTTCCTCTGTTCCCAGTGCTGCTTCCAGATTGCTGTAAAATGCATCACTGTTTGTCGGGTCAAACTCTTCTTCTATTGTCTTCACATTTTTATTTCCGGAATCCAGATCTGACAAATCCAGCTCAATATCAGATGGATCAAACTCCGTTTCCTTATTCTCGTTATCCATATTTCCTCTTTTCTTCTCCCTTTTATATTCTTACGCTTCCTTAGAAGCCTTCCGCAAGGAAAACGCTTTAATCAGCGTTTCTCTAACTATTCTTATGAAAGCGCAGGGAACGGTAATACCATTACTTTATTTCTGACAATAATTTTTCCAAAAACTGATACACCCGGATAGTGGATGGCAGATTTAATGCCTCCATCGGGGTATGAATGTCCTTCATGTCCGGACCAATGGAAATCATATCCAGATCCGGCATTTTTTCTGCAATCAGACCACATTCCAGGCCTGCATGAATAGCCTGCATTTCCGGCTCTTTTCCATACATTTCCTGGTATACTTTCCGGAACACTTCACGAAGTTTTGATTCCCTGCGGTACTCCCACGCCGGATACTCGCTATGGGTAGAACTTTCTCCACCAAGAAAATCAATCAGATATTCCACTTTGTCCCGCATAAAGTATTTATACGTTTTCGAAGAGCTTCGAAGGGCAAAATTGAATTCTGCTTCGTCCTCCTTTACCTCGAAAATCCCAAGATTCAGGGAACTCTCCACCAGTCCTGCAATATCTCCGCTCATACGCTGTATACCGTTTGGTGCCTGCATAAGGAAAAATAACAGTTTTTCCTGGGAAACCGGGTCAAGCACCGCATATTCCCCTGCTTCTCCTGCCGTTACCTCTATGGTAAAGCCCGGTTCAATGGACGCCAGTTCTTCCTTGTATTTCTGTGCCAGTTCTTCCACCGTCTTTTTAAACAGCGCTGTATCTTCTTCTGCTACTGCCACTGCGGCAAAAGCTTCTCTTGGAATAGCATTGTCTTTCAGTCCTCCATGAAAATCGGACAGAGAAAACTCCACCTGCTCCCTTGCTTCAAACAGCAGACGTGTCATGGCATACACAGAGTTTACACGGTTCTTATCAATTTCCGCACCGGAGTGGCCGCCATACAGACCGGTCAGGGCAATGTCATATATTACACCCTCCACCGGCATCCGGCGCAGTGGAAGCGTACAGGTCTGACGCATACCACCGGCACAACTGCAAAGAACCACACCTTCGTCCTCAGAATCCACATTAATCAGATAAGCTGCTTTCAGACCGGACATATCCAGTGCCTTGGCACCATCCATACCGGTTTCTTCCTCTGTTGTAATTACCAGTTCCAATGCCGGATGTTTTGCAGTTTTATCCGCTGCCAGTGCCATCATATACGCTACTGCCACACCGTCATCACCGCCAAGGGTTGTACCATTCGCCATCAGGTTGTCACCATCCAGGCGAAGCTCCAGGGCGTCTTTTTCAAAATCATGGGCAGAATCTGCATTTTTTTCACAAACCATGTCCATATGTCCCTGCAGCATGACCACCGGCGCATTTTCATACCCCGGGCTGGCTTCTTTGAACATCACCACATTCAGAGCCTCATCCTGCACGTAACGTAGTCCCTGCTCTCTGGCAAAGTTTACAAGGTAATCCGAAATTGCCTGTACATTGCCGGAGCCATGGGGAATTTTTGTCAACTGTTCAAAATAGTACAGTACCTTTTTATAATCGTAGGATTCTAAAAAATAACTCATTGTTTCCCTCATTTCTACTATCGTTTTCCGGTTGTAAAGCCGGTTTTCTTTGCCAGTATAGTTACTAATTTTGTTTAATTTATGTCAGATTCATTTCGATTCTTTTAATTTTATCTCTTTTTCATTAAATTTAGTTTTTAAAGCTGTGAATAGGTGCCGGAATTCTTCCTCCTCTGTTGACAAACGCGTCACAGGAGAACGCATTCACCGGCATAACCGGTGCATAGCCAAGCAGACCACCGAATTCCACAACTTCGCCAACGCCCTTTCCAATGACCGGAATCAGACGCACTGCCGTTGTCTTCTGATTAATCATACCGATTGCCATTTCATCTGCAATAATACCGGAAATGGTAGTTGCCGGAGTATCGCCAGGAATGGCAATCATATCCAGACCAACGGAGCAGACACAGGTCATCGCCTCTAACTTTTCCAGCGTCAGGGCACCGGCACGAACCGCATCAATCATACCCTGGTCTTCACTGACCGGAATAAACGCACCGCTTAAACCACCGACATAGGAGGACGCCATAACACCGCCCTTCTTTACCTGGTCATTTAACAGCGCAAGTGCTGCTGTTGTACCCGGAGCACCCGGATGCTCCAGACCAATTTCCTTTAAAATATCTGCTACCGAATCCCCAACCGCCGGAGTCGGAGCCAGGGAAAGGTCTACGATACCAAATGGAATGCCAAGCATCTGGGAAGCTTCCTTTGCTACCAGCTGGCCAACTCTTGTAATCTTGAACGCAGTTTTCTTAATCGTTTCGCAAAGTACTTCGAAATTCTCACCACGCACCTGTTCCAGGGCAGTCTTTACTACACCAGGACCACTGACACCAACATTAATAATGGCATCTGCTTCTGTTACACCATGGAAAGCACCCGCCATAAACGGATTGTCATCCGGTGCGTTGCAGAAAATAACCAGCTTTGCACATCCAAGGGAATCTGCTTCCTTTGTCTCTTCTGCGGTCTTTAATACAATTTCACCAAGAAGCTTTACCGCATCCATATTAATACCAGTCTTTGTAGAGCCTACATTGATGGAGCTACAGACACGCTCTGTCTTTGCCAGTGCCTTAGGAATGGACAAAATCAGGTTCTTGTCTGCTGTCGTCATGCCTTTGCTTACCAGGGCAGAGTAACCACCAAGGAAATTGACCCCGACGGTCTTTGCCGCTGCATCCAGGGTTTCTGCAATTTCCACAAAATCCTCCGGTGCTTTACAGCAGGCACCGCCCACCAGTGCAATCGGTGTTACGGAAATTCTCTTGTTTACTACCGGAATTTTATATTCCTTCTCAATCAGATTACCGGTCTCTACCAGCTTTTCTGCCACTGTAGTAATCTTATTATAAATTTTCTTTTTACATTCCTGCAAATCAGCATCAATACAGTCCAACAGACTGATGCCAAGCGTAATGGTTCTCACGTCCAGATTTTCTTTTTCAATCATCTGGTTGGTTTCAATTACTTCCTGTATATTAATCACAATCGTTCTTTCCTTTCTTAAATTGTTATGCGGCTGTCCACACAGCGCAGACCTGAGCCTCAGCTAGATACGGTGCATCATATTAAAAATATCTTCCCGCTGGGTCTTGATTACCACGCCGATTTCTTCTCCTACTTTTTCCAGTTCGGTAGCTGCAACAAGAAAATCCTTTTCTGTTGTACCAAAATCCACAATCATCATCATGTTAAAGTATTCCTGAACGATGGTCTGGGAAATATCAAGAATGTTAATATTGTTCTCTGCAAGGTAGGTACATACCTTTGCAATAATGCCTACGCTGTCTTTTCCTACTACTGTAATCACTGCTTTTTTCATAATTCTGGTTCCTTTCCATATGTTAAATTCATTTTTCTACTGCTTCCTGGCCATCCTGCGGCACAGTTACACAGTTCCCATAACTTCTATCATTCCCGATGGCACATCTCTTGGCGCAACCATAAGTCCCGGCATGGCAGCCTCGCCAACCCGCAGTAACAGTTCCGCTTTTACTGTTTCATATGCCAGCTCCGGATAGTTGTTTTCTTTGCTTAAATGTGCCAGCAGTACCTGCTGCAGCCCGTCATGATACAATCTGCATAACAGCTCTGCTGCCGTATCATTGGACAAATGACCATGTTCTCCAAGAATACGCTGTTTTAAATAATACGGATATCCGCCTACCATCAGCATATTTACATCGTGGTTGGATTCCAGATACAGCATATCGGAATCCTTTAAATACTCCACGGTCTGTTCTGTATAAACACCAAGGTCTGTTGCCATTCCTATTTTCTGCCCCTCTGCCTCAAACACATAGGCAACCGGATTGGCTGCATCATGGGAAACCGCAAACGGTGTTACCGTGATTTCTCCAATATTCAGTCCTTTCCCCGGATATACCTGCTGAAACAACGCATCGTCCACTTTTCCAATGGAGGTTTTCCCTTTTTTCATGGCACAGAATGTTTCCACGGTACCATACAGCGGTATTCCGTACTTTCTTGCCAGAACACCAATTCCCTGTATATGGTCCGAATGTTCATGGGTTACTAAAATTCCGCTTAAATTTTTAGGATCCACCCCATTCTCCGCAAGTCCCTGCTCAATTCGTTTTCCACTGATTCCTGCGTCTATCAGCAGATGTGTGGAAGCGTGTCCTACATAAATACAATTACCACTGCTTCCACTGGCTATACTGCATAATCTCATGTTTCCCAGTTCACTTTCGTCTTATTTCCAATATAAATCAATCACATCGCCAGCCTTGACCGGATGGGAAAAATCTGCCTTTTCTCCATTAATCTGCGTTACCACCGTCTGTCCATGGGCCGTGCTGACATCAAACGGATAAAAATCCAGAATATCCACAAACCAGTAGGAACTCTTTCCCTTTAAGGTTACTGCCCGCCCGTTTACAATTACTGTCACATCTGTACTTTGAAGCGGAGAGGCCGAAGATGTCCCCTGGACCGGCACTGTGCCTGCCGGCTGTGCCGGTTCTGTCTTCTCCAGCACCTGTGTCTCTGTTTTCCTGGTTTCCTGCTGGTCCATGGAAGAAGCCTGTTTTTCTTCCTCATGCTCTGCTGCCGTTTCCTGATAGTATTCCTGCGCAGCAGCTGCCACACCTGCTTTTTCTTCCAGTGACCATTCTACCGAAAAGTTCTCATATACCTTTTCCTCTTTGCCGGCCGGACGGTTATTGACATATACATGCCCTGTATACGGAAGATCCATGAATTCTAATAATTTTTCCAGTGTATAATAAGAGAGCAGCTTCAGCTCGTCCCCCTCCTGGATACTGTAATATTCCGAAACAAGTGTCCCATTCACTTCAATAAACTTTGGACAGACTACCTGCTTTTTATTCACGGTAAATGTAATATTGGAACGGTACTCCGGCAACTGGCGCACTTCCAGGGCCGCTGCCTTTCCTACCGTGGATTCCTTAATTTCAATTTTTGCATTTGGTTCAATTGGTGAATTTACCGCTGCCGGTCTTCCGTTCACCCAGATTTCCGCTGCTTCTCCTGCTTCTCCCCGTATCATGCGTTTGACACCATCCAGGGTGAAATTCAGTTCTTTTCCCCGCCGTGGGAACAGACATTCATTTGGGAAGCCGTTCTGCATTGCTGCATCAATGACGGTCAGTCTGTTATTATCATACAGTTTGACACTTTCTCCATTCACGTTGACAAAAATGAAATTATTTTTATCTTCGTAGTAATTCAGACAAATACCAATCGGTGTAACAAGCATAGGGTCCTTTTTGATTTCCTGCTGCTGGAACCGTACAAACCCAAGAACCTCTTCTCCACGTAGCGCCACACGCTCTTTCTGAATTCCAAGATATCCTGCCAGGCTCTCTGTATATCCGGCTATTTTTCCGCCGCCGCCAACGACAAATACCGCACTCACCGGCTTACCACCATTTAATTCTTTTATTTTTTCCGCTACCTGCCTTGTCATGCTGTCCACAATCGGCTGAAGCTCTGCCCTCACTTCCTCCGGGGTGGTCGTCTGGGAAAGCCCCATAATATCCGTATATGTAATGACTTCTTCCTCTGTATTTATATCCATCTTGATCTGCTCCGCCGTTGCAAAATCTACCAGATGGGCGCCCACCAGCTGTTCTGTCAGTGCATCACCTGCCATTGGAATCATGCCATAAGCAATAATGCTTCCTTCTTTTGTAATGGAAATATCCGACGTTCCTGCTCCCACATCCACCAGAGCAATATTTAACAGACGGAACTTTTCCGGAATCGCCACCTGGATAGCCGCAATCGGTTCCAGAGTCAGATTCGCCACCTTGAGTCCTGCCTTTTCCACTGCGGTATATAAACCACCAATAACTTCATCCGGAAGAAACGTGGTCAGAACATCTGCCGCTATCCGCTTCGCTTTATGATCCTCTAAATTAGAAATGGAAAAATCGTTCAAATAGTATTTAATTACTGTATACGCCACACAATAATAATTCGTATCATCCCCCTGGGATTCTTCCTTAATCTGCTGGTATGCTTTTTCCACACCAAGCAGTTCCAGTGCACGAATCATTTCTGTATCCACCGTAACCTCCTGCGTAAACTCCGTTTCCACATGCACCGTTACGGTTTTCAGGACACGCCCTGCCGCCGCAATGCAGACTTCCTCCAGTTTTCTTCCTGTCTGTTTTTCCAGACTGTGCTTTACCTGTGCAATGGTCTCCGCCACTTTATTAATATCGTGAATCTGTCCATCCATCATGGCACGGGTGTCATGCATTTTTACATCCTGGGCTACTACCGTAAAATCATTCATGGACTGCTTATAACCAACAGTACCTACAATACTCCTTGTTCCAATATCAAGACCAAATACTAATTGTTCCGGATTTCCCATATAATTCACCTCTTTTATTACAAATAATGTTATAATCTGCAATTTCTTATAACCCAAAAAAAGACACTCTTAATATTCTATCACATCTTGTCCGTACTTTCCACATATTCTTTCAGATGTCTCGAAATTTCTTTCGCCAACCATTCCCCGGCTTCCTTAGTTTCGCTGTCCGGATTTTCAATCACCACATCTGCGGCCGCTTTAAACTGTTCCTCCGACAGTTGTCCTTCCAGGATATTTTTTATTTTCTCTTCCGAATAACCGCGATTTTCCTGCATGCGCCGTATCCTGTCCTTTACAGGAGCATGCACATACCAGAGAACATCACAGATATCCTTATAACCGGCTTCTATTAATAAAGCAGCCTCAATGACAGCCACACCGCAGAAGCCTTCCCTTTCCAGGCTCTTCAGTTTGTTTTCGACCGCCTGCCGCACCAGTGGATGGGTCAGTTCATTTAACCGTTTTCTGGATTCTGCTGTTGCCATGGCCGCTGCTGCCAGACGCGGACGGGAAATAGGACGGGGCGTAACTTCCGGAGGAACCTGTCTTTCCCCCTGTTCTTCCACAGGCTCCAGAATTCCTTCTCCAAATTCCTGTACCAGCACTTTATAAGAAGCACCTTCCGGCTCCATCAGTTCGTGTGCAATCACATCACAATGCAGAAAACGGGTATCCAC
>JAGBBW010000084.1 GCA_017938285.1 Lachnospiraceae bacterium
AAGTGATTGCCACGCACCAGGAAATGTACGGCTATGTTCGCCAAAAACGTACAGTTGTGTCAGAGATGTCGGACATTTGGATATTTTTCTCTCCAAAAACTACTATCCACGATTGTGTAAAAGTTCCGTGTGAACAGTAACGATTCTCTTAGGTTTTTATCATAAAAAACCGTACAAATGTTTGACATTTTCTTTTGCAAATGTTATAATAATGTTATAACTTTTTGATAAAATTTACAACAACGAGGTGCTCCATGAATTTTTCAGAAGCCGTAAAAACACTCCGACAGGACCATCTGCTCAGCCAGGAAGCCTTTGCCAAGGAACTGGGCGTTTCCTTTGCCACCGTCAACCGCTGGGAAAACGGCAGGACACAGCCGACCTATAAGACCCTCCGCAGAATTGACGAGTACTGCAGGCGGAACCACATCAATTTTAATGTGAACACCCTGACAGAAAGAGGTACTTTCCATGGCTAAAACCACCAACATCAACAACAGACGTTATTTAGGAAATAAATACCGCCTGCTGCCTTTTATAAAAAATATCGTGGAACAGGAATGTGAAAATGTCCATACTGTAGTGGATATTTTTTCCGGCACTGGTGCCGTAGCCTCTGCCTTTCAGGACAGGCAACTGATTACAAACGATATCATGTACAGCAACTATATCTGCAATTATGCGTGGTTTTCCCCCGAACCTTATGATAAAAAAAAGCTGGAATCCATGATTGATACTTATAATTCCATGCAGATATCCGAAGAAAATTATATGACCCGGAATTTTGCCGATACCTATTTCAGCCGGGAAGACTGTGCCCGCATCGGTTTTATCCGGGAAGATATTGAACAGAACCATACCCGTAAAAAAATCAATTTCCGGGAGCGGGCGCTGCTTATCACTTCCCTGCTCTATGCCATGGATAAAATTGCAAAAACCTGCGGTCATTACGATGCCTACCGCCAGGGAGTTACCTATGACCTGCATCTGCAGCTGCACCTGCCTCTGGCCTCCGAGACCAACCATGCCGGAAACCAGTGTTTTCACATGGATTCTAACGAACTGGCAAAAGAGATTACAGCCGATCTGGTATATATCGACCCGCCTTATAATTCCCGCCAGTACTGCGATGCCTACCATCTTCTGGAAAATGTAGCCCGCTGGGAACAGCCGGAAGTATTCGGCGTAGCCAGAAAAATGGACCGGACCCATTTAAAAAGCAGATACTGTACAAAAGAGGCTTCTGCAGCCTTTGAAGATCTGATAAACAGCCTGCGCTGCAGATATATTTTACTTTCCTATAACAATATGGCAACCAAAGGAAACGACCGTTCCAACGCCAAAATATCCGATGAAGACATCTTCCGCATTCTGAACAACAAAGGAGAAGTCAAGGTTTTTTCAGAAGATTATAAGGCGTTCAGCGCCGGAAAATCCGACATACCGGATAACCAGGAGCGGCTGTTTCTCTGTATTTGCGGCAACGAGGAGCAGCCATGATACAGTCACCACTGAACTATACCGGAGGAAAATACCGGCTGCTTCCCCAGCTTCTTCCGCTGTTTCCAGAACAAATCAATACCTTTGTTGATTTATTCTGCGGGGGATGCAACGTTGGCATTAATGTAGACGCAGAGCATTATATCTACAACGACAGTTGTTCCCCTCTTGTCCGTTTATATCTGGTTATGCAGAAACTGGGAACGGAAAAATTTATTTCCCGGGTGGAAAAAATTATCCGGAAATACCACCTGTCCGATGTAAAGAAAAAAGGCTATAAATTCTACGGCTGCAACAGCAGGGACGGACTCAGTTCCTACAACCGCGGTCCCTACCTGGCACTGCGCAACGACATCAATGCTGCCACCGTCCACAATGAGGAGTATTATATCAGACTGTATGTACTGATTGTTTATTCCTTTAACAACCAGATCCGTTTTAATAAAAACGGAGAGTTTAACCTGCCGCCGGGCAAACGGGACTTCAACCAGAAAATGCAGGACAAACTCCGGACTTTTCTGGATACCATACACCAGCAGCATGCCACATTTTCTTCCCATGATTTTCGTCAGATGGACCTTGATGGGCTGACACCGGATGATTTCGTCTATGCTGATCCGCCTTATCTTATTACCTGTGCTTCCTATAACGAACAGGGCGGCTGGTCAGAACAGGATGAACGGGATTTATATGCCCTGCTGGACGAACTTTCCCGGCGGAATATCCGGTTTGCCTTATCCAATGTTCTGGAGTCCAAAGGCAGAAAAAATGAAATCCTTAAAGAATGGCTGGAAGCAAATCCGGCATACCGTATGATAGAACTGGATTATACTTATAATAATGCCAGCTACCAGCGTCAGAACAAAGAATCAAAAACGAGGGAAATTCTCGTCATTAACTATCCGTAATAGCTGTCAGCCCATAGTTGTCTGGCAGCTATTATGGTATAAAACGTAACTATTCAGTACCTTCATAGTTACATAAAAACACCTTTTCTCTGTTTTCATACAAACTGTGCCACCCACACACTTGCTATAATTCCAGCCAGTGTGGACAGCAGTCCTCCGGCCAGCGTCCATCTTGTCTTCTTCACTTTCGCCGCAATAAAATATACACTCATCGTATAAAAAACGGTTTCCGTACTGGAACACAGAATAGACACTGTCTTTCCAAGCAGCGAATCCGGTCCGTGGGTTTCAAAAATATCCAGAACCAGTCCGGTTGCGGCAGAGGAAGAAAATAGTTTAATCACGGACACCGGAATCAGCGCCGCATCGAAATGCAGCAGCTTTGCCACCGGTGCCAGGAACTCTGCTGCAATATCCAGTGCTCCGGAAGCCCGCAGAATCCCCACACTCATTAACAGACCAATCAGGGTAGGAAGAAGTTCCACTACGGTCTTCATGCCGTCCTTTGCCCCTTTTACAAATTCCTGGTACACATCCACTTTCTGAAGAAGTCCAAAACCTACAATGTAAAAAATCAGCAGAGGAATCATGTAATACGATAAATACACTAAAAATTCCATAAAAAAACACCGCCACGCTGCAATTACTATATTGTATCGTGACGGTGTCCATTTCATGCTTAAATTTTGTAACTGTTCTTATGCCTCATATCCATTTGGATTGCTGCTCTGCCATCTCCAGGTATCCTCGCACATCTCGTCCAGACCACGCTCTGCTGTCCATCCGAGTTCTTCCATTGCTTTTGCCGGGTCTGCATAACAGGTGGAGATATCGCCCGGACGACGTTCCCTGATAACGTAAGGAATTTCCTTGCCGCATGCCTTACCAAATGCCTTTACAATGTCCAGAACACTGTAACCGTTGCCAGTACCAAGGTTATAAATGGAAACGCCGCTCTTGTCCTCAATCTTCTTTAATGCCTTTACGTGGCCAACTGCGAGGTCAACTACATGGATGTAATCTCTCACGCCGGTACCATCCGGAGTATCGTAGTCATTACCAAATACATTCAGCTTCTCCAGCTTGCCAACCGCAACCTGGGAAATATAAGGCACCAGATTGTTCGGAATACCCTTCGGGTCTTCACCAATCTTACCACTCTTGTGGGCACCAATTGGATTGAAATAACGCAGCAGAACTACATTCCATTCCGGATCGGCTGTATGGAAGTCTGTTAAAATCTGCTCCAGCATACCCTTGGTACGTCCATAAGGGTTTGTAATGTCGCCCTTTGGACAGGCTTCCGTAATCGGAATAAATGCCGGACTGCCGTAAACCGTCGCAGAAGAACTGAAAATAATGTTCTTTACACCGTGATTTCTCATAACATCACAGAGAATCAATGTACCTGTAATGTTATTATGGTAATATTCCAGAGGCTTTGCCACCGATTCACCAACCGCCTTTAATCCGGCGAAGTGAATTACGGCATCCACACTCTCCCTGGAAAAAATATCTTCCATTGCTGCTCTATCCAAAAGGTCTGCCTGATAAAATACTACCGGCTTTCCTGTAATCTCCTGTACGCGCTCCAGGGACTTCTCACTGGAATTGCATAAATTGTCCACTACTACAACCTCATGTCCTGCATTTAACAGTTCCACACAGGTATGACTGCCAATATATCCCGCACCACCGGTCACAAGTATTCTCATAACAATGTCCTCCATTTTTCTTTTTTATAACTGCGGCATACTCTCACAGTTATCTTTTTCAATGACATTATAGCAGACCTTCCCGTAAAATGCAATCTCTTTTTTATGATTTTTGTTTTATTCTGAGTTTTTTGTTTTAATTTTGTCCGGCACAAACGTTTTGTTCTGCTTTCCCTGTGGTTCTTTTCTCTGCCCGGACGGTTTCTTTTCCTGCCATTACTTTGCAGTATACGACTGCAACAACCGTACTGAACATGGTTGCGGCAATTACCGGTGCAACAATCGCCGCTGGTGACACACTGCCATACTGGCTCCGGTAGGCTATCATATTTATGGGAATCAACTGCAGGGAAGACATATTCATTACCAGTAGCGTACACATTTCCCGGCTCGCCGTCCGTGGAATATGCTCTTCTCCTTTTCCATACCCTTCGATTCCCCGCGTTTCTTCCAGCACCGCCAGTTCTTCCATCGCTTTAATCCCTGCCGGAGTGGCAGCCCAGCCAAGCCCCAGCACATTGGCCACCATATTGGTTGCTATGTATTCCGCCGCCCTGGACCCCTTCGGCAGTGCCGGAAACAAAAAACGAATCACCGGGGACAATGCGGCAGACATTTTTTCCAGCAGTCCGCTGGCTTTTGCCACCTGCATAAGCCCCGTCCACATGGACAGAATCCCCATCATGGTAATACAAAGCGTCACTGCACTTCCGGCTGCTTCCAGCGCTCCATTACCCACCTGTTCCATCCGGCCGGTCAGAATCCCCACAATAACACCAATTAAAATCATCAATGCCCAGATAGTATTCAGCATTTTTCTGCTCCTGATTATGAATCATTTTATTATATTTCCATAATCTGAACGTGATTCCAAAAAATTTATATAAATTTTGCAAAGTTTTGTCATTTTACCTCTTTACAAATTCTTCCTCTTTGTGTATAATAGACTCATATCTTGAACATCAAGAAAAAAATAAGACGAATAAGGAGAAGACACTATGGGTCAGGTTATTAAGAACACTGGTATTGTTCGTCGCCTGGACGAGCTGGGCAGAATCACCCTGCCAATCGAATTACGTAGAAATCTTGATATCGGCGAAAAGGATCCTGTGGAAATTTATGTTTCCGAAGATATGATTATCTTAAAGAAATTTGCTCCGGTTGATACCTTCACCGGCACTTCCGAGGATCTGGTTGAATTCCACGGCAAGATGGTATCCAGAGATTCCATCAAAGAGCTTGCAAAGATTGCAGGTATTATCGAATAGTACATAGTACTTGGTTTAATACAAGCCCGGACGGTTGTCCGGGCTTGTTTACGTTTCCCTTTTACTGCAGCAGTGCCTGATATACATCCCGCTTTGATATACCACGGTCGCCCGCCACTGCCTTCATTGCTTCCTTTTTTTCCATCCCCTGGGACAGATAGTACTCCACATGCTCCCCTATGGACATCTCCTGCCACTTTTCCCGGGCTTCCTGCTCAAACTCTGCAAAATCCCTGCCATGAAGCACGAGCACACATTCCCCCCTTGGTTCCTCTGCCTCAAAATGGGCAATCACCTCAGAAATCATTCCGGACACCGTTGTCTCATGCTTTTTCGTAAGCTCCCTGCACACCGTCATCTGACGGTCTCCCAGCGTCTCCAGCAGAAGTGCCAGCGTCTTTTTCAGGCGATGGGGTGCCTCATAAAGAATTATGGTTCTTGTTTCCTCCGTCAGATCCTTTAATACCTGACGGCATTCCTTTTTGTCTGACGGCAGAAATGCCTCAAAGGCAAACCGTCTGGTCGGCAGTCCGGAAATCGTCAGTGCCGTCACACAGGCACACGCACCGGGCAGAGAAGTCACCGTTATTCCGGCTTCTCTCGCCATACGGACCAGTTCTTCCCCCGGATCAGAAATCCCGGGAGTTCCGGCATCCGTAATCAGGGCGATATTGGTACCGTTCCGCAGCTGCTGTACCAGTTCCCGCCCCTTTTCTATTTTGTTGTACTCATGATAACTTGTCATCGGAGTCTTAATCTCAAAATGATTCAGCAGCTTGATACTGTTTCTCGTATCCTCTGCTGCAATGACATCCACCTCTTTTAAAGTCCGCAGCACGCGGAAGGTGATATCCTCCAGATTCCCAATGGGAGTTGCACATAAATATAAGGTTCCAGCCATAACATATTCTGCCTTTCCTTTGTTATCCTGTCCTGACTTTGTTACTATCCGGTGTACTCCGGAAAACACGCATTAATGTTCAAACACGCTCTAATACCCATACACATCATAAATTTCCTGTGTGTACACACCCGGTTCTTTGTATACCACCAGCGGTGGTGCAATTTTTATCATGGACTTCCCGCCCTTTAAGCACTCTAACAGCACCATGTTCGGTTCCTTGTCCGCATAGGGATGTACCAGTCTCATACCTTTCGGCTCCAGTTTATACTTTTGCAGCACCGCAAAAATTTCTGCCAGCCGGAACGGACGGTGCACCATATAAAAGCGGCCGTTTGGCTTCAATACAGCCGCCGCCTCCCTCACCACATCCTCCAGGGAACACAGCACCTCATGTCTTGCAATAGCTTTCGGCAGATCCGGATTTTTCAGCCCATGCTGATCATTCATATAAGGCGGATTGGAGGTTACCACGTCAAATACTGCCCGTCCAAACAAACCGGACGCTTCCTTGATATCTCCGGTCACTACTTCTATTCTCTCCTGCAGACCATTGAGTGCCACACTCCGCCTCGCCATGTCCGCACTTTCTTCCTGGATTTCCAGTGCAGTCAAATGCCCTGCCTCTGTCTTTGCCGACAAAAGAATCGGAATAATGCCCGTACCAGTGCCAAGATCCAGCACCCGTTCCCCCGGCTTCACCTTTGCGAAACCGGACAACAGTACAGCATCCATACCAAAGCAGAACTTTTCTTCATTCTGGATAATTTTCAGGTGATTGCGCTGCAGATCATCCAGCCGTTCCCCCTCATAAAGCGGCACCTCCCGGTAACCATCCGGTACGGCCTCCTGTATTCTGTTTCCTTCTTTCTCCTGCATAGCACCCCTTACTTTCTATCGTATGACCTCTGTAATTTTACGCATTTTCCAGATTGGATCTGCTTTCCCGCTTCTCTAACATCTCCAGTGCCTTCAGTTCCGCATCATCCGTCGTCGCACGTTCTTTTCTGCGGCGTGGCTTGAAGGAAAGCTCTGAAGTATGGTATTCCTTCACTTCTTTTTCGTCATTTTCTTTGGTAATGACTACCTTGACCAGCAGCTTTAACACGCTGACGCTCTGAACTTCTCCCTTAAAGCCGTCCTTTGTTGTCACATAATCCCCTACATTTGGCAGCTTGCTGTTCAGTTCCTCATACGCCTCTTCCTCGTTCTTTAAGCAGCACATCAATCGTCCGCACACACCGGAAATTTTGGACGGATTTAACGACAGATTCTGCTCCTTCGCCATCTTAATCGAAACCGGAACAAAGTCTGTCAGGTACGAGTGGCAGCATAATGCCCTGCCACATACACCCACACCGCCAAGAATCTTCGTTTCATCCCGGACACCAATCTGGCGCAGTTCAATACGTGTCTTAAATACCGAAGCCAGGTCCTTTACCAGCTCACGGAAGTCAATACGTCCGTCCGCTGTAAAGTAAAACAGCACCTTATTGTTATCAAAGGTATACTCACAGTCAATAAGCTTCATTTCCAGCTCATGCTTCTTAATCTTTTCCAGACAAATTTTAAAGGCTTCCTTTTCTTTCTCCTTATTCTTCCGTTCAATCTCATCATCCTCCGGACTGGCAGGACGAATCACCGGCTTCAGCGGCTGGATTACCTTATCATCCTCTACTTCCTTTGGTGCAAGCACAACAAAACCATATTCCACGCCTCTGGCCGTCTCTACAATTACATTGCTTCCCTGCCGGATATCAAAATCCAGGGGATCAAAATAATATACTTTTCCCGCTTTCCGAAAGCGGACACCTATTACCTTAACCATGTTTTTTCTTCCTCCTCTTTCATCGCATACAGCATCATCTCCAGCGAAACCTCCAGATTTACATTGGCACTCATCCGCTGCCTTGTCAGTTCAATAACTTCCAGACATTGTTCCAGCCACCGGAAATCCATCCGTTCTGCCTGTCTGCGCAGCTCCTGTTCCTCTTCCCGGAACACAGGACGCCCCTCGCCTTTTGTTGCCTTCATTACCAGAATATCCCGGAACCAGAGATTTATTAACGACAGCATATCCGGAAGCTCCGTCTTCCTGACCGCCCATTCTTTCACCTTTTTGTAAATTTCTTCCGCAGGCATGCTTTCCAGACGTTTTACTACCTTAAGCACATCCTCTTTCAGACTTACAAATTCCCCGGACTGGGCATAAGCAATCGCCCGTCCCGGAATTCCATCCGCAAAATCGGCCGCCACCTCTGCCATATACCCGGCAATCCCATGCCGCTCTGTCAGAAGCTTTGTCACTGCCTGCCTTGCCACCGGACGTACATTTAATAAAATACACCTTGACAAAATCGTTGGAAGCAGCAGCTTTGCGTTCACCGTTAAAAGCAGAATAACGGCATATCCCGGCGGCTCCTCGATGGTTTTTAACATGGCATTCTGCGCCTGTTCCGTCATCTTCTCCGCCTCATCTATAATATAGACCTTGTACGGTCTGCTGTAAGGTTTGACCATGATATCATTGTTTAATTGAAGACGGATGTCATCTACACCAATCGCCGCCTTCTCATGTGTAATCCGCCGGATATCCGGATGATTACCGGATACCGCCTGTTTGCAGGACTGACAGTGCCCACAGGGTTCTATGCCCCCCTCCTCGCACTGCAGGGCGGCCGCAAAAATCCCCGCCAGTAACTTCTTGCCGGAACCTGCCTCCCCCTGAAGGATATACGCATGGGATACTTTACCCATCCGTATGGCATTCTGCAAATGCCCTGTTATTTGTTCTTGTCCGATTACGTCCTGAAACTTCATGCCACGCTCCATTTTCTTTTATACCTGCCGCAAAATCTGTCCTGTCTCTTTTCCATACAGACTGTCTTATGTCAAAATATCCAGCAGCAATCCCCGGATTTCATCAATCGTACTCAGAATCAGCAGATGATCCTTTTCTTCCTTCAGAAGCTCTGCTGCCAGCAGATCCAGATTTTCATCCACCAGCTTAATCATACCATAAACACGATGACGTCCCCTGCGGTCCAGAAAGTTCTCACGGCTGAATTTGTGGGAACGGGAAATAATCTCATTCATAAACTGCTGAATCAGTGACCGGTAATACTTCATATCCCGGACATCCATGTGCTTGGCAATCTTCTTGCCCTCTTTTTCAATGTCCGTCAGCAGTCCGGATAACCGTTCTGCCAGCGTTGATTCCTCAATTGCACTAATCAATGTGAACTGAAACGAACCATCTGCCTGCGGTGCCGGTGCTTTGGATTCCACCTGGCTGACCGGTGGCATCTGGCCGATTTTTACATCAAAATTATTATCCATGCAGCTGCCCCTTTCTACATAACCTGTGACGGTTCACCCTGTCTGCTTCCCAACTCTTCTGCTTCCCTGTCCAGAAATATCCCAATATCTTCTGCTATCTCCTGACAGCATTTTTCCAGTTCCTGATTTACATACCGCTTTTTCACACCAAGCCGCTCCAGCTTCCCTTCCGAAAAATCATCTTCATCCGCAAGAAACCTCCGGCATACCTCCGCATAATTTGGTTTTTCCTGTTTTGACTCCCGGTGAATATACCGCAGCAGCCGTTCTTTCGGGTCCGCATCAATATACAGCGGAATCACACGGTCCACATTATAATAAGCTCTCAGCTTCTCAAATCCCACCAGCGTATTAATCATTACATAGTCATGGGACGACAAATCAATCTGCCCATCCAGCACCGTAAAATAATACCACGGACCATGCACGGTATGGTAACACCGCTCCTCCAGGACTTTCCCCTGCTCCCGCAGCTCCAAAAGACGTCCTTCCGGCACAAAAAAATACTCCACACCATCCGTTTCTCCCGGACGCATTGGCCGGGTAGTGTAGCTTACCACCGTTTTCAGCCCCTTCTGAATCCCCTGACTCACAGACAGGTTATCCAGCAGATATTTAAAAACCGTATCCTTGCCCGATGAAGTTTTTCCCATGATAACAAATATTTTTCCCATTGTGAACCTCTTACGCCGAATGTCCGGCATTATTCTCTATTGGCATACTGTTCTGAAAAAGCACATAATACTCCATAGTAGATTACAGTATAACACATTTTCTCTATGCTGTCATGGAAATTTTTCTTCCAGGCAATTTTTTTAATTTTAAAATTTTTAAAATTTTTTTAAAAAAGCGCTTGACAAATGTTTTAACTTGTATTATAGTTTGTCTTGCGCTTGAGAGAAAGCTGACGAGCTGCTTGAGAGCGTTCACATAGATCCGCATCTTTAGCTCAGTTGGTAGAGCACCTGACTCTTAATCAGGGTGTCCAGGGTTCGAGCCCCTGAAGATGCACTTGAAAGAACCCTTGTTCGCAGGAACAGGGGTTTTCTTATTTTCCGCTTACTTAAAAAACAGAGCTGCGGCAAAATTTATACATTTCTGCCATAGCCCTGTCTTATACTTACTTCGCTCCCTTTGCAATATTCTGTGTCCGGAAAATCATCTGCAAATTTTCCTTTACTGTTAATCCTCCTTTGGAAATAGGCACAATATGGTCCATCTCAAACATGTAAAGATATTTCGAACGGACCGGTGGTTTTCCTTCCTCCTGGATTGCGGAATAATAATACCCTTCCTCATCTTTTTTCATATTAAGTAATAAATATTCCCTCAATTCCTGGTAATAAGCCGGATAATATTTCTTTATTTCTCCCATGTCCATCTTTTCTTTTGGCGGAAGTTTAAACTCCGGTGCGTTTATTGTACGGGATTTCATCCGGTTAAAATAAACCCGCATCATTCCGTAATAGAACTCCTTCTCATACCACATACGTACTTTCGCATTCGTTCCCCATATGGTTTCAATCGCCTCTTCTATCATTTCTTCATTCATTCCATCCGTATAGCATTCCTTTACAATATCAAACAGCGAAACACGGTCTTCTATTGCCTGAATGACGGGAACTGTCCGTTCCGCCAGAAAAGATAAAATAATATCTCTTACCGATTCACTGGAAACTCCGATAAAAGAGCCATCACCGGACTCACAGTATTTAAAAAACAGTTCACTGCTAATGGCCTTAATGGTACTCTCTTCCCACTCCGTTTCCTCATCATGAAAAATCTCCGGCATGTCTGCCAATATCTTTTGATAAATTTCCGCAGCCTCATCAAACACCATAATGTCTCTCTGAAATTCGTCTTCTTCCCCGTTCTCGTCCGTTTTCATATAACTGCATCTAATAACGCCATAAGGGATGATATTATAATAGCTGGAAACAATCTGTGCTCTGCTTTCATACATGCTGACAGCATAATTTTCTATTTCAGCCAGTTCAATATAATGTTTCAACGCTTTTTTTCTGTCAGATTCACTATATGACATTTCATCAGAACCCTCTAACAATGCCACAGGACTTACAAAATCAACTAACCCTTTCCAGTCATCAATGAAATATACAATCTGCGTCTCCCTCGTTCCTCCTGCAGCTTCTCCACGCAGACCCCTTCCAATCATCTGCGTCATAAGAATCTTTGAAGTCGTTGGACGTGCCAGAAATACGGTCTGAATATTCGGAATATCCGTTCCTTCCGTAACAATATTTACATTAATCAGCACTTCCAGTTTACCATCTTTAAACTCCCGGATAACCTTCGGATTCCGTTCGGTTGCTGCTGAACGATTCATTCCAACAGTCAGTGAAGAAACTACAAAGTCTGACTTCACACCTGCTGCCTGAAAAATTGCATTTAATGCTATCGCATTAATGACATCCACTGCAAACACAATCGTCTGCCCATATTTTTTCCGGTTTGCCAGATAAGAATCAACAATAATCTGATTTCTCCCGGTATTTTTATTCAGTTTTTCCAGACATTTTTCATTTAACGAAGTCAGATCATTTCGTGCTATTATTTTGAGTTCCTCTGCATTAAATATCCTCGTCATATCTACGTTTGTTTTTATTTCTGTATGTATCGGATTGGACAAAATACCTGCACTAATCAAAGTATTCATGTCAATACTATATGCAATGCCGGAACCTGTGGAAAATATATTCTTTAAACTTCCCTGTTCCTGTTTCGCCGTCCGGAATGGAGTTGCTGTCAGTCCCAGGATATCAATATGTGGAATATATTTTTTCATCGTCTGTAAAATCATCCGGTATGACTTTGCTGCGGCATGATGCGCTTCATCCAGAACGATAAGAAGTTTACGTTCTGCTTTTAACCCTTTCCCTTTCGCCCATTTCACAAAATAGTCCATGTTAGTCCCGCTGCATATACTCTGGCGGCTGGCAATTACCAGATCTTCACTTTTCAAATTGCAGCTTCTTCCAAACTCTGACGATATGACATAGGTTTCAAATGAGTTCCGGGTTGGCAGTGTTTCTTTTGTTGTGTCTATGAAAAATGCTTCTGCCGCCTGCCGGAGCAGCTCACTCCGGTGGGCAATCCACAGCACTTTGATTCCCTGATCAATATAGTTTTTCATAATCCAGTGGGCTGCCGTATAGGTCTTTCCCGCTCCTGTCGGCAGCACCAGCATGGACGAAAATCCTTCCGGATTCTTTTTCTTTAGTGCGTCCAGTGCATCAAAAGCCTTTTCCTGAAAAGGATATGGTGTCCGGCACTGAATCTGATGATAATTTGAAAATGTGTAATTACTTTTATCTAAAACAAATGGCAGCATGTTTTCCCTCTTTTCATGATACTCTGTTGGTTTTTACATTCTAAAACTTCATAAGTTCTTCCAAATTCACTAATAGAATACTGTCATCCGACTTCGCTTCATTCAAAACAGCCTCTGTAAATCCGGATTTTGAGAAAAGTACATAGTAAGAGTTCTTTCTGTTCCTACTGAACACATCTGCCTTTGCTTTCAAATCCTTTAATACGGAAATATCCAACTTCTCATTGCGCCATTTACACTCTCCGAAAAGATAATCTTTTCCGTCATTTGCAATTAAATCAATTTCCTCCTGACCATGCGTTGCAGCGTTGGTTCCCCACCATCTTCCGATGGAGGTATATAATATCGGCAGTTCTCCTCTCGCATTCTTTGCATTCAGATAATCCTTACAAACTTTCTCAAAAACCAGCCCCATGTAGCTGTAATAATCCGGCTTAATTCGTTTTTCCCATACCGCCTGCTGTGCTCCGGTTTCTATCAACGTTCTGTTAGCAAATACATATCGGTACCAGAATCGAAACATAAAGTCCGAGATGCCATAAATCGTTTTGCGGGATGATTCTTTTTCTCCAAATGGTGTCTCTTTATGCAGGATTCCAAGCTCACACAAGGTTTTGATATATTTCAGGCACTTAGCTGAGTCCTCACCGATTTTTGTAGAAATCTCATTTGCTTTGGTATATCCGCTTGCAATCGCCTCTATTATCGCACTGTATACGCCTGGCTCCTGCACTTCCTGACGTAAGAGCAGCAACGCCTCCTCATAAAGATAAGATGTTACTTTCAAATAAGCTCTCTTAATATTTTCCTCAAAACTTTCCTTCTCATTTATCTGCTGCAAATACAACGGAGTTCCGCCATATGCACCATACAACATAAGCTTGTCTTCATCTGAAAAACCAGTCATAAACCTGGAGCTTGTCTGATAACTAAAAGCACTCATATGAAGCTGCGCAGTTCTTCTTCCAAAAAG
This sequence comes from Lachnospiraceae bacterium, assembly GCA_017938285.1. GTDB lineage: Bacteria > Bacillota > Clostridia > Lachnospirales > Lachnospiraceae > SIG299. The sequence continues at coordinate 13,957 of JAGBBW010000084.1, forward strand.
AGGACTTTTGGAACCAAGCACCTCCTTCTCCATAAACCCCATATAGCTTCCGCTCAATATAAAAAAAAGCTTTCCGCTGGTCAGTTTATGGTCGATCAGATGCTGTAGTTCTGACAACAGCGCCCTATTTTTCTTTACAAGATAAGGGAACTCATCAATGACCAGTACCAGCTTTTTGTTTCCCTGTCTTTCATCAATATAGGACAATGCATTGGTCCATGAGGAAAACGGCTCTAAGTTGCTTTCACCATAAAATTGAAATACCAGCGATGAGAATTTTTCAAGATTTAACTTGTTATTGCTTTGTTCCGCCGAATAGAAAATCGCCTCCTTATTCCTGCAGAATTCGTTCAGCAGAGTCGTCTTTCCTACACGCCTGCGACCATACAGTATAAATAATTGAAATCTTTCTTGTAAATATAATTCCTCTAAGTCTGCAAGCTCTTTTTCTCTACCAATAAATACTTCCTGCATTAAACCCCTCCTTTAGGTAACTTAAAAGTAATTTACTCTAAAGTTAATTATGTAATATTTTTTTCTTTTTGTCAATGTGATTCTGATGAACTGATTGAGCTTAGAAAACACGTCAAGGAACAGAAAAAAGAAATATGCCACATAAAAACGAAAAGCAAAATTCAAAGAAGAATTTATTCAAATCTCCCTCTCTCTATTTTCTACACACCCACAAATTCTTTATCTGTCCCTTTATCTCCTCATAAGACCACAGTTTCTCAGAGCGCACCTTACTATTCGGATCATTCACCGAAAACTTACCATCCTCATATCCTGTCAACACAATAAAATGCCCTGTTGTTGTAAAATCCCCAGGACCCATAATACAGATAACCGGGTTTCCCACCTTCAGATTCCGGACAATTCTATCCTCATCCAAAGGAATCTCCGTAACATCCAGCCCCAGGGTTTCACCACCTTCGGAAATCAACGTCCATGCACTGCCGCTGCCCGGCACACAATACCCATTTTCCTCCGCAAAATCCGCAATATACCGTGGATGATACTTTCCATCGTTAAGCAGATACACACATACCATGGAAAGACAGGTCGGACCACAGCCCGTCAGCCCCATCACATTGTCACCATACTGTGTGTATCCCCATCGTTCGTCCCACTGAAAAAACAGCGGCACAGTGTCACTTTGTTCCTGGTCCGTCAGGTCAATTTCAAATGTTTTCTCTTTGTTCAAAGGATAATGTAAGACGAATTCCTCTGCATCCGGATTTCTTTCCAGAAGGTCTACCAGTTCCCCAGTCCAGATACTTGTGGAGAGTCCCTGTTCCTGAGCAAACGCCGCAATGACGGCATTGTTCTTTGCCACATCTTCCTGCCCGGAAGTCCCTGCTCCTTCCGGACCATTCCCTTCTTTCATACCTTCTGCTGCCGCTCCTGAATTTGATGTTCCATCACTACTGCACTCCTCCTTCCAATTCGTTTGAAATAACTTCATAAAAAGAGAAGTTTCTGTACCATCTGCTTCTGTTCTGGATACCACACCCTGTACTACACCAGAAATCACAGACACTATAAGAAGCACAACCAGACACCTAAATACCAGCCGGCTCAAATTTCTTCGTTTTCTTACTTTTTTCATAAAAAATACTCCCATCCTTTATATTGACAGAAGTATTTTATCGTATTATCCGGTATTCTGTTTTAATAAAGACTTTCAAATTTCTTACATTTTTCTTAAAAATCACTTCACTATTTCAAAAAAACAATTTCTTCTACAATCGTAGAATTTCTACACCGGTAGCATAATCCGGAATTCTGTCACTCCTTTTTCGCATACCGCATCAATGGTTCCTTCATGCAGTTCCACAATCTGCTTTGCAATGGCCAGACCAAGACCAGCTCCACCCGTTGCCGATTGTCTGGAAGAATCCAGTCGGTAAAACTTTTCAAACATACGGCTCAGCTTCTCTGGTGGAATCTGGTCGCCCTTGTTCCGTATATTAATTAAAATACATTCATTTCCCCGGCGGGCCCGGCATACAAGTTCTGTTCCTTCATAGCTGTAATTTACTGCATTGCGGAACAGATTGTCAAATACCCGAACCAGTTTATCCGCATCTCCAGACACAATCAACTCTGGCTCTACCTGCTGGATTACCTGGATTTTCTTCTCTTCCAGCATTGGAAAAAATTCCTCCATAATCTGCATCAGAAGAATTGTCACATTAACAGGTACTTTTTGTGTTGGAACGGTCTGCAGATTCATCCGTGTAATTTCAAAAAACTCATTAATCAGCTGTTCTAAACGGCATGCCTTATCCAGAGCAATTCCGATATACTTTGCCCGTTGTTCCACCGGAAGGTCTTCTGCCTCTTCCAAAAGACTTAAGTACCCAATGACCGAAGTGAGGGGCGTCTTTAAATCATGGGCAAGATAAACCACCAGATCATTTTTCTGCTGCTCTGCTGCCATTCTCGCCTGCTCATTCAGTTTCAGTTCATACTTAAACTCCTTCAGTTTCTGGCTGAAATCCCTCAGTTCATCGGGACAGGACTCTCCAAAAATCGTCGGATTTTCCTCCTGGATGGACCTGCTGGCGAGATTTAAAAGCCGATTTAACTTAAACACATAAACCATGGACAAAACCATCAGACCCAGACTATATGTCAGAAATACCGCCAGCTCCCGGTTTGAATTCAGCATCCAGAAATTTTTAAGTGACATATGATTATATAAAAAATCCACCAGAACACCATTAAATACATTGTCCATGACTATGAGAAACAGCGCACACAGGGCAGTATAAATAAACACCTGTACAATATAATGCTTTAAAATATTATTTTTCAATTTTGTATCCCACTCCCCACACCGTTTTTATAATTTTAGGATTTCTTGGCGGCTCCTTCAATTTTTCCCTCAGACGCCGGATATGAACCATCACCGTATTATTGCTGTCCAGATAGTCTTCCTTCCACACTGTCTCAAATATTTTCTCAGAAGAAACCACACTTCCCGCATGTTCGCAAAGCAGCCACAATATCTCAAACTCTGTGGGTGTCAGACTGATACCTTCCTCGAATAATGTCACCGTATGTTCCTTCCGGTTGATTACCAGACCATTATTCTCAAACAGCTCTGTATCCACCTGCTTTATCACGGAATACCTTGTATACCGGCGCAGCTGCGCCCTGACTCTGGCTAACAATTCCAGAGGATTAAACGGTTTTGTTACATAATCATCCGCACCGATGGTCAGACCTGTTATCTTGTCCACATCCTCTACCCTGGCTGTCAGCATAATAATTGGATAAGTGTGCTTCTCCCGGATTTTTGCACATAAAGAAAACCCATCCATACCCGGCATCATGACATCCAGAATGGCTAAATCTATTCCGGCATTACCCTCCGCCTCCTTTGCAGCTTCCAGGGAATTATAAAATTTCAGTGTTTCATATCCTTCGTTTTTTAATATAACCTCTACTAAATCCGCAATTTCCTTTTCATCATCTACAATTAAAATACTCATCTGGGTACCTTCTTTTTTATTTTAATTCCAACGAGTGGAATTTTTGTAAATGAACTGTTTTTTCTCCACTCTTTGCGCATAGTATAACACAATCCTACCCAGAATGTATTACATTTTTCTTAAGAAAGTATTTGTTACATCAGTTCCTCCAGCACCTTCGCCCCTGCCCTTACAAAAGCAATAAACTCCGAAATCTCTGCCTTCATGCGGTAAGTTCCCTTCGTATACCGGGTCTTATCCCGCAGAAATACCCATTCTCCCTCCGGTAGGTATACATCCTTTTCTGTCTGTCCCTTTTTCACAATCGGCGCAAAAATAATATCTTCGCCAAACAGATACTGTTCCCCCAGGGTATAGCAGATTTCATCCTCCGGATATTCAAAAAACATTGGCCGCATCACCGGATATCCTTTTTCTGCTGCCACCTGCATCTGCTCCTTAATATAAGGACGCAGCTTTTCCCGGAACAGCACCAGTTCTTTCAGTATTTCAAAATTCTGCTCTCCAAAACTCCAGAGTTCGTTCGGGTCACCGCTCGGTTCGATAATATCCGTTGCTTCTCCATGCCGTATACGGGAACCGTGAAGCCGCATCACCGGACTGAATACTCCGAACTGGAACCAGCGGACAATCAGTTCCTTAAAATAATCACTGGTGATATCCGCACCATAGAAACCTCCAATATCCGTATTCCACCACGGAATTCCGCACATTGCCATGTTAAGACCTGCCTTTACCTGATGGGCAAGACTTTCAAACGTAGAGGCAATATCTCCGGACCATACCAAAGACGCATATTTCTGGCTGCCCAGATAGGCACACCGGGTCAGTGTCACTATGTCTTCCCTTCCCATGGATTTCAGACCGTCATACGCCAGTTTGGAATAATAATACGGATACAGCAGTGCCACCATGTCCGCCCGGCCCTTATGCCAGATTAAGTTATCAAACTGCTCCGGATGAATTTCTGGTTCCGCCTCATCAAACCAGAGACCATCTACACCGTTTTCTATATAATTCTGCCGGATTTTGTTCCATACATACTCCCTCGTCGCCGGATTTGTCACATCAATTTCTGCCTGCCAGCCGTAAAAATTAAACACCCGGTCTGAGCCACGGCTTGTCCGCATCAGCATGTTGTTTTCTGACATATACTGATAATTTTCACTCTTTTCATTAATGGTCGGCCAGACAGAAACAATCAGTTTTGTGTCCATTGCGTGCAGTTCCTCTGCCATTGCCTTCACATCCGGCCAGTACTTCGGATCAAACTTATAATCCCCCTGCTCCGTCCAGTGAAAATAGTCCACAATCATTGCAGAAACCGGAATCCCAAGCTCTTTATATTTTCCGGCAACCTCCAGCACTTCCTCCTGGGTTTCGTAACGCAGTCTGCTCTGCCAGAATCCGGTGGCCCAGTCCGGCATCTCCGGTGCATGTCCGGTCAGGTCTGCCAGCGTGGAACAGGCTTCCTTCGGCGTTCCGGCAATCACCACATAATCAACCGCCTTACAGCAGTCACTGGAAAACCTCGTCCGGTTGTTGGAAAGCTCTGCAAGCCCGGTGGACGGTATATTCCATAAGAAACCATACCCAAGAGAAGAATACACATAAGGAATCGTACACTTTGCGTTTAAATTCCGAATATCCGTGGAAGTTCCCTTTAAATCAAACTCATTATCCCAGCTGTGTCCCAGTCCAAAAAAGTGCTCTCCCGCATTTGGCTCAAAGGTCACTCTGGCACTCCAGAGCCCGCTGCCTTTATTGTCATAATGCCGGAACCCCGTGTTGAATGTCATTTCCGGCTTTTCTTCCAGAATCTTTTTACTATCACGATAAAACGTAACCTTTCCATTGCTTTCCAGAACAACCTGCAAAGCTCCGCAGCGTACAGAAACTCTCGTTTCCAGTTCTTCCACCGTAAACTCTCCCTGTCCCGGCATCAGGGTATAATTTTCTTCTAGCACGCTGCCATCCGGAAAAGCCTGGAACCGTATCGTATTGTCTCCACAGGAAGAAATTCTGACAAGCTCTCCGGTTCTTGAAAAAAATATCTCATTTTTGCCGATTCTCAAATTGTTCATACGTCTGCTCCCTTCTGTTTTGTGCGGTCCAAGAACCCGCTTTACACTGCTCTTTGATGATGATATAATTATATTATCTTCCAGCACTCAAATCTATAAGGTTTTTAGCTCAAATTATAACAATATTGACCTATTATCTGGCACAGCCAGGCAAACTAAACAGGAGTATCAGAAACCATGGAAAAAGAATCCTTAAAAGAACCTTTACTGCATGGCACAACTGCCTTTCCACTGGCGGTTTATCCCATGAATTTTCCAAAACACCAGCATTCCTTTGCCTACCTGCACTATCATACAGAATTTGAATTACTGGTCGCCTCTAAAGGAAAGCTCCTTGTCCAGATAGAAGAACAGTGTTACCCCCTGGCAGAAGGCGAAGGTATTTTCATAAACTCCGGTCTGCTTCATACTATCACCGCACCGGAAGACGAAACAGCCGGACATGGGTTTCTGGCAGTTGTGTTTGACTACTCCCTTTTGTGCACCGAACAGGAAGCCGCCTTTCAGCAATATATCCAGCCGCTCCTGCACGGAACCTTTGAACTGAATCCCCTGCTTTCTTCCTCTGCCTGCGGCCTGGTCCGTACCATCTGTACTATGTACGAATCCTCTGTCTTTGGCAGGGAGTTATTCATCAAACACTGTCTGCTCCACATCTTCTATCTGCTGGTGAAGGATGTCACCCCGGGCAGGACAGCACTGCCCAGTACAAAAAGTACGCTGGTAAAGGAAACGCTTAATTACATTAAGCAGCATTTTGCAGAACCGGTTTCCCTGAAAGATTTAGCAGAACATGTCCATGTCAGCAGGGAATATCTCTGCCGGACCTTTCACACCCTGTCCGGTTCTTCCCCTCTGGAATATCTGAACCGGTACCGGATCCGCCAGAGTACTTTTTTACTGGCCCGGACCGACCGGCAGATTTCCGATATTGCCCTGGCCTGCGGATTTAACCACAGCAGTTACTTTGGAAAGTTATTCTTTCAGTATATGGGCTGCACACCAACACAGTACCGGAAGCAGAACCTGCCGGTTCCACCACTTACGTCACTAGTGTGCTGACACGTTGATATTTGAATAAACTCCGTAGGATATTCCTTTTACAGCAAGGCGGAGGAATGAGGCGTAGCGGTGGCTACGTCGATTGACGACAACGAAGTCTGTTAAAGGAATAGACAAGGAGTTTAACAAATTATCAACGTGCCAGTACACTAGATACAGGAGAACAACACCAATGAATAACCCAGAAATTTTACTACCGCTTTTCACTGTTGTCCTCTTTCTTCTTTTCCTCAGCAGATGGCTGAAAAAAAGAAAAGACCGCCGGAAGACAACCTTTTCATTTGATTACTCTTACATGCCTTATAAAAGAAGAAACCTGCTCACCAGAACAGAATATCAGTTTTATACGATTCTGATTCAGAAATGCAGACAGTACGGCGTCTTTGTCTGCCCCAAGGTCCGACTGGAGGATTTAGTCTACGTTACTGACCAGAACAACCGGGCAAAATACCGGGGCTTCGTCAAGTCCCGCCATGTGGATTTTGTTCTCACTAACGAAAACCTTTATCCCCTTGCCGCCATTGAACTGGATGACCCAAGCCACGACACATTCCACGCCATGCAGATCGATGAATTTAAAAACCGTCTGTTTGAAACCATCGGCCTGCCACTGTTCCGCATTACAACCGGAGATGATTATGATTACGAAGAAGCACTGGAGGAACTGTTTGAGGAACTGTTCTGTTAAAGCAGTGTTATTTCACTCGTACCTCGCAAACAGTAAAACATGGTTTTGAACTTTTTCTTGCCATACCAGTACCCAGACTCTATAATAATAGTAACTACATAGCAGAATTTTCACCTGGTACAACAGTGAACTACTATTTGTTGTACTACCATCACAAAGGAGGATTACCATGGAAACCATACGTTTAGGACGTACCAACTTAATTGTCAGCAAAAACGGCTTCGGTGCCCTGCCTGTCCAGCGTGTCACTCTGGAGGAAGCCTGCCGCCTTCTGCGCAAAGCCTATGACAACGGCATCAACTATTTCGATACTGCCAGAGCCTACTCCGACAGTGAAGAAAAGCTTGGAGCTGCCCTTTCTGACGTCAGAGACAAAATTATCATTTCTACCAAAACTGCTGCCACCACGGTGGAAGAGTTCTGGAACAATTTAAACCAGAGCCTTGCCCTGCTGAAAACCGATTACATTGATATTTACCAGTTCCACAACCCTGCCTTCTGCCCAAAGCCGGGAGACGGCACCGGACTTTATGAGGCTATGCTGGAAGCAAAGGCACAGGGAAAAATCCGCTTCATCGGTATGACCAATCACCGTCTTGCCGTAGCAGAGGAATCTGTGAAATCCGGACTGTACGACACCCTGCAGTTTCCATTTTCCTATCTTGCCAGCAATAAAGAAGAGGCACTGGTTCGCCTCTGCGAGCAGGAGGACGTAGGCTTTATCTGCATGAAAGCACTGGCCGGCGGTCTGATTACCCGTTCTGACGTTGCCTACGCTTATCTGGCAAAATTCCCGGTAGCACCTATCTGGGGCATTCAGCGGGAACATGAACTGGACGAATTTCTGTCCTACAATGACAATCCGCCGGAACTGACCAAGGAGCGTCTGGATTACATTGCCAGAGAACGTCTGGAACTGGCGGGAGAATTCTGCCGTGGCTGTGGCTACTGTATGCCATGTCCGGCGGATATTGAAATCAACACCTGCGCCAGAATGTCCCTGCTGCTGCGCCGCGCACCAGCCGCTGGCTTTTTAACGGAGAGCGGTCAGGCAATGATGAAAAAAATCGAAGGCTGTCTGGAATGCGGCCAGTGTAAGAGCAAGTGTCCTTATGGCCTGGACACACCGGCACTGCTTAAGAAAAATTATGAAGATTATAAGACATTTTTAAAATAATAATCGTTTAGAAAACTTCCAAGTGGACGATTGCATAAATTTTTTTCATCTTATAGTATCCGCAGGCTGAGAGGCCGGACCAAAGGATACTATAAGATGAAAAATTTATTTTCTTCGACCGCTATTCTTTTATGATGATTGTAGTCAGCGCTTTCCTCTGATGTTCCTTCGGCACCGTCAGTTTTCCACCCTTCACCAGTTCTTTCATGCAATGCAGGATAAACCAGCCATCACAATAAAACGTATACTGCAGTCCATAATTCAGCATGGTGTGCAGATGCTTTGGTGTTTCCTTACGTACTGCTTCAGCAAATGGTTTCTGCAAAGCAGAAAACGTCTCCCGATGCTTTTCTTTTATCCGGCTGCCAATCTCAAGCAGTTCTTTCTTTATCCCGGCACCTTCCAGCCAGACACACTGCCATACAGGGTTCCGTGTTCCATCCTGTATCCCAATTGTTTTTAATAACCCCTGTTCCACCAGATAAGCATATTCATCCCTGCTCAGTTCTTCTCCATTCACTAAATGGTTCATGCTGACCAAAGCCCGCTGGGCATTCTGATGATATCCACTGTCGATTCGTTTCTCTGACCATTCGGAATCAATCTGCCACAAAGTCAGTTTCCCCACCTGGTTCCAGCAGGCACCACAAAAATGCTGCGCCATACTTTCATAATAAACCGCCTGCTTCGCTGCATCATTTTCAATTGTCGCATAACAGATATTATGTCCACCGTCCGGACGCAGCGTTGCCGCATCTTCAAAAGAAATTTTCTTATCCAGCTGTTCCTCACCGCTGTTTGCCGCAATATACGGAATCAGCGTCCACAAAAAGAAATTTTTGTCCTTCTCCTGTACCGGTTCCGGAGAAAGCTCCCCGGTGCAGCCACCCTGAATTTCCGGTCTCATCCATATTTTTTCCTTTACCAGTTCCTCATACAACTCATTGGCAAACAGTTTTGCAGCTTCTCCGTACATTGCAGCCTGAAGCTTTATGATTTCCTCCGTTGCTTCATCTATCAGAATATTGCACAAATACTTCTCTCCCTGACGCAGCAGAAACCCATACTCTTCCAGATACTCTGCCTCATTTTCCACATAAACCGGAGACACACCCAGCGCCTCTGCAATTTCATTGCATGTCTTTGGTTCCTTCCACACCGCATACGCAATATTCTGCGCCAGCGTACTCCGGAAAAACTCCCGGTTGCTGCCCCTGCTTCCTTCTGTGCCATTTGTTCCGCACATGGCAAACTTAACCGGATTAAATTTTAATTCACCTGCTGTTCTCATCGTTTCCATACCTCGTTTCAGATCTTTTTTTGCCTCAAACAGGTGCCACTTCACGGTTCCTGCCGGAATCCCCAGTTCTTCTGCGATTTCTCCCTGCTTCTTATTTTCATAATAATATGCAATCACAATACGCCGCTGCAGCTTTGACAAATAAGCAATTTCGCTTTGCAGCTTTACTGCCGTTTCCTGTGCCACAAAACCGGAAAGAATGTCTTCTTTGCCATCCCAGAGTGATTCCGGCACCTCATCAATGGAAAGTCCCACTACAGCCACTCCTTTGTCACGGTAATAATTACTCAGCGTATTGTGGGCAATCGTCCAGATAAATTTTCCCACATCACCGATATCCTCCTTATTCAGAAGTACCCGGAATGTCTTCAGAATAATTTCCTGGGATACATCCTCTGCATCCTGCAATGTCCTGCACCGTTTCAATGCAAAACCATAGATTGGCTTTACATACTCCGTTGTAATCCGTTCTGCGTCCTGTCTGTTCATCTCTTTGTTCTCCTTGGAAAGCTGCTTTCACTAAGATAGACACCGGAAGCCGAGAAAGGTTGGAAACTTTTTATTATTTTTCTTCCAGAATGTTTCCTGTGTTATTCACAACAAAACCTCCGGCAAACTCTTTTTTCAACAATTCCATTCCGTTTTCCCCAGTACAGTGGGATACCGCAATGGTTTTTACCCCATGTTCCCGGAACGCCTGCACCGTTTTCTGCAGCCGCTCCTCTCCTGCCTCTACCAGATGGGTACCGCCAAGTACTGCTGCCACCGGCACAGAAAGCTCCCTCTTTATATGCTCTAACATATTCACAATACCCACATGGGAACAGCCTGCTATCAGAACCATTCCGGCATCCGTTACCAATCCAAGAGCGATTTCATCAACAAAAAAATCCTGCTCATATGCCACAGAAGCCTTAACTTCCTTGTCTGTATTTTGGTCTACAGTTGTAGACTGTTTATTCCATTCCACACCGTTTTCTACATTTGTAGACATTTCCCTTTCCTCACGTTTCAGGAAAAATTTCGGATTCACCTCTTCAAAAGCGCTGACCCTGCTGAAATTCTTTAACAAAACCATACGTTCCGTCAGCCAGGTTACCTTTTCCTCAACAAAATTTACTTCCAGTAACGATGGTTCTCCCAATAAAAGTTCTTTTGGAAACGGATTTCCATTATATTTGTAACTTCCATCCTCCAGCTTTTTATACTTTGGAGCGAAAAATTCCTTTCCAATATAGAGCGGTGTTCTTTTCTCCAGCGTTTTCAACAGCTCCGGCACTCCCCCGGTATGGTCGTAATGCCCATGACTGAGAATTACTGCATCGGTTTCTGATAAATTCACTCCCAGGACTTCTGCATTTTTTACAAACGCCCCGGTCTGCCCGGTATCAAACAGAATCTTCTTTCCATCAAATTCAATAAATACGGAAAACCCATGCTCATACGCCAGCTTTTCATCCGTATCCGGCATATTTTCAATTAACGTTGTTATTTTGAAACTCATTATACTTTTCCTCATTTTCATGTATTATTCTTAACTTTTGGTACATACTAAATATATAACAGATTTTCCTCCAAACGACAATTCCTTCGGTTTATTTTGTGTATTCGATAAAAAATTTGAACTTTTTTAAAAAAAGTACTTGCATTTTTTTTAATCATGGTATATAATCATTCTTGTCCTTAGGAAATAAGGAAAACAAAATAAAGTTTGCGCGATTAGCTCAGTTGGTAGAGCACCTGACTCTTAATCAGGGTGTCCAGGGTTCGAGCCCCTGATCGCGCACTTGAAGCACTGGTTTTGACGCCTGGACGTTGGGGCTGGTGTTTTGTTTTTGTCTGAATTTCTGTTTCTTGCAACTTTTCCTCAGCCGTACTATAATTAATCCATGGGGTTACACCAAAGAAAGGAGAAAACTATATGATTGATTATTTATCCTACGTAAAAAAAACTTACCAGGTGAAAGAACGGAATCTGGGTACCTATTCTGACATTAAAAAGAAAGGCATGCATTTTTACATCTCCGGTTACGAATTAAAGGACATTGGTTATATCAGTACTCTCCGGATGTCTGCCATGTTTGGTTTAATGAAAATGCGGATGCTTGTATTTACTCCGTTAAATATAGATGCACCGCTGTTTTCTTATGACTATATCAACGCCATGGGTAATGAAACCCTTCTTCTGGAACTTTATGATACCCAGCTACAGCCTGCCGGTCTCTCCGCACTTGAAAAAGTAAAAGCAGCTTATCAGTACCTTCCGGACCATGACCTTGGTTCCCACTGGTATGACCATTTAAAACTTGCTCCTTCCCTTGCCAAGAAAGGAAAAAAGCTGACGGAAGATTATCAGAAGCTCTGTAATGATTATTTCCAGGCTTATCTCACACTGCTTGGCAGTGCTCCTGCCTGTGATCGTTCTGCAAAACAGAATAAGGTACGGGAATATACGAATGGGCTCCTGACCAATGGCGGTCCGTCCACCGACCAGTTTAAAAAAATGATTGGTGACGAGGCAACAAAAGACCTGTTCACACGGTTTATTTTCTCTTCTGATTGTTAAAAAACGTTCTTCCATTCTTTGCAATTGACGAAGAACAGAAAATAAGGTATGATTAGTAGTCAGAGTGGGCAATCATGCTTACTCTGGCTACTTTACTATTTGAATGATTAAACAGGCCTGACGGATCTGTCCATAGACCCGCGGCAGAATGAGAGGAACCATGAGACTCAGAAAAGTAAAGGGTGCAAAAGAGGCTATTGAAGCAAGTCCTCTTGTCATCCATGATGCAGTAACAAAAAAAGGACACTGGCAGGAAGTATTCGGAAATACCAATCCTGTTCATATTGAAATTGGTATGGGCAAAGGACGCTTTCTGACGGCACTTGCTAAACAGAATCCGAATATTAATTACATTGGTATTGAACGTTATGACAGCGTGCTGGTTCGCGCTCTGGAAAAAAGAAAATCTATGGAGGAAACTATTTCCAATCTTTTTTACCTTTGTGAAGATGCAAAAACTATTGCTGAAATTTTTGCACCAGAGGAAATCCAGCGGATTTACTTAAATTTTTCCGATCCGTGGCCAAAAGATCGTCACGCTAAACGGCGGCTCACTTCCACCGAGTTTTTTGCCCGCTATGACCAGATTCTCGCAAAAAACGGCGAAGTCATGTTCAAAACTGACAACCGGATTTTGTTTGATTTTTCTTTGGAACAGGTTCCACTGGCGGGATGGCAGTTGAAGGATGTCACCTTCGACCTGCACCATAGTGAATTTGCGCAGGGAAACATTATGACAGAATATGAGGAAAAATTTTCTTCCCTTGGAAACCCTATTTTCCGGCTTGTCGCTTTCCGGTAACATACTTTCCGGTTGCAAATAAAAATATAAAGGAATATACTGTTATTAAACACCGATGGAGATTCCGCCATGTCATGTTCCTTCAAGCGAAAGATTGCTGATTATTTCTGCGATCATCCCTGCTTAAACCGTCAGGCACTTACGATGTACCAGTCTCTTCAGGAAGTTATCCGGCTGATTAACCCGCCGGAAAATGAACATACTAAAAAAAGAAACCATAAACCACGTTAAGAATAAGGAGGATACGTTATGGCATTTCATTTTACAGACGACAATTTTAAACAGGAAGCCCTGTCTTCCGAGCTCCCGGTATTAGTGGATTTTTACGCTGACTGGTGTGGCCCATGTAAAATGCTGGCTCCTGTGATTGAAACACTGGCCACGGAATACGAAGGTAAAATTAAGATAGGAAAGCTGAATGTGGATGAAGCTCCTGACACTGCACAACAGTATGGTGTTATGTCTATCCCTACTCTCCTTTATATTAAGAACGGTGCCGTAGTCAACAAAACTGTTGGTGTTTCTGCCAAAACAGAAATTGAACAGGTATTAAACAGCCTGTAAAAAAAATAATCGAGGATTTTTATGAAACATAAGTTAAAGCGGCTCCTTTTTGGAGCTTTGACGGCAGTTTTCATTTTCTCTTCCGTGCCTCTGGCCTCTTTTGCAGAAGAAAATTCCTCCTCTGCTTCAGACTGGCCGGAGCCGCCGGAAATAGAAAGTGCTGCCGCTGTTGTAATGGAAGCCTCCACTGGTTCCGTTCTGTACAACAAATCCGCATATGATGCCTTTTATCCTGCCAGTACCACCAAGCTGATGACTTCCCTGCTTGCCATTGAACAGTGTCCACTGTCTGATATTGTTACCTGCTCAAAGGATTCCGTTGAATCCATCGGCTGGGACAGCAGCCGTATTGGTCTGGTAGCCGGCGAATCCATTGATATGGAAAACGCGCTGTATGCCATATTACTGGCCTCGGCAAATGAAGTTTCTTATGCTGTAGGAGAACATATTGCCGGCACCATGGACGCATTTGTTGCCATGATGAACCAGCGTGCCAAAGACCTTGGTTGTGTCAATACACATTTTATGAACCCCCATGGTCTTCATAATGAACAGCACTATTCCTGTCCTTATGACCTGGCACTGATTGCCAGAAAAGCAATTGAATATACCACATTCCGCAGAGTTTCCGGTTCCTATAATCACAGAATTCCGGAAACCAACCTGAACGTGGAACGCTATATTGCAAACACTCACGGTTTTATCAAAAAAAACGTAGTGTACGAAGGGGTTTTTGCCGGAAAAACCGGCTACACATCAGAAGCCGGAAACTGCCTTGTCACCTGCGTGGAACGGGATGGCATGACTTTAATCTGTGCCCTGATGAAAGCGCCAAATTCATCCACTGCTTATAAGGACACCACAAAGCTGCTGGATTACGCTTTTGAAAATTTCACACTCACTCCGTTAGCCGCTTCGGAAACTACTTCAAAAAATGCGTTTCCTGTTCTTTTCGAGGATGAAGAAGCACTGATTTCCGAAGTTTCTTCCCCGCTATCCGTCAGTGACACTTCGCTGATACTTCCGGAAGGTGTGGGATATGAAAATCTGACGAAAAAAGTCACTCTGAATCCCAGTGTGGCATTTACAGAAGGTGAAAATGTTATTGGTGAAGTTTTATATTACTATGCAGATAATTATGTAGGCTCTGCAGAGATTATTTATCATAGTGAGGACGCTGTTATTGTACAGCCTTCTCCAACGCCGGAGCCAACCCAGACACCTGTTCCATCCAATGTCCCGGAAACTGCTTCCACGGCAGATGTACAAAACTCCACCCCGCTTACTCCTGCTGCCGCAGCTTCTTCAGAGCCGGATGATACTTCTGCTGATGGCAAACTACAGCCTCTGATTATTGGAATTATCACCGCTGTCATTCTTCTTGTGGCAGGTATATACATTTTTCTGATTGAACTTCCATACCAGAAAAAAAAGAAAGCATATTACCGGAATCATGGAAGAAAATAAAAAACTCCGCCAGGACAGTAACTATAATAACTGTCCTGGCGGAGATTTTTTATAAAATCCTTATCGGCCCATGGATTCCAACAGCTTTGCTATATCTTCCGGTGTCATCATGGCATTAGGATTGGACGGAGCCGGCGCTGGTTCTGGTTCCTTTGCCGCCGCAGTCTCTGGTACTTCTGGTATTTCGTCCAAACCTGGAATATCTGCTATTTCCGGTATTTCGTCCAGACCTGGGATGTCCGCTATTTCCGGTACTTCCGGTGTTTCGTCCAGACCTGGGATGTCCGCTATTTCCGGTACTTCCGGCATTTCGTCCAGACCTGGGATGTCCGCTATTTCCGGTACTTCCGGCATTTCGTCCAGACCTGGAATGTCTGCTATTTCCGGCACTTCCGGCATTTCATCCAGACCTGGAATGTCTGCTATTTCCGGTACTTCCGGCATTTCATCCAGACCTGGAATGTCCGCTATTTCCGGTACTTCCGGTATTTCGTCCAGACCTGGGATGTCCGCTATTTCCGGTACTTCCGGTGTTTCGTCAAACCCTGGGATATCCACTGGTTCTTCCTGTATGGAATCCAGAAGCTCTGCCATATCCGGTTCTTCATATTCATCATCTGCCGGTAACTCCGGCACTGCAAATAATTCAGAATCTGGAACTTCCTCCAGCACTTCCCCTGCCTGTATATCTGCCACTGCCATTTCAGAAGGTTCTGCAAAAGACTCTTCTGCTGCTGAAGCTTCCTCTGTGGAAACTGCAGCGGCCGCCACCATTGGCATTACAACTGCATTATCTTCGATTGCCTGTTTTACTTCCGTCAGCACATGTTCCAGTGTCTCTCTTTCGCTGATTGCCAGCTGACGGGCATTTTCTTTATTGTATTTAATTAACATCTTTGTCTGTTTAATCTGTTTTTCAGAAAGCATGTAAATTTCATTTTCCAGATTTTCAATCTGAGTCTGCAAAATTACATTCTGCTTCTTTAAAATTGCAAGCATCTCTTTCTGGGAGTTCTCCATTTCTTTCATGTGCTTTGTAAGCTTCATTCGGAACTCTCCATCTCCATTTGCTGCTGTACTGGGAACTTCTTTCCGTTCTTCTTCCTCTGGCAGTCTGCTCCACTCCTTTGCCCTTTCTTCAAACATAGCATTTAAAAAGAGAAACGCAGAAATTAGTAACAGTACTGCTGACACACCAACCAGTACCATATCACCATGAAATCCCATCAATATATACATCGCAATAAAACATGATGCAATAAACAGAACTCCAAATCCTATCTTTTTACCTTTTTTGTTCTTATTCTCTCCCATAGAACACCCTCCTTGTTTCTTAACAATCAGAAAGCTTTATTTTTCTGTTGCTTCGAAGGAAAAACCTTCTTATACTAATATACACCACCTTGTTCATTCCCGCAAGCATAAGAACGTAAATTATGTCAAATTACTGTTCGGACATTAAAAAAATTATTTCAGTTCCATCATGTAATCCTTGACTTTACTGTTTCTTTCCCCTATAATAAAACAGTGGTGGATACCAATGCTTCTATAGTTAAATGGATATAACGGGCCCCTCCTAAGGGTCAGTTGTGGGTTCGATTCCCGCTGGGAGCATTATTTTAAGGGGCTATATTCATAGCCCCTTTTTTACTTCCGTATTCTTCTGAAAAATTAATCTTCTATGCAAATACTACAAAGTACATAAAAACTGCGTTCAAAATCCCAATCACAATTCCCGCCGCCACCTGAAGAGGGGTATGTCCTACAAATTCCTTCAGTTTAGCCTCCGGTAAATTATTTTTGGACAACGCTTCCAGCAGTTCCATTACCTCATTCAGCACCGCTGCCTGCTTTCCCGTTTCCAGACGCACGCCCATGGCATCATGGCAGACAATGATGGCAAGAATTGCCGCAATGGCAAATTCAAAACTGTCCAGCCCACACACCAGAGCACTCATAGCTGCCACAGATGTCACTGTAGCGGAATGTCCACTGGGCATACCACCATCACCAAAAAGACGTTCCAGCTCAAACTTTTTATTAATGGCTGCATGAATCAGTGTTTTAAGCACCTGTGCCACTGCCCAGGAAGAAACACCGGCAATCAGAAACTGATTGGTTAATAACTTAAGCAACCCTTCCATAAAATTCCCCTTATCCATTTTTCATAAGCAGAATCGGGACCAATTCTTCTCACAATTACAGATTTGCTTCCACTGCCAGTGCCAGCTGATTTGGACAGGAATTATCACCTCTGCATTCAATACCTTTTAACCGTTTTACAACCTCTGCAGCTTCCATTCCCTCTGCCAGTCTTGCAACTCCCTGTGTATTGCCACGGCATCCGCCGATAAACTGAACATTGCGGATAATCCCATCCACAATATCAAACTCAATTCCTTTCGAGCAGACGCCCTGTGTTTTGTACGATACATGCTTTTCCATAGTGTGTTCTCTTCCTTTCTATACTATACCATTTTCTCTTATACTTCCACTCTGCCCTGCATCCAGATATTTCCCCGGAACCTTCTTCCCGGAAGCGGTTCTCCAAGCAGATCTTCTGTATTAATGCAGACATCAAAACTCATTTCATTACATACTACCTTCAGAATATAAAATTCCTCTTTGGTAAAAGAATTCTGTACTTTTTCCACTGCAGTAATATATCCAAGAATCGAATAATTGTCTGATTCCGAGCCATATGGAATAAAGCTGGTTTCCACAATAGAATAAATATCCTCCCTGCGGATTCTCCGGCTCACCAGTGCATACTGATCGATGTCATCAAAAGTCAGACTCTGCATTGCCTCCGGATTTCCCTGTTTTGCCTCTGCAATTAATGCGGAACGGTTCTGCAGGTCCATTTTTACTTTTTCTTCTTCTTTCTTTGTCTTTTCTACCGGAAGAAGAATTTTTCCATCCGTTGCCAATGCCGATAAATATACCGGACAGCGCCTGCGCTCTTTTTTCCGGATTGGATTCTTTAACAGCTCTACAACATTCTGGATATAAAAAATCAAAGAAACCCCGATGCGGTAATCATCACACATTCCGGTATAAGCATCCGTATCCACCCGTTTATTAACAAACAGCGGTTCTTCTGTTGTCACACTGCTGCCACGACGCACCGGGCAGTAATGGGAAACATGAAAATTTCCCCTGCCATCCTGCTCACCACGGACTACCACACCAGTGTCTTCTGCAACCTCCATGTACAGTTCCACAATGGAGCGTTCTTCGGACATCCGGAACAGCTGTCGTTCCGAACTGTTTTCTATTACTAAATTGATTAATCTTTCTTCATCACTCCGGTTTTTAATGCTTCCGAAGCCAATCGACTTTAAAAAACTATGCACTTTTACCTCGATTCCAGGACTATCTCCTGCAGATTTCTTATTACACACGCTGTGATGCTGCCACTCATACTTTTATTACTTTATTGTTACAGCTACCGTTTCTTTATACCACATTTCCGCCCCGGTGACAAGTAAAATACAGTTTA
This sequence comes from Lachnospiraceae bacterium, assembly GCA_017938285.1. Taxonomy (GTDB): domain Bacteria; phylum Bacillota; class Clostridia; order Lachnospirales; family Lachnospiraceae; genus SIG299. The sequence continues at coordinate 32,669 of JAGBBW010000084.1, forward strand.
ATTTTGTAACAGTTTTTGTTACATGACGTTGTCTTTATTATGCAGCCATACGGTTCTTTCTGATTACGAGCAGTAATATTCCAACCAGAATTAGTATAATGCCGGCACTCAGACCCAGCATACCAATTTTGTTAAAACCATCCAGACACCAGGAAAATACCTCCTCTACCAGCTTTACAAAAAATTCCGGAACTTCTTCTCCCTCAGCTAATTCTGAATGCAGCAACAGTTCCACAACTTTTGGAAGTGATGTTCCACCAAGTTTCATCAGTCCTCCGGTTATTACCGCAAATGCACCTGCAGTAATAAAACCGGATGGACGGAATAAATGACAAATCAGCAGGAGAAGTAAGAAAAAGCAGCAGATTCCAAGTACAATATAACCAGCCAGATTTAATACAGCACAAAGTTCTGTACGGTCTGTCAGACTGTAGCCATACTCTGCTTCCCATTGCCTGAATTCCCTGTACTCCTCTGTTTCATAGATTTCCTGGACAATGCCGGTAAGTTCTGCCTCCAGCTCATCCATTTCCTCCATTACCAGTATGGTGATTTCCTCTTCATAAGATTCTTTCGCTACTGTCACTATTTCTTCTTTTAAGGCTTCATCCGCCAGATCGTACTGTTCACCCAGTTCTTCTCTCAGCCATTTTTCTACATTATCATCAAAATACTGCATCAGTAACTGCTTCATGAACTGCTCTTGCTTTGCCAGATCAACGGTGTATTCCTCTCCTTCAAGCACTGACTGGTATATTTCTTTTATCACTAAACTAATATCCTCTTTAGGAAACAGTTCCCTTACCTGGACGGAAAGATCCTCCTCAATTTCAATACTCTCTCCTGTTTCCTCCAGAAGCATCTCATATATCCAGTCAATTCCGCCATGTTCCGCAAAGGCATCATAAAGCTCCATTTCCCTGCCCGGCTGCAATAAAGACTCCGCAGAAAAAATTGCGCCTGATGCCATTCCTGTTCCTACTATCATTGGAAACAGCAGAACACTCATTATAACAGCAATCACAATTGCCACTACATTTGTCTGTTTTTTCATTTTCCCTGACTCTCCTGCTTATTTGTATAAATTACTATTTCTTCAAATATAAAACTCCCATGGTTCCCAGACCACAGTTACTGGAAATTGTTGCAGAGGCTTTCTGGAATATAATCCGGTCAAACTTCTGGTACTTTTCCACTTCTTCTTTAAATTCTTTTAACTGCTTTGAAGTACAGCCACAATAGGTTATAAATAAAATCCGGTCATCGATGTTATTCTTTCCTTTAAAATGCTCTCTGATATATTCTGAATAACACCGTTTAATATTACCGGTTTTAATTTTACTGATAACCAGCTTTCCTTTCCTCATGGCAAGTACCGGATGAAGTGCAAATACATCACAAATTTTCATTACATTAAAACTTATTTTTCCATTCCGGTACAAAGAACCAGTGGTTGGAACAATAAAACTGGATGACACGCGCGTCTTCATCCGTTCCAGATCCTTTACAATTTCCTGAACCGTATACCCTTTTTTTGCAATATGTGCTGCCCGCAGTACCATCATGCCAAGACCTGTGGACAGATGACCGGAATCAATCACCGTAACATTGCCAAATCCCTGGGCTGCTGCCATTGCCACTTTATAACCACCACCTACCTTCTGGGCAGTCGTTATATGAATGACCTGTTCTCCAACCGTCAGGGCATTCGAAAAGAAGGTTTCAAATTCTTCCACTGTTGCTGTCTCCGAACCAGCTTTACCGTCTGTCACCTCCAGATATTCCAGGAAATTGTCCGAGGTAATTTCATTTACATCACAGAACCGGGCATTCTCCGTATAAACATAACAATACATGGTCTCAATACCATAATGATCCAGAAGTTCCTTTGGCAAGTCACAGACGCAATCTGTAGTAATATGTATTTTCTTGCGTTTTGCCATCGTCACGGTCTGCACCAGATTTTCTGTTTCTTCCTCTTCTTCCTGTGCCGTATATTCAATCAGTTCCTTCGGCAGATATTTTAACAGCACTGCTTCCATCAAAGAACCATTGATTGGCTTTGCCAGATAACTCTGGAATCCCTTATCCCGGTAAATCTGGTCTGCCCCGGCCATAACATTGGCAGTCAGGGCAATCACCGGGGTTTCCCGGCAAAGTCCGTTTTCCTGTATGGTCAGCCTGTTCAATGTCTCCACGCCATCCATTTCCGGCATCATGTGATCCATAAAGATAACCTGGTAATAATGCTGTTTGGTCAGTTCCAGACACTCTTTGCCGCTCTTTGCCAGATCCACCTGAATCTTTGTTTCTCTTAAAAGTTTCTTTGCCACCAGCAGGTTCATTTCATTGTCATCCACAACCAGAACCCTTGCATCCGGTGCCTCAAAACGCTTCTTGTATTTTGTACGGGATCTTCCAGTACCTCTGGACATAAAATCCATCCGTCCCATTGGGTTTACATCCACAATATCCTGCTCTATCTGGATGGTAAACACGGAACCTTTCTGGTAAATACTGTCTACTGTGATCTTGCCGCCCATCATATGGGTCAGCTGCTGGGAAATCGCCAGACCAAGACCGGTTCCTTCAATTCCTGCATTCACTCCTTCATCCACACGCTGGAAAGACTGGAATAAACGCTGCATATCCTCTTTCTTAATACCGATACCGGTATCCTTTACGGAAATGGTCAGCAACACCCTGTTATCTGTTGTCATTTCACTTCTTGCACTTAATGTAATGAACCCTTTCTGGGTATACTTCACTGCATTGGACAAAAGATTTGTTACAATCTGCTTAATCCGGACCTCATCGCCATACAGCATGGATGGAATGTCCGGGGAAATATCCACCTGGAATTCCAGCTTTTTTTCATGGGCACGAATCCAGATAATGTTGACCAGTTCACTGAACATCCTTCCTGTTTCATACTGAATTGGCACAATTTCCATTTTTCCGGATTCAATTTTGGACATATCCAGAATATCATTAATCAATGCAAGCAGCATTTTACTGGCTTCCTGGATATGAATGGCATTTTCAGCAATTTCATCTGAAATATCATCTCGCAGAATCATTTCATTCAGACCAATTATCGTATTAATAGGCGTTCTGATTTCATGACTCATATTTGCAAAAAAACGGTTTCTTGTATTGGACAGACGTTCCAGCTCCAGCTTCTGCTCCTCTGTCTTTTTCTGCTCCACTTCATATACTTTATTCTGGAAACGCACAACAATACCTATAACAAAAGAATTAATTAAAATATTAAATACAATATCGTCATGAGCCATCCATTCACTTTCCAGCGGAATTACAAGATCACGATAAAAATATTCCACCATGTATGACACAATCATACTTCCGGATGCTATCACCAGCATCGGTACAAACATTTTTCCCCGGACCAGAAGGAACACCGCAAAAATACCAAGCACAAACCAGGAAGGCATACCGCCCTGGGAGCCTCCTCCCGTAAAAAAGCAGAATGGAAGCACCACACAATTCAGGGAAACCAAAAGAATACAGCTGCATAATTCCGTTTTCTTTGTCTTTTTTACCAAAAGAAGCATGCCTAATGCTCCCAGACCACCAAGCAGTGTCATTAAAACAACCCAGTGTGAGAGTCCGGAATATGCCGCTGCAACTGCCCTGACAAATGACCCTACAATTCCCGCTGTTGCCACAACTTCAAAGATACGGATTGTAATCGGTGTATCACCATACATATACTCTTTCCATTTTTTAAGCATTCTCCGCACCTCCTTCTGCAAGTAAACCGGTCACAAACTCAGAAGCAGTCATAAAATCAAACTGGCTGATATGTTCTCTTACCGGCTTTAATACTTCCTCCAGATTCTTTCCGGCATAACTGTATTCCGACAGCAGGGCAATCTTATTTTCCACGGTTTCCATTTCAAAGGTCTCCAGTAATGCCACAAGATCCTTCAAATGGAACAAATATGCATCCGCTGCCAGTTCTTCCTTCAGAACTTCTTCTACGGCTTCCGTTTCCAGCATCGTTTCCACATATTCTGCCGCCAGGGATTTCCTGATATTATCTCCACCAATCTCCAGTAATACCTCTTCGTATTCCTGCATCACTTCTTCATGATGCTCCCGGATGTACGACAGATTCTCCGTCTTACCGGCAGCCTCCAGTGCTTTTGCCATTTCGCCCAGATTAGTAGCACCAATACCAATGGATGTACTCTTTAAAGCATGTACAAGAATCGTATAATTTTTCCAGTCCTTACTCTCATACTTTTCCCGGATTTCCTTGATTTTCTGCAGTCCGGTACTTAAGTAAACCTTCAGAATATCTTCATAATCCTGTTCATTATTGCCACAGTACTGCAGACCTCTTCTGCGGTCAATATGTACACCTGCCGTCACCTTTACCGGTTTCTTTTCTTCCTCCGGAGCAAACTCCACATCCTCGGCCTTAATCAGTTTATCCTTTGGAATGTACTTTCTAAGCACACGTTCCATATGGCTTAATTCGATTGGCTTTGCCACATAATCCTGGAAACCTTCCTCCAGAAACATTTCTCTTGCACCGCCAATCGCATTGGCAGTTAAAGCCACAATCGGCACATTCTGGAAGTAATTTCCCGCCTTGGCACGAATCTTGTGGGCTGTTTCCACACCATCCATTTCCGGCATCATGTGATCCATAAAAATAATATCATATCTGGAATTTTCCAGCTTGGACAGACATTCCTTACCACTGGTTGCCACAAATACTTTGATTTTGTATGGACGAAGCAGACCTTCCACTACCTTTAAGTTCATCAGATTATCATCTACTACCAGAACACTTGCCTCCGGCGCAATAAACTTCTTGTTCAGATAATGGCTTCCATCCAGACGCTGCAGTGTATAATCTCCATTCAGTACCGCAGCAATGGAAAGCACATAAAACGGCTTATAAATTACTTTGATATTTCCGCCAGGCATGGTAGCAATATCCCTGTTCTGCAGTAATACCACGATCATCTGTTCAGAAATCCGGTCAAATATTCCTCATCTTCCTGATACTCCTCCACCGTAATAAAAGCATGGGTATAAATTTCTTTTTCCATACGGCGTTTAAATTCCATCAGGTTGCGACAGGACTGATAACGAACCTCCAGACCTTCTACCATATGCTTGATATTCCGCATATAATCATCACGTATTTCGGTAAATTCATATTTTTCACTATTGATATAACCAATAATATTAATATTCTGTACATCGTTTACCGCTACCATCGGACGCTCATCCATCACCTTCTGCGGTATTACAAACTGGAACTCACTTCCTTTTCCCAGTTCACTCTTTACACTGATAAAGCCTTCCATCTTGTTAATAAGTTTCTTCGCAATGGCAAGACCCACACCAATACCGCCTTCCTGACGGTTACGCTTTGTATCCACCTGATTAAAACTGCTGAACAGTTTCTCCAGATTTTCTTCCGCAATACCGATACCGGTATCCTTCACCTTCACCATCAGATTGATACCATACGCTTCCTTTCTTCCTGCAAAAGAAATCGTAACGCATCCTTTTTCTGTAAACTTAATGGCATTGTTCACAAAATTTAAAATCACACGCCGGATTTTCTGTTCATCACCAAGCAGGGTATATGGAATTTTTGCATCACAGTCCACAATCAGCTCCAGCTTCTTGGAACCCTTCTGCGCTATTGCCATATTAATAATATCATTAATCGTAGAAGTCAGATTATACGGTTCCTCCACCAGTTCCATTTTTCCAGCCTCAAGCTCTGAAAAATCCAGCACATCACTTACGGTTGCCAGAAGATTTCTTCCTGCCGCCTGGATATTGAAGGTATCTTCCCTGACGGTATCAGAAATATCTTCCCGCAGAATCATTTCGCTCATACCGCACACTGTATTAATTGGCGTGCGGATTTCGTGGGAAATATTAGCAAGAAAGTCATTTTTACTCTGCTCTGCCACCTTTAAATCCTGGATCACTTCCTGAAGTTTCAGGTTTGTATCACGGTGGGTTTTAATAAACATATAGGTCAGTAACTCTATAATAAATAAAGAAACCACCTGAACCAGAAAACGCAGGAAATCCAGGGTTGTATCCATTGGTATCGTCCGGTACACCAGTCCGTGATATGCAATCAGAAACAAGGAAAAAAACACTTCCAGATATACAATTTCCGGAATATTAAAAAAAGCCAGTAATATCACCAGTACACACAATACGCATAGCGCACAGACAAACGAACTGGACATCAGACCATATACCGACAAATTCACCAGACATAAGGTGGCATACAGAAATGCCCGGAATCTGTAGTCCTTCACTTCCCTCAGATAAATATACCAGATTGATACCAGTCCGACTGCAGCCAGCGGCACTATCCAGGCCGGCCAGGCCAGCAGCATGGCTGCAACCGACATAACCAGTGCATATACGGAATAAATCCACACAATGACTTTCTCTGTCCTTTTTTCCCCCATACAGTATCCCTCCCCTTAAATCGGTTCTCCAAGTAGATCTTTGACTTCCTGCTCCAATCCGGTAAATACATCTGTAATCACCGGATCAAACTGGGTTCCTCTTCCTTCTCTTAATGTATCCATTACCTTATAAATCGGCCGGATTGCTTCTTTATAACAGCGTTCTTCATACAAGGCATCAAACACATCAGCCAGCGCCATGATTCTGGCACATAACGGAATTGCTTCTCCCTTTAAACCAAGAGGATATCCTGTACCATCCCATCGTTCATGATGATACATTGCCACATCTTCTGCAATCTTTACATATTCCGGATCTTCGACTCCGCCAATAATATCATGCACCACTGCCTTGCCAAACACCGTATGCAGCTTCATGGAATTATACTCTTCTTCTGTCAGTCTGCCCGGTTTGCAAAGGATTGTATCTGAAATTTTAATTTTACCGACATCATGCATCGGAGCTGCTTTAATCAGATTCTGAATGTATTCATCCGTCAAAACATCCGTAAACAATCCCTGCTTTTTCAGTTCCTTTGCAATCATCTCCACATAAATACGGGTATTAATAACATGTTTGCCCGTACTATTATCACGTGTTTCGATCAGAGTTGCCATGGACACAATTACCTGGTCCTGAATCTGGCTGATTCTGCGGTTTCTTGCCATAATAATTTCTGTCTGCTCTTTTACCATGGCTTCCAGACCGGTACGGTACTTTTCCAGCTCCAGTGTTCTGCGCACACGACTCAGCAGCACATCCGGAAGAAACGGTTTTCCTACAAAATCTACTGCACCAGATGCAAAACACCGTGTTTCTGTCTCCGGATCATTATCCGCCGTCAGGAAAATCACCGGGATATGTGCAAAACGTTCTTCTTTTTTTAATTCTTCCATTACCTGAAATCCGTCCATTTCCGGCATATTGATATCCAGCAGAATCAGATCCGGACATTTATTTTCCAGATATTTCAGCGCAACTTTTCCCGAATTTGCCGCAGCAATACGGTACTCCTTTCCCAACAGCTTCTGAGCCAGGGTAAGATTTGCAGTATCATCATCTACAACTAAAATTACATATTCCATCCGATATACCATCCTTTCCTATTCTGTCGTATCAACTATATAAACATCGGGCCAGTCCCGTAAATCAACATCCTGTTGTGGAATCCACGTTCCATTTTGTCCTCTTCTTACCATACGAAGCATCGGTCTTCCAGGTTCATCTGCATTCTGTTTCACTACAATACCATACATACCATTACTCAGTTCTACAATCACACCGGTTGGGTAAGCAGCTACAGACCGTATAAAAATATCAACCAGACCGGCATCAAATTTGGTTCCTCTGGCGTTTCTTATTTCTTCCAGAGCTTCATGTACTTTTCTACGTTTCTCCAGATTTCCATAAACCATATTATCAAACGCATCACACAGCGAAACCAGACGTACCTGCGGCTTTAACTTATCTTCCGGCATATGAAACGGATATCCGCTGCGGTCCAGTCTCTCATGATGATATAAAATAATTTCCCTTGCCAAAGGCGTAATCCATTCCTGCTGCTCCACAGTAATATATCCATACACCACATGCCTCTTTATTTCTTTCTGAACTTCTTCCGGCGCTTTGTCCAAAAAAATACCATGATAGTTTGCTTTTACATTTGGATATCCAATATCATGCAGTAACGCTCCCATAACAATTTCTTTCACTTCTGCCTGGGAATAGCCGGCTCGCACTGCAATCAAAGCTGCTAATGCCGCCACACTCAGGGAATGCTCATACAGACTATGGGAATGATTTCTTACATTGGAAATCGTATAAATCACCTCATCCTGCAGCAGAACTCCTTCCATAACCTCTGTTGTTACCCTGGTTAATTTCTGCAGTTCTTCCCCGGACGCATAGGACAGCCGTTCCATTGTATCCTTTAATTTTTCCGTACACTGCTCACTGATTTTTTCTTCTGTAATATCCTGTACCTGGATTCCCATGGATATTTCATCTTCTACAAAAACATCCGTTACTTTCAGTTCCAGAAGTTTATCAACATATTCTTTTTTTAAAATTGTACCGGCAGAAATAAGAACTACTCCACTGGCACCCCGTACATCCTTGGCAAGCAGTTCCCTGCCTTTTATATGTTCTGTCTGTATCCTCCGCACGTCCTGTACTCCTTCTGATTCTCCTGGTATTGGGCTTTTCCCCTGCTTTAGCGTATAGTTATCCTATAATACTATAATGCATGATTTTTCGATTTTTTTCAATACTATAATAGAACTATTTCTAAGGAAACACTAATTAATTGCCTCCTTTAAAGTCTCCAGCGGAGGAAAACACTTTCATCAGCGTTTTCCTAAGAAAAAAGAGTTTTGGCAAAACCATCTGACCCTCCGGTTCTGCCAAAACTCTTTTTACTATAAAACAGACTTTTTTATTTTTTTAGTTTTTTCCGGAAACTACAATTCCATCAACAGCAATATATGGCATAACTGCTCCGCCATCTGCCACTCTTTCTTTTGAAACAGCCACAATATTTTTCAGCATCTCTGCCAGATTTCCTGAAATCATAACTTCATTTACCGGAGTTGTCACCCTGCCGTTTTCAATCAAAAAACTATTTTTTGCCACACCGGAAATTTCACCATTTGTACCTGGCTCTCCACCGGAAAAGCCTCCCATCAGAAGTCCCTTCTCCACGTTTCTGATGATATCCTCAACTGCTGTATCACCAGCCTCTACCACCATACTGTAACTCATATTTTTTGCTGGCGCAGAACCATTTTTATTTGCCACATATAACGATGTTTTAAAAGATTTTAATACTCCCTTCTGAATAAAATCATACGGTTCTGATTTAAAGCCATCCGGAGTATAACGTTCAAAATCCACAATTTTTTCATTCATTGGGTCGAAGGAAACCGTCAGACGTGAATCCGCCACCTGCTCCCCTATCTTGTCCAGCCATATACTTGTTTTTTCCAATACTACGGAATCACCGGCAAAGCAGGAAGTGATATAATATAAAAATTCATTGACACACTCCGGCATCAGAACTACCGTGCCTTCAAATTTTCCTTCCATTGGCTTTACTTTCAGTTGTTTCACGGTATCCTCCAACTGACGCTTAATTGCACCCTGTTCTATAAAAGGCTCACTTAAATCAGTCGTACTGATTCCTGTATAATTTAATGACGTTGTCTTTTCCCCATCATTTCCCGAAAATTCCACGGTCAGACGATATGCTCCTGCATAAGTTTCCAACTCTGTACCATTGGAATTCCAGTATATTTCATGCACCTTTACATGAGATACTATGATCTGCATAACCTGTATTTTAGGAAACTGTTCTTTTATATTGTCGCCCAGTTCCTTTGTCCGCTCAAACAGCAGATCCATATCCGGCTCATAAATGCCCACTTCAAAACATTCCGCATCCTGCTTCGGTGCAATGTCATACGCCTCATCTGCCACAGCAGATTCAGAAGACGTGACTGCCGCCTCTACCACTGCATGAATAGCCGCATCATCGAACTTATTTGTAGAGGCACTGCCTTTTTTCTGGTTATGAAAGACATTTACCGATAAGTTTTTATCAAACAGCGTACGAAACAAAGAAAATTCCCCATTCTCCATTGTAAATTCCTGGGTTTCCTTTTCTTCTACACAAAATCTGGACTTCGTCAGTTTTGCTTCCTCTATTACCTTCTGCACCTTTTGTGCCGTCATTTTCAAATCAGCCATTTTAGCGTCCTCCTATCATAATCTTACAGCGAAGCGCCGGACCGCCCATACCTACCGGCATCATCTGCTTCTTCCCACAAAAACCGGAACTGGACCATACCATTTCATCAGAAACCATATCTACCGTCTGCAACATTTCAAATGCGACACCACTTACTGTTGTATCCAGAATTGCCCGGCCCAGTTTACCATTCTTAATTTCATATCCCATATTGATACCGAACATAAATTCTCCTGTCAGATCCGCCTGGCCGTTGCCTGTATCCAGAAGATAATATCCATCTTCCACGGAAGCAATCATTTCTTCCAGTTTGTCTTTTCCCGGAAGTACTGCTGTATTTCTCATACGAATTAATGGTTCATCCGAAAATTCAAAACCTCTCGCATTACCACATGGTGTCATTCCAAAATGTGCTGCTGATTCCCTGTTGTGCATATATCCTTTCAGAATTCCATTCTCGATCAGCATCGCATCCGTTGCTGGTGTTCCTTCATCATCCAGATAGACAGGAAGTGGAGCTCTCTGTCCCAGAGCGGTATGAGCAAAATCCACCATTGTGACAAGATCTGATGCGACTCTTTTATTCCGGCTTGGTCCGGCCACAGACCCGCCCATTACCAAATCTGCTTCTACCGTATGGCCCACTGCTTCATGTGCCAGCATCCCGGAAAGAATACCTCCTAAAATAACTGTCTTATACCCGGCCTCTGCATATACACCAGCTCTCTTATCCATTACTTTTTTGTAAAGCTTCTCCAGTTTGTCATACAGCAGCTCAGGCTTACTAAAATTGTCATCAAAATTACCTGCACCACCAAATACTTCATATAATTCTATCGGAGCACCATCCAGTGTTTCTGAATTCATAAACACATAAATGTAGCATCTTGGTGAGGTGGTATGTCCATCCTTTCCATCCGAAGTATACAGAATTTTATCCATGGAATCTTCTGAATATACAACCGTACGGCTGGTCAGTTTTGGATACGTCTTCACAATATAATCATCAATTTCTTTACAGAAATCAATATACTTCTTCTGCTCGTTATCTTTGATTTCCATATTTACCGGAATCATTCCTCCTTCAAGTGATGGAATAGCCGGCTTATTTTTTGCCGCACGTTCATCTAAAAACAAAGCATTTCTGGTTGCTGCACGCAGCACCGCATCTGCAGCCTCTGATGAATACTCTGCCATGGAGGAGAAGCCATATACTCCATTTTTACAGACTCTTGCACAAATTCCAGAAGTCTCTGATCTCTGATTCCCCATTATATTTCCCTGCACCAGACTCACCCTGCGATATCGGTTTTCCTGGGCACGCAGTTCTGTATGTACGCCGGTTGCAAACAAACTTTTTTTAACTGCAATAATGTCTTCTAACATTTTGTTACACTCCTTTTTTATCTTTATTATGCTTATTACATCGTTTTTCTAATATTTTTACAACTATTATCATAACATTAAACGACAAAAAATAAAATAGAGTTCCATGTTTTTTCATGAAACTCTAATCTTCTTTGTTACGTTTATTCGTATTCCCGTCCAGTAACTTTTTTCTTTTATTCCGTATATAAATTTCTTTTATTCATTGCTTCCTCCAAAGCATGCCGTTCTTCATCCGCCAGTATTTTAAATGCCTTTCCTTTAATAATTTCTTTCAGGTAAGTATAGCAGCCTTCCCTTGTATGCATTGACGTCAGTATAAATCCATTATTTTCGTCATCCAGCATACACAGTGAAAAACTCATCTTTCCTCCCATTTCTTTAAATGCATCATACTTTACAATACCAATTTTCTGGTAGGCTGTAATTAATGTTTCACATGTGAAATTCAATTTTTCCGATATGTATTTGCTCTCTTCCTTCAGAATGTCAATTTCTTTGAAGCGATTCAAAATAGTACTTTCCAGAGAAGTTCCATCCGATCCTTTCATAAACGCATGGTAACGTTTATTCAGCGTACTGACTTTAACTAACAGTATCACTGATATTGTCAACAATGCTACTACCAGCACTGCCAGTACCAGTACTCCTATCAGAAGCATCTGCTCCTGATTTAATTGTTGTGCATTCATAGTCTGACTCCTTTTCAAATAGTGCCTAACATTTTCTATTACAAATTCCCTAAATTACCTTTGTTTATTTAGCTGAATCCATTAGCTCCACCAGCCGTTCCAGTTCTTCCATGGAATAATACTCTATTTCTATTTTTCCTGTATTATTTGCTTTTGTTTTTATTTCCACCTTGGTTCCTAATGACTGCTTTAATTTTTCTTCCAGCCCTTTGTAAATAAAACTAATATTTTTTTCTTCCGGCTCTGGTTTTTTCTCTAATTCATCCTTTTTACTTTCCAGCAGTTTTTTCACTAACTTTTCCGTTTCACGAACACTAAGTTTTTCGTCAAAAACTTTCATTGCAAATAAAAATTGTTCTTCCTTATCTTCAATTGGAATTAAAGCACGCCCATGTCCTTCGCTTATCATTTCGTCAATCAGCATCTGCTGTACTCTTTGATCTAATTTTAACAAACGCATGGAATTTGTTATAGCTGTACGGCTCTTGGCTACCTTTTCTGCCACTTCATCCTGTTTTAAATTCTGTTCCTGAATCAAACGCTGATATGCTGCTGCTTCTTCAATTGGATTCAAATCTTTTCTTTGAATATTTTCGATTAATGCAATTGTAAAAATATCATGTTCTGCATACTCTTTTACTATAACCGGAATTTCTTTTAATCCTGCAATTTTAGCCGCTCTCCATCTCCGTTCACCAGCAATAATTTCAAACCTCTTATCCTTCTTTTGTACAATTAATGGTTCAATGATACCGTACTGTTTTATCGAATCCGCCAGCTCCTGTAATGAATCTTCATCAAACCGGCTTCTTGGTTGTCCTCGATTTGGATCTATATCATTAACCGGAATCAATGTTTCACGTGAAACATTTTCCTGTTCCACATTTTGTTCTTTCTCATTTTCAAGTCCGATATCTGGAATCAAATTATCCAGTCCTGCTCCTAATCCTCTTCTCTTTACCGTCATTTTATCAGTCTCACTTTCTTTTTCTCTCATTAAAAATCAGAATACCAGTCTCTTACCCCTCGTTCAATTACCTCATCTGCCAGTTGTCGATATCCCTCCGCTCCGGCAGATTTCGAATCATATAAATTAATTGGAAGACCATGGCTCGGTGCTTCTGCAAGACGTACATTTCTTGGAATAATTGTTTTATAAATATTTTGATGCAGATTTTTCTTTACATTTTCTACAACCTGCAAGGAAAGATTTGTTCTTGCATCATACATTGTGAAAACTACACCCTCTACTTCTAAATTAGGGTTCAAACGCTTCTGAACCAAATCAATGGTATGCAATAACTGTGATAATCCTTCCAATGCATAATATTCACACTGAATTGGCACAATCACAGTATTTGCGGTAGTCATCGCATTCACCGTCAGCATATTTAACGATGGTGGGCAGTCAATCACAATAAAATCATATTGTTCCCTGACTGGATCAATCAATCGTTTTAAAATAAACTCACGATTTTCTATACCAATCAATTCTATTTCTGCACCTGCTAAATCTACATCCGATGGGAGTACATACAAATTTTTCATACAGCTTTTTGCTCTGCAATCTTCTAATGTACACTCCCCTAACATCATATCATATACTGTCTGTTTTAACTTCTTTTTATTGATTCCCAGTCCAGATGTTGTATTTCCCTGTGGGTCAATATCTATTACAAGCACCTGGTTTCCTTTTTCCGCAAGACAAGCAGCAAGATTTATTGCTGTAGTTGTTTTACCTACGCCACCCTTCTGGTTTGCAATTGCAATTGTTCTTCCCATAGTATCCCTTTCTAGTCATGTCATTCTAAACCATTGTTTCACGTGAAACATTCTCTTATTGCAAAATGATTAAAAAATCTAAATGTTTCACGTGAAACATTTAGATTTTTATCAACACAGGAATTATATCATACATTAACTATCCTGTCAAAAAACTTTTCATGTTTCTTTTCTTAAAAAATAAAAAAGGGTCTGCAGATAGATTTTCATCTATTTTGCAGTTACCCTTTTATCTGTAACTCAGTACAACTCAACAATATTATTTTTAATTGCATACACTGCTGCCTGTGTCCTGTCAAATACACCAATCTTTTTAAATATATTGGACACATGATTTTTCACTGTCTTTTCACTAATCTCCAATTTATATGCAATTTCTTTATTAAACAATCCTTCTGCTAATAATTTCAATACTTCAATCTCGCGTCTGGTTAGTTTTTGTTCTTCATCCTGCTCTTTATCCTGTGCAATCTTTTCATTCATAATTGGCACCATAGTAAAATCAATATACTCACCGCCCGAATAAATTGTGGCAATGGCACGCTTTAATATTGCAGATTCTGCATCCTTTAGAACATACCCATTCACACCTATTTCTTTTGCTTTCATCAGATATTCAATTTCACTATGTATCGTTAAAATCAGAACTTTCTGTTCCCTTAATTCCTCTTGTTCTGATTTTCTTAAAATCTCCAGCATTTTCAATCCATTCATCACCGGCATATTAATATCCAGTAAAACAACATCCGGTTTCTGCTGTTGGATGACTTCAAGACATTCTTCTCCATTTCCTGCTTCACCGACAACCAATATATCCCCATCAAGTTCCAGAAGCTGTTTTAAACCTTCCCGAATCATAGAATGATCATCAGCTATTACAATTCTTATCTGTTGACTCATAATTATTCCTCTTCTCCTGACGTATATTTGACCGGAACTACTAAGTGAATTTTTGTACCCATACCTGGCTTTGATTTTATGATAAAAGATCCCGACAATAGTCTTGCCCTCTCCTTCATGGTTGAAAGACCAAAACCATGCAGTTCATCTTTTTCCATGGATTCTTTTTCAACCTTATCAACATCAAACCCAATTCCATCATCTTCTATATCAAGCTCAACATTATGACTCATATAGGAAATGCGAATTATCACTTTTTTCGACTTTGCATGACGGACAGCATTATTACAGGCTTCCTGAATAATACGATACAAGGTAACACTAACAATGGAATTTAATCCCCTTTCTTTGCCCACCACATTCAGAACCACATCGAGATTATCATAGCGGCGTAAATGCAGACAATATGCCTGTATTGTAGAAACGAGACCTATATTATTTAATGACATCGGACGAAGATCATAAATAATCTCACGCATATCATTTATGATTTCTTTATTTAGATCAATCATAGACTGGAGTTCCAGTTTGACACGAACCGGATCCTTATCTACTATTTTGCTGCAGTATTCTGTTTTATGTACAAGACTCGTCAAACTTTGTACAGCAGAATCATGCAGATCTCTGGAAATACGATTACGATCCATTTCCTGTGTTTCCAGAATTTTTGTACTATAATCTATTAAATTATTACATTTTTCTTTTGCGTTTGACTGAAGCTCCTGCTCCATACGGTAAAGAAATTTTTTCAATCGTTCAAAGGACTGACATACTTTTTTCTGCTGCTCCCAGGTTGCTTCTGCCTCAGATAATTGCAGCAACAGTTTATCCATTTCTTCTTTATATATCAAATCCTGTTCATACACATCTTCCACATCAAGAGGAGAAAACATCGAAATATTTGGAATACGTTTTTTATTTCTTTCTTCCAACATAAATTCCTGTTGTTTCTTTTTATATTCCAAATCTTTTTTTCTGGAAAGAAGCTGGTCCGAATACTGTAGTGCAGTTTCCTGCTGTTCCAATATAAAATCAAGCATTTCCCGATATTCATTTGTGAAAGAAAACTTATCCTTGTTCATTCAGAATTCCTTCTTTTCTCTTTATTCCATATATATTTACGTTCATTCTCTTCATCGTTCGGCAGATTGTGCCGGAAATCACTCTGTAGCATAAAAGGACGAAACTCTAAGAGCTCCGCCCTCCTATTTATTTTACCACAATTGAACACAGAATCACAATATAAACTTGAAAAATTATATCATTTCTTATCATAATACGTTACTGTTTATGGAACGTATTAACCAACAGCGGCTGTTTCAAAGGTTTGCCACCGGCTCTTGGATATTTCTTTGGTGTTGTTTTTACCTTTTCAATATAAATCAGTGTTCTTTCAATATCTGAGTTTGGCAGAGTATAAAAATATGTTTTTCGATATTCTGCACCCAGTTCTCTGACTGCATGTTTTGCTTCGTTTACTTCCTCTTCAACCTCTCCCGATTTATAAGGAATAAAGAATCCTCCCTGTTTTACAAAAGGGATGCAGAATTCTGACAGTGATACCAGTCTTGCTACTGCTCTTGAAACGCAGAAGTCAAATTTTTCACGATATTCCGGTTTTAATGCTGCCTCTTCTGCACGGCCATGCACTGCTTTAATTCCTGTTAATCCCAGCTTTTCAATTACGTCCTGTAGAAAAACAATCCGTTTATTCAAAGAATCCATCAGCGTTACTTCCAATTCTGGAAACATAATTTTCAAAGGAAGTCCCGGAAACCCTGCTCCGGTTCCCATATCCAGAACTCGATATTTTTTTCCCTGGAGTTTTACCAACTGATTCAATGCCAGACTATCCAGAAAATGCTTTTTTAATACATCGTCATATTCTGTAATAGCAGTCAGATTCATTACTTTGTTCTTCTCTACCAGCATCTCATAATATTGTTCCAACTGGGTAGTCTGAAGTTCGGAAAGCTCCAGTCCCCATTCCTGTAAATCAGTTACAAATTGTAAATTATTGCATTCCATCAAACCCTCTATTCCTGGTTTACCAGCATACTTTCTGGCATCCATACTATTTGTATCGTCCAAAGAAGCACTGATTAATTCATTACTTCCTTAGAATCCTCTGGCAACTCACACAAATTTGCAGTAGAAATTGCAGCTTCGCTGCGCAAGCAAATTCAGCGCAGGAAATGCTTTCGTCAGCGTTTCCCTTAATTCTGTTTCAAATAAACAAGCAATACAGAAATATCCGCCGGAGATACACCAGAAATACGGGATGCCTGCCCAATATTTTCTGGACGGATTTTCTTTAATTTCTGTCTTGCCTCAATACGAAGGGACGGAACATCATCATAATCCAGATTTTCCGGAATTTTTCGGCTTTCTGTTTTCTTGAACTGCTCTACCTGACGCTGCTGGCGTTCAATATAACCGGAATACTTCAATTCAATTTCCACCTGCTCCGTTACCTCTGCCGGAAGCTCTGTTCTATCCGGATCAATTTCTGCCAGCAGTTCATAATTTAATTCCGGCCGCATGAGCAGATCCGCCATGGATACTGCTGTCTTTAATGGGGTACTGTCATGGGAGGATAAAAATTCCTGCACCCTGGCATTTCCACCGACCATTTTCGTTTTCAAACGTTCGGTTTCTTCTAAAATCAGCCGTTCTTTTTCTACCAGCTTTTTATACCGTTCTTCAGAAATCAATCCGATATCATAACCAATTTTTGTAAGTCTTAAATCCGCATTATCCTGACGAAGGAGTAACCGGTACTCTGCGCGGGAAGTCATCATGCGGTATGGTTCATGGGTTTCTTTGGTTACCAGATCATCAATCAGTACACCGATATATGCCTGGGAGCGGTCCAGAATCACCGGCTCCTGACCTTTCAATTTTCTGGCGGCATTGATGCCTGCCATAATTCCCTGGGCTGCTGCTTCTTCATAACCAGAACTGCCGTTCATCTGTCCTGCACTGAACAAACCGGAAATTGTCTTAAATTCCAGACTTGGCTTTAACTGCATCGGATTGATACAATCATACTCTATTGCATATGCATTTCGTACAATTCTGGCATTTTCCAGTCCCGGAACGGAACGGTACATTTTATACTGCACATCTTCCGGCAGTGAACTTGACATACCGGAAATATACATTTCATTTGTATAATTTCCTTCCGGTTCAATAAATACCTGATGACGTTCTTTGTCCGGAAACTTCATCACCTTGTCTTCAATGGAAGGACAATAACGTGGACCAGTTCCTTCAATGGCACCGGAATACAAAGGAGAACGGTCAATATTACTGCGGATGATATCATGGGTTGTTTCGTTTGTATATGTCAGCCAGCAGGATACCTGTTCTCTGGTCAGGGATTCCCGGTCTGTTTCAAAAGAAAACGGAACTACCGTTTCATCACCAAACTGTTCTTCCATTTTGGAAAAATCAATGGAACGTTTGTCAATTCTTGCTGGTGTGCCAGTTTTAAAACGATATATTTCAATACCCAGCTTTTTCAGACTATCTGTCAGGTGGTTAGCTGCCGGCAGCCCATTCGGACCTGTATACTGACTCACATCACCATAAATACAGCGGGCCTTTAAATAGGTGCCAGTACAAATAATAGCTGCTTTACAAGGATAAACCGCATTAGAATACGTCCTTACACCGGTTACACACAGGTTATCCACAAGAATTTCGCAGATTTCCCCTTGTTTTACACATAAATTCGGCTGGTTTTCCACAATCCTGCGCATAGATTGTGAATAACTCTGTTTGTCTGCCTGGGCACGAAGCGAGTGCACCGCTGGACCTTTGGATACATTCAGCATCTTGGACTGAATATACGTGCGGTCAATATTTTTTCCCATTTCACCGCCCAGAGCATCAATTTCCCGCACCAGATGTCCTTTGGAGGTTCCTCCAATGTTTGGATTACAAGGCATAAGGGCAATGGAATCCATACTCACGGTAAACATAATTGTATTTAATCCCAGTCTGGCACAGGCCAGGGCTGCTTCACAGCCCGCATGTCCGGCACCAATCACTGCAACATCATAGCTTTCATAATAATAAAGCTTCTCGTCCATTTTCTGCATCCTTCCTAACACTTCTTTCTACTGCTCAAAAGAAATTCTGACAAATTAACAATCTTTATATTAATAAATTCCCTGCTTACTTTCCCATGCAAAAGTCTTTAAAAATTTTATCTACCAGGTCCTCATCCACAGCCTCACCGATGATTTCACCTAACACCTGATATGCATTCATCAGGTCAATGGAATAAAAATCCTCCGGCATATCCAGCGCCAGGCTTTCCAATACTTTGTCGAGACTTTCCTTCGCATCGGCAAGAGCCTGTTTGTGGCGGAGATTTGTAATAAAAACTTCTTCCTTCTGATCAATCAGCCCCTGATAAAACATTTTTTCCACTGCCTCTGCAAAAGCGTCCATACCTGTCTCTTCTTTTGCTGAAATAAGAAATACCTGCTTTCCGGTTTTCTGTTCCAGCTCTTCTTTTGTGGTTTTCATGGAAAGATCTGACTTATTTAATAATACAACTGCTTTCTTTTCCTGAATCATGGAAATCACAGCTTCGTCATTTTCATCTAATTCCCTGGAAGCATCGGCAACATAAATAACAAAATCTGCGCCCTCTGCTTCTGTTCTGGCACGCTCTACACCAATTTTTTCTACTATATCCTGCGTATGGCGGATACCTGCCGTGTCAATTACCCGCAGAACAATTCCTTTCACCTGAATCAGTTCCTCCAGCGTATCCCGTGTTGTTCCCGGAATATCTGTTACAATGGCACGCTCCTCACCCACCAGGACATTCATCAGTGTGGACTTTCCGGCATTTGGCTTGCCCAGAATAACGGTCCGTATCCCTTCCTTAATAATTTTTCCATCCTCTGCATTTTTGAGCAGTGCCTTTATTTCCTTTAAATTAGCTTCGGTATGCTCCTGTAATGTATCCGTAAAACCATCCAGGGAAATATGTTCCGGATCATCCAGTGCCGCCTCAATAAAGGCAGTATCCCTGAGAACTGATTCCCTGATTTCTTTTATTTTTTTGTAAAGATTACCGTTTAACTGACGGACCGAATTTTTTACAGCCTGCTCATTCGTGGCATGAATCAAATCAATCACCGCTTCCGCCTGGGACAAATCCATACGACCATTTAAAAAGGCCCGTTTGGTAAACTCTCCCGGCTCTGCCAGCCGCACACCCTTTGATAGTACCAGTTCCAAAATCCTCTTAGTGACAATCATGCCTCCATGGCAGTTAATTTCCACAACATCCTCTGTTGTATAAGTATTTGGCGCCCGCATAACTGACACCAGCACCTCGTCCAGCATGACATCTCCATCCACTATTTTTCCATAATGCAGAGTATGGCTTTTCTGCTCAGACAACCGTTTCTTTCCCTTTTTGGATAGAAACACAGCATCTGCAACAGAAAAAGCATCTGCTCCACTGATTCTGATAATACTGATACCTGCATTTGTCGTTCCTGTTGCAATTGCTGCAATCGTGTCATGATTTCGCATGTTCTGCCTCCACTTCATAAAAAAGAGCTGCTACAAAGTTCTCGTTTTTATTTTGAGGTGCTGAAAACACCGGGTTCAAAATCTAAAACAATTCTTTGTAACAGCCCCGCTCCTATTATTCTTCTGTCATCTTTTCTTCCGGAGTTTCTGTTTCTTCTGTATTACCGTATGGATAAGGCTTACGGTAATTTGACTTATGATAGCCACTCTTACCACGGTAGTTACTGTTTCTATTATAACCGTAACTTCTGCTTCCGTAGTCTCTTACACCTTTCTTTAAGGTAACAACAATCTTACGATATGGTTCTTCACCCTCACTGTGGGTTTCAACAAACTTATCATTCTGAAGAGCAGAATGAATAATTCTTCTCTCATAAGGGTTCATTGGCTCTAAAGCAACGCTCTTTCTTGTCTTCTTAACTTTGTATGCAATATTCTTTGCAAGATTTTCCAGAGTTTCTTTTCTTCTTTCTCTGTAATTCTCTGTATCAAGCTTTACTTTGATGTATTCTTCACTTTCCTTGTTTACCACAAGGCTCACAAGATACTGCAGGGAATCCAGTGTCTGTCCTCTCTTACCGATCAGAACTCCCATATCTTCACCAATAATATTGATGTTCATGGTCTTGTCTTCTTCGTTGAACTCTACATTCATTTCAGACTTGATTTCCATAATATTAAAAATCTTCTCCAGGAAATCCACTGCCTTGTCCTGAATGGTTTCTTTCAGTGCCGCACGAACTCTTGCCGGCTTTCTGTTCAGTCCCAGAAAACCGCTGCTTTCCTTTTCTACAACCTCAATATCTACATTATCCCTGGTAGAACCAAGCTTAATTAATGCTTCTGTAATTGCATCGTCTACTGTTTTTGCTGTAACTTCAATCCACTCTCTCATTTCTCATCCCTCTTAATCTTTCTTTAACATGTTTGCATAACCGGAAACCGACTTCTTATCCGTTCCTGCGGATGATGCGCTTCTCTCTGCGGTATAATTCTTTCCTGTTGCATTTGCATAAGAAGCGGTAGACCCCTTCTGGCGCTGTACTGCTGCCTCTGCATCAATGGATTTTGTCTGGGTCTTGGCAAGTTCTGCCATCTTGGAACCATACTCAATGCCCAGTTTTTCTCTCTTCTTTGTCTGTTTTTCCACGTTCTTCTGAATCATTTCGTCTAAGTCCATCTTGTCAATGTGACGGTTAATGAAGAACTGGTAAATAATTGTTACTACGGTACTTGCTACCCAGTAAATACCAATACAGATTGGGAACATCCAGCACATGAAACCGGACATAAACGGCATAATGTACATCATGCTGTTCATGCTCTGTACTACAGCATTTTCTTCGCCGCCACGGTTATTTTTCTTTGTATTTGCCATGGAAAGTTTAGACTGGAATAACTGTGTTACAATGGCAAGTACAGGAATTAACAATGCCAGACTGAATCCATAATCCCGAGGCTGGTCCAGAATATTAAAACCACCAATCATATGAATGGCATTAATTTTCTCAACATTTGTATTAATAATATCAGCTATGGAAGGGAATGTTTCTGCAAGATTTGTCCACTGTGTTGTACCAAACTTGGTCATAATGTCAATCAGATGGGCATTTGTCAGCACCCCTTCGCTCATTTCAGCAAAATTCTTTGTTGCTACACCTAATGTCGGTGCCAGTTCTGACATATACGTAAAATAATCCTGATTCTTTAAAGCTTCGGCAATCGTATTATACAATACTCCAATATCTGTTACATATGCAGGAATTGCATAAATAACACGATACAATGCAAACATGATTGGAAACATAATAAGCATCGGAAGACAGCCTGCTGTCGGGCTAGTTCCATATTTTTCATATACGGCCTGCTGCTCCATCTGCATAAGCCGCATGGATTTTTCATCCTTTTTATTTTTGTACTTTTCCTGAATTGCGGTCAGTTCCGGACTCATGACATTCTGCATCTTGGAAAATTTCTGCTGTTTGATTGTCATTGGAGTCATAAGCAGCTTTGTTACAATTGTAAATAAAACAACTGTAATTGCTACATTTTCAATTCCTACTAAACTAAGTAACTCATACAATAAATTAAATACCTGGCCGAATACCCAGGCAAACGGTCCTAAAAAACCGCCTTCTTTCGTCAAAAGAATAAATTCCAACTTGTTGTTCCTCCTGATAACAAAAAAATTGGCTATGGTACAGGATCATATCCGCCCTTATGAAAAGGATGACAACGAAGTATCCTTCTAATTGCAAGATACGTGCCCTTTACCACGCCATATTTTTCTAATGCTTCGATTGCATACTGAGAACAGGTAGGTACATAAATACAGGTAGGCCTACCCTTTAAAGGAGAAATATACTTACGATATAATCTAATCAACTGAATCAATAACTGTTTCATTTTACATAAATACCGTGCAGCTTACATAAATGTAAAAACGCACTTTCTATATCAGCGTAATTCTTCCCTTTGGCGTTCATGCGCGCCACAACAACAATGTCCCAACCACTATGGAACTTCCCATCATTCAACCGAAAACTTTCTCTTAACAGCCTGGCAATTCTATGTCTTACTACGCTGTTACCGACTTTTTTACTAACGGATATACCCAGCCGGTTCTTTTCCATGTCATTCTTCAGAATGTACATTACCAGATACTTGTTAGCATAAGATTTACCATTTTGGTATACTGTTTTAAATTCGTCGTTTTTCTTAATTGACTCTGCCAATGCTAACGATCTCCTTCACTCTTACAAAAAGGAAGAGAAGAAAAGGTCACAGTTTCTGCGACCTTATGCGGAAATTTTATGTCTGCCCTTTGCTCTTCTTGCGGATAAAACCTTTCTTCCGTTAGCAGTGCTCATTCTGGAACGGAATCCGTGAACCTTAGCTCTCTGTCTCTTCTTAGGCTGGAATGTCATCTTTGCCATGTCGTTACACCTCCTTCACATTATAACAAAATGCATATAAAAAGCATATACATAGTTCATCTAGTTATATTTAGACAAATAACACGATTATTATAGATTAAAAATCCCCAGTAGTCAAGCATCTTTTTTAAGGAAAGGGGCAAAATTGCAGGAATTTATGTTTTCTCTCCTCCTTTTGGACATTTATAATGTAGTTTTTACCATACGAATATCTCTTTTTCCCCGATGCTCCAGAACACGCTCAGATGCGTTTCTGGGCATTTTTTCATTTTTCCTCCCTTTTTGTCCTCTTTTTGATTTTCTTGCAATTTCTGCCTACTTCTCCGCCTTATTTGTTTGCATTTTCGAGACTTTTTTGATATAATAAATTAGGTATGCTATAAGAAAATGGAGGTCTCTATGGAAAAATTGATAAAAGAAAAATGGAATGATATATTAGAGTTCATGAAAACAGAATATAGCATTACTGACGTTGCTTATCGTACATGGTTACTTCCATTATCGGTACATTCTGTCACGAACGATGCTATTATCATTTCTGTGGATGATTCAAAAATTGAAGCTTCCATGATTAATTTTGTAAAAAGCAGATACGGTCAGTTTTTAAAAACTGCGATTGCGGAAATGTTCAATCAGGAGTTTGACCTGCAGTTTGTCCTTTCCAGCAATGCACCTGCAAAAACAGAACCATTAAAAGTTAAGAATGAAAGTTATAATAACCTGAATTCCAAATATACCTTTGACTCTTTTGTCATTGGTAACAACAATAAATTCGCCCATGCAGCATCCCTTGCTGTGGCGGAAAGCCCGGCAGAAGTATACAATCCGCTGTTTATTTACGGTGGTGTAGGTCTTGGAAAAACACACCTGATGCATGCAGTGGCCCATTATATTCTGGACAACAATCCGGAGTCCAAAGTGGTTTATGTCACCAGTGAAAAGTTTACAAATGAACTGATTCAGGCCATCCGGAACCAGACCACCATGGAGTTTAAGGACAAATACCGGAATGTGGATGTTTTATTAATCGATGATATCCAGTTTATCAGCGGCAAAGAAAGTACCCAGGAAGAGTTTTTCCATACTTTTAATGCCCTGCATGAAGCAAAAAAACAGATTATTATTTCCAGTGACCGTCCTCCGAAGGAGATTAAAACACTGGAAGATCGTCTTCGCTCCCGTTTTGAATGGGGTATCATTGCAGATATCCAGGCACCGGACTATGAAACCAGAATGGCTATTTTAAATAAAAAGACAGAGGCGGACGGCATCGCCATCGAACCTCTGATTCTGGAATATATTGCAACGAATGTAAAGTCCAACATCCGTGAACTGGAAGGCAGCTTAAATAAATTAATCGGTCTGTCCCGTTTGAAGAAAAAAGAAATTAATATTGAACTGGCTGCAGAAGCCATTCAGGATATTATCAGTGCCGATGCCCAGCGCACTGTTACACTGACATACATTGTAGATATTGTGGCAGACCATTTCAGTCTGACACCACAGGAAATCTACTCCAAGAACCGAAGCAACAAGATTGCTTATCCGCGGCATATTGCCATGTACTTATGCCGGAAGCACTTAGGCATCTCTTTAGTTGACATAGGAAAGTCTTTTGGAGACCGTGACCACACTACAGTTATGCACGGAGTTACCAAAATTGAAGAGGCATTAAAGGAAGATTTGTCTTTACAAAACATCATTGAAGTGTTAATGAAGAAAATTAATCTTTAATCCACACCTGATTCAAATATATTAATATAGGAAGAAACTCTTTCCACTTTATTCACATCAATGTGGATAACTTATGTGGAAAACATGTTTAATACTGTGGATAACCGCATCAGGAGCAACGTTTTTCTGTGTATAATATCCACATCTGTGAACATTTCATCCATAGGAATTTCACAACACAGAATGTCCCGCATCGCCACTGTTTTTCCGGCTTTTGCGACTTTCCCACAGTATTCACAGCCCCTATTATTACTGCTGTATTTATTTTATTTATATATAACTGCGAAAATCCACTTCCGTCAGTTATCAACACAAGCCGAAGGGAGATACTCACATGAGAATTACATGTAAAAAATCTGAAATATTAAATAGTGTCAATATTTCATTAAAGGCTGTACCTGCAAAGACAACGATGCCTATTCTGGAATGTATAATTATTGAGGTTACAGACAATACCATCAAATTCATTACGAATGACATGGAACTTGGCATCGAGACTTTAGTAAATGGTACTGTTACTGCACCAGGAAGTGTTGCCATTAATGCAAAGATTTTTTCTGATATCATCAGAAAACTCCCAGACAGTGATGTTACGATTGATACGGATGCGAACTATATGACTACCATCAGTTGTGAAAAATCGGTTTTTACCATTGCTGGTAAGAGCAGTGAAGAATTTCCGGCTCTCCCTCTTATTGAAAAGAAGGAACCAATGGTTCTTTCCCAGTTTTCCTTAAAGGAAATCATTCGTCAGACGGTATTTTCTATTTCTGATAATGAAAGCAATAAAATTATGACTGGCGAATTATTTGAAATTAATGGAGATGAATTTAAGGTAGTATCTCTGGATGGACACAGAATTTCTGTCCGTAAGATTTTCTTAAAGAATGATTTTATGGCAACAAAAGTTATTGTTCCAGGTAAAACCCTGAATGAAATCAGTAAAATTCTTTCTGGGGAAATGGAAGATGAGGTTCGTATTTTCTTTACGGATAAGCATATTTTATTTGAGTTTGACAGCACCATTGTGCTTTCCAGACTGATTGAAGGTGAGTATTACAAAATTAACCAGATGCTGTCTGGTGACTATGAAACAAAAATTTCTGTGAACCGTAAAGTATTCCTGGATTGTATTGACCGTGCCACACTGTTAATTAAGGAATCTGAGAAAAAACCTATTATTCTTGGAGTTACAGAAAATTCCATGGAACTGAAAGTAAATTCTACCATTGGTTCCATGAATGAGGAAATGGACATTGTGAAGGAAGGAAAAGACATTCTGATTGGATTTAATCCTAAATTCTTAATGGATGCCCTCCGGGTTATTGACGATGAAGAAGTAACGATTTATATGACCAATCCGAAAGCACCATGTTTCATTAAGAACGAAGAAGAATCTTATATTTATCTGGTTCTTCCGGTTAATTTCAATGCTGTAAAGTAGTACTGGAATCGTGGGACAGGAAGGAGATATGGAATGGAAGTTATCAAATTGAGAGAGGATTTTATCAAGCTTGGGCAGGCATTAAAAGCTGCGGGACTGGTAGAATCCGGTGTGGAAGCGAAAATTGTAATTTTAGATGGTGAAGTTATGGTAAACGGTGAAACCGAATACCAGAGAGGAAAAAAGCTCTACGATGGTGATATGGTATCCTTCCGGGGCGAAGAAATTAAAATTGTAAAATGATAGTAAAACAGATTGAACTACACAATTTCAGAAATTATGAGAACCTGCAGTTGAATTTCTCTGACCAGGTCAATATCTTCTATGGTGATAATGCCCAGGGAAAAACGAATATTCTGGAATCTGTTTATGTGTGCAGTACAACAAAGTCGCACAAGGGAACCAGAGACCGGGATATGATAAAGCTTGGTGAGGAGGAAGGACATATCCGGATGCATCTGGAGAAAAAGGGGATTCCTCACCGGATTGACATGCATTTGAAGAAAAATAAAACAAAAGGTGTGGCGATTGATGGTATTCCAATCCGCAGGTCAGCCGAGTTGTTTGGTATGATGAATGTTATTTTTTTCTCTCCGGAGGATTTGAGTATGATAAAAAATGGTCCGGGAGAGCGGCGGCGGTTTATGGATCTGGAACTGTGTCAGCTGAACAAGCTGTATCTGTATTATTTGTCGAATTATAATAAAATTCTGGACCAGAGAAACAATCTGTTAAAACAGATTTCTTTTAACAGCAGTCTGCAGGAGACGTTAGAAGTATGGGACCAGCAGTTGTGTGAGTATGGTACAAAAATTATAGAGAGCCGGGCTGAGTTTGTGAAAGAAATGAACGAGCTGGTGGGAGACACCCACAGTACCCTGTCCGGAGGAAGGGAGCGCCTGCAGATCAGCTATGAACCAAGTGTAGCATCCGGGGACATGGCGGAAAAATTGAAAAAAACAAGAGAACAGGATATTTACAGAAAGGCAACAGGGTACGGGCCTCACAGGGATGACATCAGCTTTTTTGTCGGTGATGTCAATTTAAAACAGTTTGGTTCCCAGGGGCAGCAGCGTACGGCTGCACTTTCCTTAAAGCTTGCAGAAATCGAGCTGGTAAAGAAAAAAATTGGTGAGAATCCTGTGCTTTTGCTGGATGATGTATTATCGGAGCTGGACCGAAAGCGCCAGCATCATTTGCTGAACAGTATGGAAGGGATTCAGACGATGCTTACCTGTACTGGTTTAGAAGAATTTGTAGGAGACAGACAAAAATTTAATCATATTTTCCATGTAATGGATGGGATGGTAAGTGAACAGGAGGAAAATCCAATTCTGTAGAACAGAATTTTGTCCGCACAATGCGGGCAAATTTCCCTTTGGGAAATTGGACATTTTCCTTCGGAAAACTAGGAGGATTAGAGATGAGCACTGAATACGGAGCAGAACAAATTCAGATTCTGGAAGGTCTGGAAGCCGTAAGAAAAAGACCCGGTATGTATATCGGAAGTACTTCCGCACGAGGTCTTCATCACCTTGTTTATGAAATTGTAGACAATGCGATTGATGAGGCACTGGCGGGCTATTGTGATACGATTGAAGTGACGATTAATCCGGACAATTCGGTTACTGTCGTTGACAACGGTCGTGGTATTCCGGTAGAAATCAATAAGAAAAAAGGTATTTCTACCGTAGAGGTTGTATTTACCATTCTGCATGCCGGTGGTAAGTTTGGTGGTGGCGGATATAAGGTGTCCGGTGGTCTTCATGGTGTAGGAGCATCAGTTGTAAATGCCCTGTCCAACTGGCTGGAGGTTGTGGTAGAGCTGGATGGAAAGATGTATAAGCAGCGGTATGAACGTGGTAAGCCGGTGACTTCCCTGGAAGTAGTGGGTACTACGGAGAGAACAGGTTCTACAATTACCTTCTTGCCGGATGATACTATTTTTGAGGAAACGGTGTTTGACTATGATATTCTGCGCCAGCGTCTCCGGGAAATGGCATTCCTGACCAAAGGAATCCGGATTATTTTCCGTGATAAGAGAGAAGGGCAGGAAAAAGAAAAGATATTCCACTATGAAGGCGGCATCAAGGAATATGTGGCTTACCTGAATAAAGGAAAATCTCCTTTGTATGAGGATATTATATATTGTGAAGGTGAAAAGAACGACGTCTATGTAGAGGTTGCGATGCAGCATAATGATGGCTACAATGAGGGATGCTACAGCTTTGTAAATAACATTACCACACCGGAGGGCGGTACCCATCTGGCTGGTTTTAAGAACGCCCTGACAAAGATTTTTAATGATTATGCAAGAGAAAAGAAGTTTTTAAAGGATAATGAGCAGAATTTGTCCGGTGAAGATATCCGCGAAGGTCTGACTGCCATTATCAGTGTTAAGATTGGGGAGCCGCAGTTCGAGGGACAGACGAAGCAGAAGCTTGGCAACAGTGAAGCAAGAGGTGCTGTGGAGGAAGTGGTAAGTAAGAAGCTCCGTTATTTCCTGGAGCAGAATCCTTCCGTGGCAAAGGCTACCTGCGAAAAGGCTGTCCTTGCCCAGAGAGCAAGGGATGCTGCCAGAAAGGCAAGAGATTTGACAAGAAGAAAGTCTGCCCTGGACGGCATGAGTCTGCCAGGTAAGTTAGCTGACTGTTCCGACAAGGACCCAAAAAACTGTGAAATTTATATCGTAGAGGGTGACTCTGCGGGTGGTTCCGCAAAGACAGCACGTTCCCGTGCAACCCAGGCGATTCTGCCGCTCAGAGGTAAAATTCTGAATGTAGAGAAGGCAAGACTGGACCGTATTCTTGGCAATCAGGAAATCCGTTCCATGATTACTGCGTTTGGTACCGGTATTGGTGAGGATTTTGATATTTCCAAGCTGCGTTACCATAAAATTATTATTATGACCGATGCTGACGTGGATGGTGCCCATATTGCCACACTGATGCTGACGTTTTTATACCGTTTTATGCCGGAGCTGATTCGTCAGGGTTATGTATATCTGGCGCAGCCGCCGCTTTATAAGATTGAGAAGAACAAGAATGTATGGTATGCCTACAGTGATGAAGAGTTAAATAAAATTCTTCTGGAAATCGGCCGTGACCAGAATAACAAGATTCAGCGTTACAAGGGTCTTGGTGAGATGGATGCGGAGCAGCTCTGGGATACTACCATGGACCCGGAAAAGAGAATTTTACTGCGTGTAAATATTGATGATGAATCCACTTCGGAACTGGATCTGACCTTTACGACACTGATGGGTGACGAGGTAGAGCCAAGACGTGAGTTTATCGAAGCAAATGCGAAGTATGTGCAGAATCTGGACGTTTAATGCAAAAGGATAAAAGAGGAGAATTAGCATGGATGAACATATTTTTGACAAGGTGCAGGAGGTTGACTTAAAGAAAACGATGGAAACATCGTACGTCAACTATGCGATGTCCGTTATCGTTGCCCGTGCCCTGCCGGATGCAAGAGATGGTTTAAAGCCGGTACAGAGACGTATTCTGTACGCAATGATAGAGTTAAACAATGGTCCTGACAAGCCGCATCGTAAGTGTGCCCGTATTGTCGGTGATACCA
The DNA here is from genome assembly GCA_017938285.1 of Lachnospiraceae bacterium. Taxonomy (GTDB): domain Bacteria; phylum Bacillota; class Clostridia; order Lachnospirales; family Lachnospiraceae; genus SIG299. The sequence continues at coordinate 62,921 of JAGBBW010000084.1, forward strand.
TGGGTAAATACCACCCACATGGGGACAGTTCCATTTATGGTGCGCTGGTAAATCTTGCCCAGGACTGGTCTACCCGTTATCCGCTGGTTGACGGTCACGGAAACTTTGGTTCCGTGGATGGTGACGGTGCCGCAGCGATGCGATACACGGAAGCACGTCTCAGCAAGGTTTCCATGGAGATGCTGTCGGATATCAACAAAGATACCGTTGATTTTACGCCAAACTTTGATGAAACTGAAAAAGAGCCGGTAGTACTGCCGTCCCGTTTTCCAAACCTGTTGGTAAACGGCGCATCCGGTATTGCCGTAGGTATGGCTACCAATATTCCTCCGCATAACATGAGAGAGGTTATTAATGCTGTCATTCAGATTATTGATAATAAGGTGGAGGACCGGGAAACCAGCATCGATGAGCTTCTGCAGATTGTTAAGGGACCTGATTTTCCAACCGGCGCTACCATTCTTGGCACCAGAGGCATCAACGAAGCATACCGCACCGGTCGTGGTAAAATCAAGGTTCGTGCGGTAACAGACATTGAGCCGATGGCAAACGGTAAGAACCGCATTGTTGTGACCGAGCTTCCTTACATGGTAAACAAGGCACGTCTCATTGAAAAGATTGCCGAAATGGTAAAGGAAAAGAGAATTGACGGCATCACCGAGCTGCGTGACGAGTCCGACCGTAGTGGTATGCGTGTCTGCATCGAACTGCGCCGTGATGTCAATCCGAATGTCATTCTGAACCAGTTATATAAGCATACCCAGTTACAGGATACCTTTGGTGTCATCATGCTTGCACTGGTGGACAATGAGCCGAAGGTGTTAAATCTTTTAGATGCGCTGAATGTATATCTGCGTCATCAGGAAGATGTGGTTACCAGACGTACAAAATATGATTTAAACAAGGCAGAAGAGCGTGCCCACATTTTAAAGGGCTTACTTATTGCGTTAGACCACATTGATGAAGTTATCCGGATTATCCGTGCGTCTAAAAATGTGGCAGAGGCGAAGACACAGTTAATGGAAAACTTCGGGCTGGATGATGTACAGGCCCAGGCTATCGTTGACATGCGTCTCCGTGCTCTCACTGGTCTGGAACGGGAGCGTCTGGAGCAGGAATACGCAGAACTGATGAAGAAAATTGAGGAGTTTAAGTTGATTCTTTCTGACGAAAAAGTACTGCTTGGTGTTATTAAGGAGGAAATTGGCGTTATCCGTGATAAGTACGGCGATGACAGAAGAACTGCCATCGGCATCGACATGGATGATTTCACTGATGAAGATCTGATTCCAAATGAAAATACCGTAGTTGCCATTACCCACCTTGGCTACATCAAACGTATGACCGTGGACAATTTCAAGGCGCAGCATCGCGGTGGCAAGGGCATCAAGGGTATGCAGACTATTGAAGAAGATTACATCGAAGATATGTTTATGACCACGACCCACCATTATATCATGTTCTTAACGAACAAGGGCCGGGCATACCGTATCAAGACGTATGAAATTCCGGAGGCAAGCCGTACTGCAAGGGGCATCGCCATCATTAATCTGCTTCAGCTGCAGCCAGGCGAAAAGGTAACTGCCGGCATTGCCCTGAAGGAATTTGATGATGAACGTTATCTGTTCCTGGCAACGAAGGACGGTATTGTAAAGAAGACAAAGATAAAGAACTTTGCCAATATCCGTAAGACTGGTATCCAGGCAATTAACTTAAAGGATGACGATGTGCTGATTGGTGCAAAGGCAACCAACAACCAGAAGGATATTCTGCTGATTACCAAGCATGGCATGAGCATCCGCTTCAACGAGCAGGATGTCCGTGCCACCGGCAGAAGTTCCATGGGTGTTATTGGTATGACACTTTCTGAGGGTGATGAGGTTGTGTCCATGCAGCTGACCTCCCAGGGAGAATATGTACTGGTAGCATCGGAGTTTGGTTATGGCAAGCTGACTGATGTGAATGAATTTACTTCCCAGCGCCGTGGCGGTAAGGGTGTGAAGTGCTACAAGATTATCGAAAAAACCGGTGATGTTGTGGGCGCAAAGATCATAAGCCTCGAAAATGAAGTTATGCTGATTACCAATGAGGGCATTATTATCCGTACCTTAGTCAGCGATATCAGTGTGGTAGGCAGAAATACCTCCGGTGTGAAGCTGATTAACATTGACAGCGAAAAGGGCATCCGTGTGGCAAGCATTGCGAGAGTCAAAGAAGCCATGAATACGGAGCAGATGGAAGCACAGCTTCTGGATGAAAATGCTGAGGTTGTGGATGATGTGGAAGGCGAGGATACAGAGGAAGTAGTGGAAGCTATGGAGCAGGAATCCTCCGAAAACGAAGAAAATAAAGAATGATAAAGTAGGTATTCCATGAGAACCAAAACTCTTACCTTTAAAGTCTGGTAATGGTTGGGGGATGGAATAGTTACGATAAAAAAAGAACCGGGTCATGAAATCTCTTGGAGCTTACGGAAAAACAGGCTATGGGAGGTGGTGTGCCCGGTTTTGCTTTTAGGAACAGATATGTATGCTAATTTCAAGACTGGCAATGGGGAAGAGGAGAATAGAGGGATGGATCATAATGCACAGTATCTGGTGGAGAACGAAATGGGGCTGTTTGTCCATGAAATAAGGGAAGCAAAGGGATATACCATGGAGGAAATCAGCCAGGGCATATGTTCCCTTGCAACACTGTCCCGGATTGAAGCGGGAGAACGGACCGTAGATTTTATTATGATTGAAGCGCTGCTGGACCGGATGAAAATCTCAAAATCAGAGTATGAGTTTGTACTGGATGAGGAAGATTATGACCTATACATGAAAAGAGAAGAAATACGAAAAGAAATTTATTTGAAACAGTACAGTCAGGCAGAAAAACTACTGCGGTTGTATGAGAAGGAACATGGGGAAAAACATTTGCATAATCAGTTTGTATATTTTCAGAAAGCACTTCTGGAACAGAATCTGCAAAGAATGGAACGGAAAAAGGTAAGAGAATTGTTTCAAAAAGCAATAGAAGTAACGGCAGCGGAATATCAGCAGACAATAAAGCTGAAAGGAATATTAAGTGATACGGAATTATTTTGCATCACAGGTCTGATTAATTGCTGTGAAGACAGTAAGGAAAAAGAAGAAAAACAGGAAGAATTATATGAGTATTTTTCAGGGTGCTGTATCCGGGAAAAACTTTTTCCAGTGCCATACCGTAGTGCGATGGGAGACTATGCGGAGTGTCTGTATGAAAATGAGAAATATGAACTATGTATCCGGATATGCAATGAAGTATTGGAGGAATTATATAAAACTTCAAAGCTGGAAAACAGGGAAAAGATTTTTAAGTTACGGGCAATGGCACGAGAGAAAAAGGGATTTAAGGATGAAACAGAAAAAAATCAGTGTCTCCGTGATTTTCTGACAGCATATTATGTGATGGAATTTTATGGTGAAGAAGATGCAGAACGCTTGAAACAGCATATAGAGGAGGAATATGGATGGCAGTTTACCGAATAGGTGATGTGTTACGCATGAAAAGAGAAGCATTGGGAATTACAAGGGAAAAACTTTGTGAAATGAGTGGTGATATTTGTTCTGTGCAGACGTTGTACCGGATGGAATGCGGCAAGGTGAAAGTAAAACAGGAGGTTTACCGGAAACTGATGGAGTGCATGGGGGAACTGCCAGAGCGGAGATATGCTTCCATCGTGGTTTCTGAATATCAGGCACTGAATTTGAAACCGAAGATACATCAGTATTTGAGGTATAAAGAATTTGAACAGGCGGAAGAAACTCTGGAACAGTTAGAGAGGGTAATGGACAGGAATTATGTGCGGAATAAACAATATCTGAAGGAAATAAAACTATATATTTCTTATTGCAGGGGGGAGATTTCAGCAGAAGAGTATTGGAAGGATTTATGGGAATGTCTACGCCATACGATACCAAGCCTGGATAATATTGACCTTGACAGGTGGCCTTATAATTGTGAAGAGTTTGATATACTGGCTGATATGGTGACTGCATATTGTGATATGAAGTTACCAGAAAAGGAGCTGTGTTTATTGGAGCAGCTGAAAAATAATGCAGAAAAAAAATATATGGAGCAGGATTATTATATAACGTGGCATTCCTATATTTTAGGTGAATTATCACGTGTTATGAGTACAACAAACCAGCATGAAAAATCCATAGAGTATTGTAATCAGGGAATAGAAGAGCTAAAAAATCAGAGACTGCTGAGTAATATGCCGTGCCTTTTATATGACCTTGCATGGAATAAAGAGCAATTGATGAAAAAGGGAATGGCAGAAAAAAAAGAACGAGAGTTTTGTAAAAAACTGCTCGTTCAGGCGTATTATTTAAATGTGGCTCAAAAAGAAGTGTATAATCCAGAGCGGATAAAAAAGCTTTGCGAACGTTATTTTCCTGGAGAAATTACATATTTTTAATAATGTTAATGGAACATGGTCTAATGATTCTGTTTGTTTCACTTTCATAATCACTGGTTTCTTCTGCAAAAATGGAGATTTCGGTATGGGAATTACGGATGGATGGAGTACTGGTCGCGAAAAAAAATAATGTGATTAAGCCAGTTAGGAGTATTTTTTTCATAAGTTTCATTGTTTTGTTGTCCTTTCTATTATTTTTATTACCATAAACTGTATCAGATTTTGTCGAAAAAGAACATACCAGAATTGGAAAATTATTTTTTCCAATTCTGGTATGTTCTTTTTCGACATTTTGTTATATAGTATGGGTACAAAATAAATTGAAAACAGAAACGAATGGTATGTGTTTGAACGATAGTATATTCAAACAGTTTGTTTGGATTGTCCAGACAGATTGTTTGTGATATATAAAAACAATAAATACCAAATAAAGTAGTGCCCGCGGCAAGTATAGCACTTCCTTGAAATGGTGTAAAGAAAAAGGAGGATTTTATGTTTAAAAAAGTAATACTCGGCATAGGTGTGTCTGTTGCAGCTATAATGATATCTATAGCAGGCCTGAAAATGTCTGAAAATAATGCAGATATGAAGGTTGATACGCAGAATATTGCTGGCTCTTATACGGAGATTGTAAATGGTGGTTTAAATGTCGACTGGTCAACTGGCATGATGGGATGTGATACAAGATATAAAGACATGTACACAACAACATCATCAATGATAAGCAATACTTATGATGGCAAATACAAATTCGTGGATAGTTGGTGTGGGCCGAGTGATAAGACGAGAGAGGAATCGGTAACTCATGGTACAGAGCGAAAAACAACATTTGGAGGAGAAAAGGCTTCGCAGGTTTTTAAAATGTCAGCTTCGCATGAAATTTCGGATTCTTCATCTTCAACTGTAAAGTTAAGCTTTACTTTTCCGGGTGATATGACTACCTGGAATCTATATACAACAAGAAGAAATATCAATAAACTGGGTTATACCAGCAGAACGTCTTATATTTCTGAATTATGTTATACATATATTTGGGGAATTGCAGCATGGGATTATGAGTGGAGTTCATATACGAGATATCCGGCAAGAGACTTTTCTGCAACAAAGGCATGTGATACAGTAGAAGATCAGTATGGACATCAGATGATTCGAAAGTAAGGAATTTGTGCTCCCGACAATGCGTTGTCGGGAGAAATTTTAGTGAGGAGATCAGGATGGAGAAAAAGAAAAGTAAGGGAACAAAGGTAGCGCTGTGTGTTGTAATCGGTGTGATTGCTGTACTGTTATGTTGTCTGATTGGACTAAAAATACAAGCAGAAAAGAAGTGGAAGCATGGAATATATTTACATGACTTTGATATATGTGTGAATTCCTACGAAGAACCGATGTTTAAAGTCACTACATTGATTATAGGAGAGGAATTTCTGGATATTGCAGGAAACGGCAGTCTGAGTTGTGTCATGGTGGGAGAGGAAGGTACGATACCGGCGACCTGCAAAATGACATATTATTGTGAGGCAGGGAAAGGTTACCAGGCTGCGTTCGATATTTATCCGGAACTCGGACCGGGGGAATATCATTTTAATGAGATACAGTTATGGAACGGTTTTGAATGTATTACCGCTGCAACAGGGACTGCCCGGTTCAACGTGATGGAAAGCGAAGAAGAGTTGCAGGAGGGTTATGATTTTACTCTTGTGAACTGCTGGATGAATACATCGCAATGTGAATTTCTTTATCAGCTCGTAAATGAGAGTGATAAAGAGATGGAGATTTTGTCTTTTGAAGGAAGATTGCATAGTTTTGTGGAAGAGGAAAAAATAACGATTGTTAATAATGTAGATATAGAGGAAACGAATATTAACTTTAATACGGAAAAGGTATTTAAGACTCCTTTGTTGCTTGAAGCAGGGAAGAAGGCATATATCAGATATGTAGTACCACTGGAGGAAAAAGAGAGATTTACTAATTTACTTGCATATCCATTTCTTGTGTATCAAAGTGCAGAAGGAAAAGAACCTTTGAAACTGCTGCTGAATGGGTACTGTATTCCTTCTGTTTTACCTGTGACACAAGAACAAATAGTAGATTATATCGCGGAAAGAGGTAACCAATGATACAGTTAATTGACGTGACAAAAACATATAATACGGGAAAGAGTGAGGTACACGCTTTAAAGGGAATCAGTCTTGAAATTCCTGACAATACGTTTATAAGTATTTGTGGGAAATCCGGTTCAGGAAAGTCTACCCTGCTTAATATGATAAGCGGGGCAGATAAACCAACGGGAGGACATGTTTTTATAGATGGTGTTGATATTAACCAATTGTCTGATAAGCGGATGTCAGAGATGAGGAATAATAAAATTGGTTTTGTATTTCAATCATTTTTGTTAGAACCATCTTTAACAGCGCTTGAGAATGTGGAACTTCCTTTACTGATGAGGAAGATGTCAAGAGAACAGAGAGAAAAAATAGCGATAGAGATGCTGGATAAGGTAGGACTGAGGGAACGACTGCGCCATAAGCCGGGAGAACTTTCCGGAGGTGAAAAGCAGCGTGTGAGCATAGCACGGGCGCTAGCCATCTCTCCTAAGATTTTGATTGCAGATGAACCTACGGGAAATCTGGATGAGGCGACAGGGAACAGTATTATGGAGCTTATCAGAGAACACACAAAGAATTGTACGTTTGTTTTGGTGACGCATGATACTGCTTTAGCACAGACTGCCGACATGAAAATAACGATTAAGGATGGGATGATTAGCAGAAATGATTAAAGTCTATCTTATGAAGTTGGGATTGAAATGGATGGCACGCCACAAACTGCGTTATGTACTAAGCTGGCTGTCCTTTGCTTTTGTAAGTATTGTATTGATATGCATTTACTCTATTTCAACAGGAATAAGTGATGGAGTGCTGAATCAAATGGAAACAAATCCCTTAAGCTACCAGGTTCACATGAAAAATCAACGTCTGGCAGAAGGGGAGATAAAGTCGGACTTGACAGAAGAACTATGTAACATAATATCAGGAGAACTGGGAGCAAAAGAATTTCGTATATTGTATGATTCCTTTTTGACACTGGAAAAAATTGATGGCAATAAAGTGGAATCAGTTTCAGCAATAAGTGCTTATCACACCGGACATTCCTTTTTACTTGGGAATGAAATTGTATCGGAATCTGTTTTGTATAAAGGAAATCTGCAGGGTGGCAGGAATGAAAATGCGGCAGTGGTAACCACAGAATTTCTGTCTGCTTATGGCTTCGATATGGATAGTATACTTGGGAAAGAGCTTCTGCTGAAGGATGAAAATGGAGCAGAATACAGTTTTACCGTGGTTGCTGTACTATATAATATAAATCCACAATGCTGGTTGGCTAACGCAGAAATTTATGTGGCTTACAATCCAGCTTCCGGGAACAACCTGCTTTCTGAAAAAATAATCCCTTCCATTGTTACGTTTGATTTCTCTTCGGACAGGGATATGTCTGAGATAAAGGAACGGGTTACTTCGTTTGGATATCCTTATTCAACAGCGGAAATTAATGCAGAAAAGGTGCAGCTTTTAGCGAATAAATATTCTTCCATAGGAAGCTTTTTGGGAATTGCCATGGCAATCATAAGCGCAATGAGTCTGATGAATTCCGTTATAATAACGATTAATGAAAATGCAGCATTTATGAATATGTTCCGGCTGATGGGGCTTACCGCTGCCAATCATAGATTTCTGATCTGTTTTATTACAGCTGTGCAGGGGGCAATTGGCGGAATGGCAGGTTTTCTGTTTTCCTGTTTTGCGCAAAGACAATTAGGAAATCTGATAGAAAGTTTTAATCTGGTCGTATACGAAGAATTCGCATTGAATTTCAAAGTAGATATTAAGGTGTCGCTTTTTGTCATGCTGATGTGTATTATGGTATCGGTTGCGGCAGGGGCAGTTTCATTTGTGATTTCATCAAAAGAATCGACAGTAATTGCTGCAGATAATGAACTTGTGTAAATGGGACGGTGGAAATTATGTTTTGGTTATCGGTTAAATCAATCTTTAATAATAAGTCCAGGTTTTTATGTACAGTAGTCGGTTTTTTTGCTGCAACTGTGATTTTAGTATTTGGTGTGTATTATTTATATGTCAGCAATGCGATTGCAAACGAAAGTTTTGAGACAACGCTTGCGGAACAGCGTGTGCTGTTAAATGAAGTACTTGTGAGTGGAGTGGACTATTATGAAACGGATGAAGGATTTGTGGGGAAGAGTAATCCGATTACACAGACCATGATTCTGGATATTCTTTCCTCGGGCGGAGCAGAGTCTGTATGTGCATTATATGAACGGCAGCAGGCGTTTAATGCGGTAATTGATGGCAGAGAGATGGTGATTGATATGCCTGTCGCAGCTGATCCGGCTTATGATATGTTTTCCATGGCACTGGTAAACTCCCTGAAAGAGCAGGAGGCTGACTTTTGTCCCATTGTTGCAGGAGAGAGACTTGCGAAGGAGAATCCTTTTACAGTATTAATAAGCGAGGCTACTGTACGGATATTGGGACTATCCAACGAGGATGTAATCGGAAAACAGATGACGGTTTCTGGTAATAACGGAAAGGAATATGTTGTAACAGTCAATGGGGTGTATTCTCATGAGCTTTCCGGATATTACAAGATAGAACTTTCAGAGTTTGCTTATTTTAACGGACCAGAGGAGCCTCTTTTTATCGGGGTGGAGTTTCTGTTTCATAAAGATTTTTTTAAACTGCTCAATAGTGATGAAAATATGGAAGAACCATTATATCCAAGTTATCTGTTTGTATCGTTTGATTCGACGGATGATATTCAGAAATTTATAGAAAAGATGTATGTGAAGTATGGTTTGAATACCGTGAGTGATTATATGAGATTCTTTAGTGATATTGAACAGAGAACAAAGCAGGCAGAACTGTTTATTGCAATGGGAGGGGTTATTTTTCTGCTTTCCGTCTTTATGAATTTTAATACGATGCTGATTAATATTTCCCAGCAAAAGCGTTTTATAAAGATGTTGAGACTTTTGGGATTTACCAGAATGCGTATTTATGCAATACATACGTTGCAAAGTATGATATATGGAATTGCTGGCTCTGTATCCGGTTTTTTGACTGCTTATGTAATATGTGCAGTAATTGGGGCAGTGACGTTGTCGTCATTTGATGAAGTAATGATAAAATCTGATGTATTTATGTTACCGGTACAATATGCACTTGCAATCGTGGGACTAACGGTTGCGCTTAATGTATTCTCGGGATTTCTGATTTCTGTTGTACAAGTAAACGGCAAAAGTGAAAAGAGGAAAAAATGACAAATACAACAAGGAAAATAAGTATATTATTGCCAATGGTCTATATAGGAATTATAGTTGTAAAAGACTACCTGGTGAATCTGTTGGTATATATGAATGACTCAGAGAAAGGATTAGCATATATTTCATTAAAAAGCGCACTGATTCAGGCGGTGATTCTGATATGTGGGGCGCTGGCATTTATATATATAAAGTATATTACTATGCGCAAAGAAGCTGTGTACAATGGAGAAGAAGCGCAGAGTTTTTTGGAAATCGGCGGATTCAGAAAGATTTCATTATCAGAAGCAGGAGCAGCTGTCTTAATCGGAACGCTGAGTTATATTGCATTCAATTCACTAAAAAATGTATACATGATGTTTAAATTTTGTGTTTACGGAGATGCAGGTTTTGCTGCAGAGAAGATACCGGTTGGGTCAGGAGAATTTTTATTTCTTCTTTTCATATTTGCTTTCTTAATGGTAATAGGAGAAGAACTGGTATACCGTTCCATGCTGTTTTATAATTTATATTGTAAAGGGAAGAAAAACGTTTTTTCTATTTTATTTTGCATATTGGTATTTGCAGCAGCACATGGCTCGGTGGAACAGATGCTTCAAGCAGCATTTCTTGCATTGCTTCTGTGCACTATCACGATAAAATCGCAGTCAGTTTTTATTTGTGTCATCATTCATATGATATATAATGTACTGGGAACAACAATAACATATTATAATCCAATGTTCATGTTGGAGTTTTTTGGGGCTGGTTATGATATGCTGCAAGTAGATGGAATGATTGTCGCAGTTAAACTGCTGCTTGCTGCGGTTATTGCAACAACATTATTATTTCTGCTGGTTCAAAGCAGAGGCATAAGAAAAATAAGTGTAAGTGAGCTGGCGGTTAAGAAAAATCTGACTGGAAAGGAAGGTATATTACTGGGAGTAATTCTGATATACAGCATATATAAGATTTATAAAGTATTGCAGTAAAATTTTTGGTACAGCAGGGCAAATATTTTTGTTGTTAAAAGTGATTTTGGCTATATGCTGTAGGAAGATGGTATAAAGCAATAGATAAATACATATACTGTATAGCAGAGGTATTGTTTATTCGCTGTACCAAATATGGTAGTAAAGTAATAGTGCAACCGCTATATAAGTTTTATAATAAAAAAATAAAAAAATTTAAAAAAACCATTGACAGAAAGTAATTTCTTTGGTAAACTAGTTTCTGCACTGGCGTGGCGACATGACAGTGCGGATGAAAATCAATACCTTGGTAGCGAATTTTCAGGCTGGGAGATGTACTCAAGTGGCTGAAGAGGCGCCCCTGCTAAGGGTGTAGGTCGGGCGACCGGCGCGAGGGTTCAAATCCCTCCATCTCCGTTCAATAACTTAAAAGATTTTGAAAAAAATCAAAAAAAGTTGTTGACAAACTACAAACAGTGTGGTAATATATAAAAGCTGTTTCGAACGAGTACAATTTTGAAACAATTCGAACAACTTAAAAACAATTCAAAAACTTTTTTGAAAAAACTTAAAAAAGTGCTTGACATTGAAAATAAAGTGTGTTAGAATAACAAAGTCGCTTGTGAGAAGCGGACAAGATAAGAAAAGAACCTTGATAATTAAACAGTGAAACAACCCTGAAAATTCAATGAATTTTCATTCTAAGAGAACAAATCGAACGAAGTTCGATTGGCCTTAGAAACAGTAAAAAAGCGATTTGAGAAATCGCTTACGGAACGAACCTTTGCTTTTTAGGAAAGTAAAAAGCCAGAAGTGAGTTCTGAAACAGTTCAAACATTTCAACATGAGAGTTTGATCCTGGCTCAGG
>JAGBBW010000085.1 GCA_017938285.1 Lachnospiraceae bacterium
AAGCCCGTAGGAAGCAATGACATTTTCCATGTCAGAAAGCTCATTCGTTGTAATATTTCCTCTTAAATTTGAAATAAATGCGGCTGCGACCATCCCCAGTGCGACACATTCGCCATGAAGCATGGAAAAATTTAGAGCCTTTTCAATCGCATGACCTATTGTATGGCCGAAATTCAAATGGGCACGTTCTCCTTTTTCCTTCGGGTCATTTTCTACCACCTGTTTTTTAATTTCCTGGCTGCGGAATACCATATCCGCCACTGCTTCCGGATCTAATGCCAGTACAGCGGATTTATGTTCCTTCAGCCATTCATAGTAGTTTTTATCACGAATCAGGCTGTGCTTAATGATTTCGCCCATACCGGAAGCACGCTGCCGCTCATCCAGTGAACTTAATACAGACAGATTCACATAAACCAGGGATGGCTGGTAAAATGCGCCTACCATATTTTTATATCCTCTGAAATCCACTCCGGTTTTTCCACCAATACTGGAATCCACCATGGACAGAAGGGACGTCGGCACCTGGATAAAACGGATGCCACGCAGATAAGTCGCTGCTGCATAGCCGGTCATATCTCCTGTCACTCCACCTCCCAAAGCAATCAATACATCCGAGCGGTCGAACTGGTGCTGAATCAGAAATTCATATAAATTTGTAATCACATCCAGTGTTTTGTTCTCTTCTCCTGCCGGAAAAACAAAGCGTACTACATTGAGGCAGCCGCCCTGCTTTAACAGATTCTGAAACGTTTCTCCATAAATGGAATCTACGTTGGAGTCCGTCACAATACAGAGTCTTTTTTCAGACATTCCAAGTCCGCGGATGGAATCTGCCAGTCCGTCAAACGAATGCCGGAGTTCAATATTGTAGCAGTGGGCTCCGTTATAAGAAATAGGTAATACTTTCATTGGTTTCATAATCATTGTCCTCGATTTTTATGTATTATTCCTGGGAAGCAGCATTCGTAAAGCTGATGTCAATTTTAGGAAGTGTTTCCTCTGACACTGTTTTCTGAACAGGCATTTCCAGTGGTTTTGGTGCTTCCTGTTCTGTTTTTGGAATCTCTGTTTTTGGAAGCTCCATTATGTGGAACTGAAAACTTTCACTTTCCAGCAGTTCCACCTGTGCCGCTGCAAGACTTTTAAACTGAAGCTTATATTTTTCATACTGTTGTGCAAGAAGTACGGTCTTCTGATGGATTTGTTCCAGGGAACGTCTGGCATCATTTACAATAAGATCTGCTTTTGCCAATGCCTCTTTTTCAATTACATGGGCATTTCTCATGGCGGTTTCCTGGGTGTCATCTGCTGTCTTCTGCGCAAGCACTAATGCTTTCTGCATGGTTTTCTCCATGGCTTTATAGTTCTGGATACCACTGTTCAAAACATTAATTTTGTCCATCAGCTCCATTTTTTCACGGTACAGGGCTTCATAGCTTTCTACAATTTCTTTCATAAAAGAATCTACATCTTTTTTATCATATCCCAGTCCTACAGATTTGAACACTCTGCTTTGTATTTCAATCGGTGTCAACATCGGAACAGTTCCTCCTAAATATATTTATTTATAGTTACAACAATTCGTCCCTTTTTTGTCAGATTTTTTATTTCTGTTACTTTAAAGCGGCCTTTGCCACGAACGGAAACAATATCTCCTTCTTCGAGCTGGTGTCCGGCTTTGGTAACCAGACGGCCATTAACAAAAGTTTTTCCTGCATCAATAAAAGCTGCCAGGGAACTTCTCGAAGTCTGAAATGCTACAGACAAAAAGGCATCCAGCCGAAGGGAAGCCACCGTGCCTGTCATTTCTTTCAGCTCCGGACGAAGCAGTTCTTCTTCCGGTGTGATGATTTCACAATGAACCAGCGTATGTTTTACCGTACAAAGCTCTTTGCATATAAAATCTGCAATTGATTCCATACAGAATACATAAGCCTGTCCATCCCGGATAAAGATGTCGCCTATTTTACTTCTGGTTATTCCAAGATGCAGTAACGCTCCCAGATAATCCCTGTGGGTCAGTACCTCGCTGTATTTTAAAGAAGATGGTGTAACTGCCAGACATACAACCGGGAATAAATAAAATTCCTCTGCTTCTGTCTGTTTCAGCCCGGAAACAGCTTCTCTGCCGTCAAAAGCAATGCAGAACCTTTCCGCTTCCTTTGTTCCGCCATAACAGGAATAGCAGACAGGCGGAAACTCTTTTACAGCACTGTAAAACAAATTCTGCTCAGCCAGCCCAAGAAAATCAGTGTACACCACAATCTCTTTTTGAAAAGCCAGCTGAGCGGATTCCATAAGTCTTTTTTTGGTTATTAATTCTTCTTTTTCTGTATTCATATTATTTGTTCAGCATGTTCGGAATTTTAAAACCGGCAGTTTCGGAAATCATTGCAAAATAGTCCCCACTGATATCTACCTTGGCTGGAGAGATACAGAAGACACTGTTGGAAATCTGGTGAATCTTTGCATCCAGGGCATAGATGGCACCGGAAATAAAGTCCATCATCTTCTGTGCCGTTTCCCGGTCCACATTTTCCAGATTCAAAATAACAACACGTTCCTGCTTTAATAAGTCACAGATTTCCTGCGAATCATCAAAACTTTCCGGCTGGCGCAGCATAAGCTCCATACCACTGGCAACAGCAGAACGCATTGGCACCGGCTGGCGTTCCTGCCGTGGAACTCTTCTTGGCTGTGGTTCTGCGGCTTCTTCCGGTTCTTCATAGGAAGAAGGCTTCATCTGTGCGGAACGCATTGGTCTTGCCTCAAAGCGTTTTGGCGGCTGTGGAGCAGCCTGTTCCCTGGCTGCAGCCAGAGTGCTTTCATTTCTCTCGTTCTGAAAAGAAGTACGGCGTCTTACGACAGGTTCTTCCTCATCGTAATCGTCTTCATAGTCCTCTTCCTCTGTCAGTTTTAAACGATCTAAAATACTCTCAATAATTTTTCCCACGTTTTTTCACCTGATTCTAACCGCTTAGCGTGTATAGATCCTTTCACCAAAAATTCCTGTTCCAATTCGTACCATGGTGGCACCTTCTTCAATGGCTACCTCATAATCCGAGGTCATTCCCATGGACAAAATATCCATAGAAACATTATCAATGTTTTTTGACTGTATGTCAACCAGTAATTCCTTCATTTTTTTAAAATATGTTCGATTTTCTTCGGCATTTTCCGTATATGGAGCTACCGTCATCAATCCTTTCAGACGCAGATGAGGAAATTTTGCAATTTCACGGACGGCCTCTGTTACGTCCTCTTCCATAAATCCATGTTTGGATTCCTCTTTCGCTATGTTGATTTCCAGAAGAATATCCATAACCAGTTCTTTTTTTGCTGCTTCTTTTTCAATGGCAGCCGCCAGCGTCAGGGAATCCACAGAATGAATCAGACAGGCAGTACCAACCACGTATTTGATTTTATTGGTCTGCAGGCTTCCAATCATGTGCCAGTGCACCGGTGTTTCCAGCAGTTTTGCCTTGTCCCGCATTTCCTGTGGTTTATTTTCGCCGAATTCCAGCATACCTGCTGCAACGGCTTCCTGAATCATCTCCAGAGGTTTTGTTTTACTGACGGCAATAAGCGTCACTTCAGACACGTCCCTGCCGGAACGCTCACAGGCTCTCTGGATATTCTGGAGAGCTTCTGCTACATTTTCTTTTATCATAATTTTCCATCCTTTAATATATTACAGCATCCTCAACTACTGCTTCAGCGTCCAATGCAATATGGTCATACGCAGACAGTCCGGAAACTGAGTTTTTCTTTACGATAACATAACCATTTTCTGTTTTTAACCGTTCCACCCGCTTAAAAACAGCGTATCCTTTGTTAATATTGTAAGCTCCTTCCAGCTTATTGACAAAAGTATATAACATAACCCTGGAAGACATATCCTGGGTAGCAATGTACGTTTCTTTTGCAAAATCAAGGCAGTCTATGTACACAAACCCATCGCTGGAATAAAATATTTCTGCTTCCTGAAACGTATACCGGGCGGTTCCTGTCTCGGTATCAAATTCTTCTACCAGAAGTCCCTTTGTCTGGGCATCTTCGTTACCACCCAGTACAAGATACGCTTCCGGGATACGGTAATAATCTTTAAAAGTAATGGCAGATTCCGGAACTTTCAGTCCTTCTATATTTTCCACTTCAAATTTGACCTTTAAAAAACGTTCTGACGTAAAATTGGACAGGTACTTGTCCATTGTGATTTCTGCAAAATAAGCATCATCCCTGCGGTAACAGTTAATGGGAGCCGTTACCTGAAGTTTATTGTTCAGATAAAAAGTTGCCGTATTTTTGCCAAGC
>JAGBBW010000014.1 GCA_017938285.1 Lachnospiraceae bacterium
ACAGGAATGGGTGGTGACGGCACCATGGGAATCCGTCAGCTGAACGAAAAGAACAATATTTATGTTATCAGCCAGGATGAAGCTACCTCTACCGTATACGGCATGCCGAAGGTAGTATACGAAGCAGGTCTTACGGATATAGTAAAGCCGCTTGGCCAGATAGCAGAAGAAATCATAAAGAATGTGGGGGTACAATAGCATGGATGTAAGTCAGTATCTTGAAATTTTTATTGATGAAACCAGAGAACATTTACAGAGTCTGAACGAACAGCTTCTGATTCTGGAGAAGGAGCCGGGAAACACAGATACCATTAATGAAATCTTCCGTGCGGCACATACGTTAAAGGGTATGTCCGGTACTATGGGCTTTAAGAGAATGCAGAATCTGACCCATAACATGGAAAATATTTTTTCGGAAATCAGAAATGGAAAAATGTCCGTGACTGCAAACATCGTTAATATTTTATTCGATGGACTGGATGCATTGGAAAACTATCTTGCCACCATTTCCAATACAGGAGATGAGGGTACGGAAGAATATGCCGAAATTATTTCCCAGCTGGATGTCTGCTTAAAGCAGGGTCTGGGAGAAATACCGGCAGCTCCGGCAGCAGCTCCTGTGGCAGTCGCAGCTGCAGCTGAGGAAAAGAAAGAAGCCACGGCAGATAATGCGGCAAAGGAAAAGTTCCGTTCCTTTAAGTATGCAGACCATGAGAAGCATGCCATGAATGAGGCGATTTCCACAGGTCAGCATGCATACGGTATTACGGTATTTATTCAGGAAACCTGTCTGTTAAAGGCGGCCAGGGCATTCCTTGTATTTAAGACATTAGAAGGTATCGGCACAGTTATCAAGTCGGAACCTGCGGTACAGGACATTGAAGACGAGCGTTTTGAGTTTGATTTTTCCATGGTGCTGATTACCAAAGAGAATATGGAAGCAGTAAAGAAGGCAATTCTTTCCGTTTCTGAAGTAGACTCCGTGTATATGTCCGAAATCAAGGCAGAAGAAGTAGTAATGCCAAAGGAAGAGACTGTAGAGAAGAAAATGGAGACAACCGGTGCTCCTGCTGCCGCAGCCCAGGCAGCTCCTGCAGCCCAGGAAAAGAAACAGGCAGAAAAGACAAGCAAGCCGGTGGTAAACCGTTCCGTACGTGTGGATATCGAGAAACTGGATGATTTGATGAATCTGGTGAGTGAGCTTATTATTGCCAAGAATGGTCTTGTTTCCATCAATAATGCAGATGATACCGTAAAGCAGAACAACAGCGGTTTTAATGAGCAGATTGAATATCTGGAGAGAATTACAACCAATTTACATACTTCCGTTATGAAGGTACGAATGGTGCCGTTGGAGAGTGTTGTCAACCGTTTCCCACGTATGATTCGTGACCTGAGTAAGAAACTGAATAAGAAGATGGAACTGTATATCAGCGGTGAGGATACCGAGTTGGATCGTACTGTTATCGATGAAATTGGTGATCCGCTGATGCATTTATTAAGAAATGCTGCGGATCACGGACTGGAATCTGATGAAGAAAGAACAGCGCTCGGCAAGCCGGAAACCGGTTCCATTATTTTAAATGCATTCCAGGAAGGTAACAATGTAGTTATTGAAATTAAAGATGACGGTAAGGGAATCAATGCCCAGAAAATCAAGGAAAAGGCGATATCCAAGGGTACGATTACCGCAGAGCAGGGAGAGGCAATGACCGACAAGGAAATCATTGACCTGTTATTCCGTCCAAGCTTCTCCACTGCAGAAAAGATTTCCGACGTATCCGGTCGTGGTGTAGGTCTTGACGTAGTAAAGACAAAGATTGAAAGTCTTGGTGGTGACGTAGAAGTACGTACTACCGTAGGACAGGGAAGTAACTTTATTATCCGCCTTCCTCTGACACTGGCAATTATCCAGTCTCTTATGGTAGAACTTGGAAATGAAAAATATGCCATTCCTCTGGGAAGTATCCAGACCATCGAAGATGTTCCAGTATCTGATGTGAAGTACGTTCAGACAAAGGAAGTTATCAATCTCCGTGGCAATGTTATTCCGTTAATCCGCCTGAATGAGGTTCTTGATGTGGAATCTTCCAAGGCAAAGGATGAAAACTTAACCGTTGTTATCGTAACCAAGGGTGATAAGCTTGCCGGATTCGTGGTTGATAATCTGATCGGCCAGCAGGAAATCGTTATTAAGTCTATCGGTAAGTATATTAAGAACAGCAAGATGATCAGTGGTGCTACCAGTCTTGGCGATGGTGAAGTTGCCTTAATTCTTGACGTAAACACTTTAGTGTAGGAGGTAGATAATTATGGCAGAAAATGTATCCACAATGGATTCCAAGCAGTATATTGTTGTAGAGCTCGGCAATGAGCAGTATGGAATAGATATCCAGTATATTGATAATATTGTAAGAATGCAGAGGATTACCAGAGTGCCGAAGGCACAGCATTATTTCAAGGGTGTAATTAACTTAAGAGGTGAAGTTATTCCGGTAATGAGTCTCCGCATGAAATTTGATTTTGAGGATGAAGAAGTAACAGGAAAGACAAGAATCCTTATTATCAAGCCGGATGCACAGGCTTCTGTTGGTATCATTGTTGATTCTGTAAAAGAAGTGCTGACACTGGAAAACAGCATGATTGAGAAAGTGGCAAAAGACATTGATGATGAGCGTGCAGCATACCTCAGCGGTGTCGGAAAGCATGGCGACAGCCTGATTTCCATTTTGAATATTGCAGAAATCTTTATGGAAAAAGAAGTAGAAAATGCATAATAGTTTTACAGCCTGCCAGGAGTTTTTCCTGGCAGGCTAGTGTTGATTATCTGAAAGGAAAAAGAAAATGACAGACGGTCAGATCATTAATGAGATGCAGTTCGATGTACTCCGTGAAATTGGAAACATAGGTTCCGGAAATGCAGCAACTGCGCTGGCAAAAATGTTAAACCAGAAAATAGACATCAAGGTGCCAAAGGCAGCCCTGTGTGATTTTAACCAGCTTCCGCAGGCAGTAGGCGGTGAAGAAACCATTGTAGTAGGTATTCTGCTTACACTGTCGGATGATGTAGAAGGCATGATGATGTTTATCATGAAGGTGGATGCGGCATATAATCTTCTTGGTAAGCTGATGTTTACCGAAATAGACAAGAATGAGCCGTTAAATGAAATGCAGATGTCCTGTCTGCAGGAGATAGGAAATATCATTACAGGTGCGTATCTTTCTTCTCTGTCTGACTTGACACGACTGACAATTCAGGCAAGTGTACCATATATGGCGCTGGATATGGCCGGTGCAATTTTAAGCGTACCTGCAATTGAGTTTGGAAAGCTTGGAGACAAGGCACTGATGATTGAAGCTGAATTTGGAGAAGACACCGAGAATGAAATTGGCGGTTATTTCTTACTGATACCGACTCTGGAGTCCTATGGTGCGATTATGGCTTCTCTGGGTATAGGATGAATGTAGCATGGGAAAAATGATTAAAATCGGAATGGCCGAGCTGAATATCTGCACTCCGCCGGATGCCATCACCACCCTGGGACTGGGTTCCTGTGTAGGTGTTGTGTTATATGACCCGGCAAAGAAAGTATGTGGTATGGTGCATGTCATGCTTCCGGACAGTACGAAAATAAAAAACAACACAAATAGAGCAAAATTTGCAGATACCGGTATCGAAGATTTAATGAATGAGGTGCTGAAACTGGGTGCCGCACGCAGAAATCTGGTAGCGAAAATTGCTGGCGGTGCCCAGATGTTCGCATTTAAATCCGATAATGACATGCTGCGTGTGGGCGACCGTAATGTAGAGGCAACCAAGAATAAACTGAAGCAGCTGCAGATACCGATTATTGCAGAAGATACAGGAAAAAATTCAGGTAGAACCATAGAATTTTATCCGGAATCAGGAGAACTTTTAATTAAGTCCGTCGGAAAGACACCGTATAAGATCTGAATATTCCGCCGGACGGGGAGGCTGAAATGGAAGAAGGAAGAAATATTCCTTTGATTATTATGCTTTCTGCAGGAACCGTAATCAGTATTGCATGTATTGTATATAAGTTTTCCTTACTGCATACGCTGAGTTTTGTATTGGCAACACTGATTGTTTTTTATATCATAGGTCTGATTATAAAAAGAATTATCGTGTCGATTAACAAGGACGCAGAGGAACGGGCGAAGCTTCTTATTAAAGAAGAAGAGGAAGCAAAGCAGAAGGAACTGGCAGAGAGTAAGGAAGTATCCGCACAGGAAACAACAGTACCTGATGGCGAACAGCAGGAGAATCTGACGATGAATTAGGATAACTGTTAGGTACAAAACAGTTATGGATTACATGGGGAAAGGCGTGGTTGAGGTTATATGAGTCAAGACGAAAAAGAAGCCCTCTGGCTGGAATTTTCCAAAAGTCCAACTCTGGAGCTGCGTGAAAAAATTATAATCGAATATGCCGGCCTCGTGAAAATTGTCGCTGGTAAGCTTAGCATCTATCTGGGCTTTAATGTGGAGTATGATGATCTGGTAGGTTATGGTACGTTTGGTCTGATTGATGCGATTGATAAGTTCGATTATGGAAAAGGCGTGAAATTTGAAACATATGCTTCCCTTCGTATCCGTGGTGCAATTCTGGATCAGATCAGAAAAATGGACTGGCTGCCGCGAACAGTACGTCAGAAGCAGAAGCGGATAGATGCTGCCTATAATAAGATTGAAGCTGCGACCGGGCGAATGGCTACGGAAGAGGAAATTGCTGTAGAATTAGAGATTTCCCTGGATGAACTGGATACCTGGCAGTCCCAGACCAAAGCTGCCGGACTGGTTTCCCTGGACGATTATATGGAGCAGGGAAATGAAGGTGGTATCAGTTCCATTGCAGATGGTGCGGAAGAATATCACCAGCCGGAGCAGGTTTATGAAAAGCAGGAGATACGAAAGGTTTTACTGGAAACGCTGGAAACTTTAACAGAAAAAGAGAAAAAAGTAATTCTGCTGTATTATTATGAGGAACTGACCTTGAAGGAGATCAGCGCAGTACTGGAAGTTTCGGAATCCCGGATTTCGCAGCTGCATACAAAAGCGATTCAGAAACTCCGTTTAAAACTGGGTACTAATATTGAGTTATTTTTTTAAATATTACAGAGGAAAAGGAGAAGGAAATTAATGGCAAAAAGCGCATATGTGAAACTGAATATCCGTCCAAATGGAACGTTTCTTACCATGTATCCTCCGGTGGATGGTGGACGTGGTCTGATGGGAGAGGACGTGGAAGCGTATCTGGACAGGGTAATTAAAATTGGTTATGACAAAGGGGCACTGCGGGAAGAAATGAAAAAACCGCTGACATCGGTTCGTGAAGTACAGATTACAAAGGAACCGGTTTCTACTGTGGATGAAACCGTAATTGTTATGGTAGCGCAGGACCGTCTGAGTGTAAAGGGACGTTTTTATCCTCCAACCGAAGGTGGAAAGCTGCTGACAAAGGATGACATCGTAAAAGAAATGATTAAGTTTGGAGTAAAATATGGTGTCATTGAGAAGACGATTGATGAGTTTGTAAGCAGCCGCCAGTATGAAGAAACGCTGCTTCTGGCACAGGCTACTCTTCAGGTAGAAGGTACTGATGCAGAAATTACATATCATTTCAACACAGACCTGACCCAGAAGCCAAAGGTAAATGAAGACGGAAGCGTAGACTTCCATCATCTGGATGTTATCAGTTCGGTATCGGTTGGTGATTTGCTGGCTGAACTTACTCCGGCAGTTCAGGGAAAGCCTGGTATTGATGTATGCGGCACCCTGCTTCGTCCGGCAAAGGTAAAACAGAAAATCTTAAGGGCAGGCAAGAACATCCGTCTTTCTGAAGACGGTCTGAAAGCTTATTCTGACGTAGACGGACATGCTACGCTGGAAGGTGATATCATTTTCGTATCCAATATGTATGAGGTTCCGGCAAATGTAGATACTTCTACCGGTGATATTGAATATGAAGGAAATGTAACCGTACGCGGTAATGTTGTAGCAGGCTATACCATTAAGGCAAAAGGTGATATTGTAGTCGAAGGTGTAGTAGAAGGTGCTACCCTGCAGGCAGGCGGTCACATTATTTTAAAGAGAGGCATTCAGGGTATGGACCGTGGAGTGCTTCGTGCGAACGGCAATGTTATTTCCAGATTTATTGAAAGTGCTACCGTGGAAGCCGGTGGATATATTACGGCAGATGCTATCATGCACAGTAATGTTTCAGCAAAGGGCGATATTACGGTAGAAGGTAAAAAAGGCTATATTACCGGCGGAACCATCCGTTCCGGTTCCCAGATTACAGCCCGTACCGTTGGTTCTTCCATGGGTACGATAACCAATCTGGAAGTAGGAATTGAGCCTGCACTGCTGAGCGAATATCACGACCTGGATAAGGAGCTGGATGAAGTCAGGGATCAGAAAGAAAAGAATATCCAGACTCTGACAACACTGGCAAGAAGAATTAAAATGGGCGAGAAGCTGGCACCGGATAAGATGCTTCAGTTCCGCCATGCCCAGGAACTGCGGGAAAACCTGCCAAAGCGCGAAGAAGAAATAGAAGAGCGTATGAGTGTGCTGAAGGAAACCATTGATAACTATGAAGGCGGTTGTGTCAAGGTACATGGTACGGTATATTCCGGTACTAAAGTTACGGTTTCCAATGCAATTTATTACGTAAAATCGGATGTATCCTACTGTCGTTTTGTGAAGGCGCAGGGAGATGTCAAGATTGACAGCTATGCATAATAAATGGAAAGAGGCTGTCGCAGAAAACATATTTTTAAGCTTATAGTTTCTATAAGAATGAAAAATGTTTATGCAGCAGCCTTTTTCTAGAGCGTGTTTGAAGATTGCAGGAATGAATTTTCAAACACGCTCTACTGCATACCAGAAGAACAAGCTATAGAAAGGAGGCACTTTTATGTCAATTACCCCTTATGAAACCCTGGCGGTTGCACCAAAATCCCAGGAAGCTTCCATTTTCCGTACATCCCAGCTGCAGAAGGAGAATGCCCAGCAGACCCAGATTGCCGGCATGGTCCAGCAGAAAACAGAACAGAAGATGACGCGGACAGAAAAGGCAGAACAGAAAGACGAGACTCCTTTCAAGTATGATGCAAAGGAGAAAGGCAACAATGCCTATTCCCGCCAGCAGGAAAAGGAACGTAAGAAAAAGGAAGAACAGGAAAAGGAAGACAGAAAAAAACTGTACGGATGTACGTTTGAGATTACAGTATGATTGGAGAAACCGTATGACACCAGTGGAAATTACTTTTGTAGTTCTAGGAGTGGTGCTTCTGCTTGTCAGTTGTTTTATTGGCGGCAAAGAGGAAAGCAGCAGCGAAAGTCATGTTATGTCCGAAGAAGTAATGGATTATTACAAAAGAGAACTGAAAAATTATGCTGACCATCTGATGGAAGAAAAATCAGAAGAGGTCATTGTAAAAACAGACGATTATTTAAGCAAGGTTTCCAATGAAAAAATTATGGCAGTGACAGATTATACGGATCAGATTCTGGCCAAGATTGATGCAAATCATAAAGAAGTGGTGTTTTTGTACGATATGCTGAATCAGAAAGAGGATGATATCAAGCAGATGGTACATCAGTTTGACCATGAAAAGCAGCAGATGGCGGAAGTGGTAGAAGATGTGATTAAGCTGACAAAACAGATTCAGGAGACCAGCCAGAAAGCAGCAGAAGAGGTAAAACCAGCTGCAAAGCCGGTAGAACATAAACCGGTAGAATTAAAAAAGGTAACAGAGAACCAGGAAGACGGGCAGATGGAATTTGTTGAGATGCTTCCGGCAGACCGTCAGAAAAAAGAAATTCTGGATTTATATAAACAGGGAATGACAGTCCGGGATATTTCCAAAACACTTGGCATTGGCCAGGGGGAAGTACAGTTGATTATTGGATTGTATGGAGCATAAAAGATAATAAAGCTGTAAAGAAACGGAAAAGTTACCATAAAATGAAAACAGAGAGAATCAGAATATGAAGCGAAAATATTTTTTAAGAGGAACCGGACTTGGCATTTTGGTTACCGCACTTGTGTTTATGCTGCTTGGACAGCAGAAAATGTCGGATGAAGAAGTGATAAGACGGGCAGAAGAGCTGGGGTACGTAAAGGCAGAAGAAACACCGGTTCCTACGATAGATATGGATGAACTGCCGGAGAAGGAGCCAACACCGGTTCCAACAAAAGAACCGGAGGAAACAAAGACGCCGGAACCATCCGTACAGCCGTCCCAGGAGGGTGCAGAACCATCTGTTACACCAGAGGCAGATACCACACCGGAGCCATCTGCTGATCCGGATGTGACCGTTGTGCCGGAGCCTACAACGCCACCGGAAATTACGGACATGCCGGAACAGAACGAAGACAACGGCACAGGGGAAACTTCCCAGGGAGAAGACACCGAAATTGTAGAGATGTTATTCGAAGTAAAATATGGCACAAGCCTGACAAAGATATGTGACCAGCTGGAAGCAGAAGGAATTATTGACAGTGCCACGAAATTCCGAAAGTATCTTGCAGACAACAATATGGACTATACCATCCGTGCCGGATTGTATCATATCTCCAGTGATATGAGCTATGAAGAACTGGCAAAGGTACTGCGGAGGAAGAAAAACTAAAAAAAGTACTTGCATTAATATTCCATTTGTGTTATGATAATGCTCGTGTGCGTGGATAATAGTGTCCATGACAAAACACGTATACCGATTACATGCAGTGGTGCCGGACAAAGTCTGTTACAGTTTTGCCGGTCTGCCGGTAATGAGAAGTATGCGGAAGAATAAAACCTTGGAGGTAAAAAACATGAGCGTTATTTCTATGAAGCAGTTACTGGAAGCAGGTGTTCATTTTGGACATCAGACAAGAAGATGGAACCCTAAGATGGCTCCATACATCTACACAGAGAGAAATGGTATCTACATCATCGACCTTCAGAAGTCTGTAGGCAAGGTTGACGAAGCTTACTATGCAATCAAGGATATTGCAGCTAACGGTGGTACTGTTCTTTTCGTTGGTACAAAGAAGCAGGCTCAGGATTCCGTAAAGTCCGAAGCAGAGCGTTGCGGTATGTTCTATGTAAATGAGAGATGGCTTGGTGGTATGCTTACCAACTTCAAGACAATCCAGTCCAGAATTGCAAGATTAAAGGCAATCGAAAAGATGGCAGAAGATGGCACTTTCGATGTTCTTCCTAAGAAGGAAGTTATTGAAATCAAGAAGGAATGGGATAAGTTAGAAAAGAACCTTGGCGGTATCAAGAACATGA
>JAGBBW010000086.1 GCA_017938285.1 Lachnospiraceae bacterium
ACGAAGAAAGAATTTTTTCGTAGCTTTCCTTTTCCTTTGTGGTATCTGCATCCATCCGGAGCACCCTTGCCTGTGGAAACAGTTTCTTCACTGCCTCTTCCACTTTCTGCGTTCCTGTACCAAACGCCGCAATGTACGGTGAGCCGCATTCCGGACACTTCTCCGGCATAGGAACCGTATGTCCGCAGTAATGGCAGTGCAGGGTCTGATCATAGTGCAGGGTCAGCGACACCGAGCAGTGCGGGCACATGATTGGCTTGCCGCAGCTGCGGCAGGACACGGAACCGGAATATCCTCTCCTGTTTAAAAACAGCATGGTCTGTTCTTTCCGCTCCAGCCGCTGCCTCATTTCCTCCTGCAATACCCGGCTGAACATGGAACGGTTCTTTGCCGCCAGCTCTGCCTTTAAGTCTACAATGGCAACTTCCGGCAGCCGGGCATTTTTCGCCCGCTGTTTTAATTCCAGCAGCGTATATTCTCCGTTCAATGCCTTCTGGTAAGACTCCAGGGACGGTGTGGCAGAACCAAGAATCACACTGGAACCGGTCATCCGGGCCAGTTCAATTGCCGTTTCCCTGGCGTGGTACTTCGGCACCTGTTCACTTTTATAGGAATTTTCATGTTCTTCGTCAATTACAATGCAGCCCAGATTCTGAAACGGTGTAAACAATGCCGACCGGGGACCAATCATAATGTCCAGCTTCCCTTCCTTTGCCAGACGGTACTGGTCGTACCGCTCCCCGGCGGACAGTCTGGAATGCAGAAATGCCACCCGCTCACCAAACCGTTCCGTAAACCGCCGTACCGTCTGATACGTCAGGGCAATTTCCGGAATCAGGACAATCACCTGTTTTCCCATAGCAACTATTGTTTCAATCACCTGCAAATAAACCTCGGTTTTACCGCTTCCGGTTACTCCGTGAATTAAATAAGTGCCCCGTTTCCCCGACTGGTATTCCCGACAGATTCTGTCACAGATACTCTGCTGGTTTTCGTTTAAGACTACCCTGGCAGACGGCTTCTTCGCTTTCCCTCCGGTTACCCGGTATATTTCTTCTACAACTGTAGTTATTACCCCCTGCTGTTCCAAAGCCTTCAGGGTAGCAGCAGAAACATTGAGTTTTCCCGTCACCAGTTCCTTTGGTACAGGCTGGCAGGTCAGCAGTTCTTTGAGCAGTCTTGCCTTGGCAACATAATGCTTTCTGGCATATTCCTTTAACAGTTCCTCCGCAGCAGCCTCATCCACAGCCAGGGCAATCTGTTTCTTCTCCACCGCTTTTACGCTCTTTTTTACCGAAAGTACCGTCCGCAGGGCATCATTCATTGTCCCGCCAAAATTCACCTTCATCCAGTAGGCAAGGGCAATCATCCGGGACTCAATGGCAATGCCTTTTTCAACTAAATCCTCAATTTCCTTGATCCGGTATTCTTCTATTTTGGGCTGGCTGGAAAGTCCCACGATATATCCGGTCAGCCGCCGGTTACCATTTCCAAAGGTAATCACCACCGGCAGACCTACCTGTACGTTATCCTGCAGGCGTTCCGGTATTTTATACTGATATGTTTTGTCTAAGTTCTCGTGGGAAATATCCACGATAATGTCTGCATATAACACCGGTTCTGCCTCCTTGTTCCTTTCTTATTCCAGAAACTGGTTTAAAATTTCCTCTGTCTTCATTCCTCTGGAGCCCTTCACCAGCACCACATCACCCTCTGCCAGCACGCTCCGCAGATAGACGGCAGCCTCCTGATTGGAGGAAAACCTATGTACCTCCGTCATGCCATGCTGCATTGCCTCCTCTGCAATAAAGGCCGCATTTGGTCCAATGGTCACCAGCAGGTCTGCTTTTCTTCCCTGTTCCTTTAACTCCGCCAGATAAGCGCCCACTTCCCGGTGCAGCTTTGCTGAATGTTCTCCCAGTTCCAGCACATCCGCCAGAACCGCAATATGCCGTTTTCCTTCCATCGACAATAATACCTGCAGACCACTCTTCATGGAATCCGGGCTGGCATTATACGTATCGTCAATCCAGGTAATTCCCTTTGCTTCCTTAATCTGCCCCCGCATGGCAATCGGTTCATACTGCGCCAGTCCTTCTGCCGCACGCTCCGGCGCAATTCCATAGCGCATCGCCACGGCAATGGCAGACAGGGCATTCATGACATTGTGTTTTCCATATACCCTTAACTGCACCGGAATTCGTTTTTCACCGTCCTGCTCCCGGATAACTGCCGTAAAACCTACACCACTGCCGCCGGTCACCAGGTTTTCTGCCGAAATGTCAAATCCTTCCCCGATACCAAAGGTCCTCACTGCGGTCTGCTCCAGTACTGCTTTTGTTTCCTCATTACAGTCCATGGTAATGGACTTCTGTGTTATTTCTGTGACCGCCTGCCGAAGTAATGCGTCATTTCCATTCACAATCAGCAGCGAATCCCCGCAAAATTTATTGACAATGTTCAGTTTCTCCTTACGGATATTTTCCTGTGAGCCAAGCTGGGCAATATGTGCCACACCAATATTTGTCATGACCGCACATTCCGGCCGGGCCACCTCTGCCAGATTTTTCATTTCACCCACTTCGCTCATGCCCATCTCAATTACCGCAATATCATAGCAGTCCTCCAGATACAGCATCATCAGCGGCAGGCCGATCTGACTGTTTTTATTTCCAATCGTTTTTAATACCCGCTTTTCCGTTTCCAGTGCCGCAGCAATCATTTCTTTCGTTGTCGTCTTGCCGACACTTCCCGTAATTCCCACCACCGGAATATCAAACTGGTTCCGGTACCACGCCGCAAACTGCTGCAGTGCCGCCACGGTATGTTCTACTGCAATCACGGCTGCCCCAGCCTCCCCCGCAAGAGTCAGAATTTCCTCCCGGTACGGCGTATCTTTCTGCATGAATAACGCTCTGGCACCATTTTTTAAGGCTCCTGCCACATATTTATGCCCATCGGTCTTTTCTCCCACAATTGGCACAAAGAGGGCAGACTCTGCCTGCTCTCTGGAATCAATTGTCACATTTTCTATCTGCTGCTCCACGGCTCCTGCCAGCAGTTCCCCGCCTGTCGCCGCCGCAACCTGCCCAACCTTTACTGGAATCATAACGCTTTTCTCTCTTCCTCTGACATTTCTTCTAAAATTTCACGGACAAGCACCCGCTCATCCATCGGATATTTTACCCCATTGATTTCCTGATAGTCCTCATGACCCTTTCCTGCCAGCACAATAACATCGCCATCCTTGGCATTCCGGATACAGTAACGAATCGCTTCTTTCCGGTCCTGAATCATGACATATTCCCCATTCTTTTTCTTCACACCAGTCAGAATGTCTTCCATAATTGCCTGCGGATCTTCCGTTCTTGGATTATCGCTGGTAATCACCGTCAGGTCAGCATATTCGGAAGAAATTTCACCCATCTCAAAACGCCGGTCCCTGGAACGGTCACCGCCACAGCCAAACAGGGAAATAATCCGCTTTGGCTGGTAATCCGCCAGTGTTGTCAGAAGACTTTTTAAACTCATGGCATTATGGGCATAATCAATCATCAGTGTAAACCGGTTCGAAACCTCCACCGGCTCTACCCTGCCCTTCACCTTTACCACACGCAGCGCCTGCTGGATGGTTTCTTCCGGAATCTGAAAATGCCGGCAGACTGCCAGTGCGGTCAAAGAATTGTAAACCGTAAATTTGCCGGGAATCCCCACTGTTACTGCCAGATTCATATTCCCTTCCGTTTCATAGGAAACTAAAAGTTCCCCATCTTTGTTATGCAGATCCACATTTACTGCACGTAAATCCGCACCTTCCTTTATGCCATAGGTTTCCAGTTCACAGGTATGCCCTGCCAGCACCTGATTTACATGTTCATCATCGGCATTTACAATGCCAACCCTGCACTGCCGGAACAGCAGACTCTTACAGTGCAGATAATCGTCAAAATCCTTATGTTCATTCCCACCGATATGATCCGGGGAAAGGTTGGTAAAAATTCCATAATCAAATGTAAATCCGCTGACACGGTGCAGCATAAGTCCCTGGGAAGAAACTTCCATCACCACGCACTTACATCCGGCATCCACCATCTCACGGAAATATTTCTGCACAAAATAAGACTCCGGTGTGGTATTGCTGGACGGAATATGCCGTTCTCCCACAATCGCCTCAATCGTACCAATCAGTCCGGTCTTACAGCCGGAAAGTTCCAATGTATTCCGTATCATATAGGCCGTTGTCGTCTTTCCTTTTGTCCCGGTAATTCCAATCGTTACCAGTTCTTTTGCCGGATGACCAAAATATGCCGCTGACATACACGCCAGGGCTTCTCTTGTATTTTCGCATACAACCAGACAGACACCTTCTGCCACCTCCACCTCATGTTCCGCAATAATGGCGGCGGCTCCCGCTTCTACCGCTGCCGCCGCATAAGTATGCCCATCATGCACCGCACCGCTGATGCAGACAAACACAGCTCCCGGCACAATCTGCTTTCTGGAGTCAAACACCAGTTCTGTCACTTCTGTTGTTTCCTCTCCCTGTACTACCCGGTAAGAAAATCCTGTTAATAGTTCTGCCAGTTTCATACTTGTTTCCTTTCTTTTCACACTGTCTGCTTCCTCATAAAAACACACTTACGCAAAGGAGGGGATGCCGCTTTTGCATCCCCTTATCCTCCTGCTTTGTTTAATTATAATTTATTCAGCAGCTTCTTCCTCTGCTACTGTTTCTTCTACTACTTCTTCCACTACAGGAACTGCTATACCAAGCACCTTGTCATAAAGCTCTTCATATTTCTTAACCGAACACTCCCAGGAGAAATCCTTCGCCATGGCACGCTCTACAATCTTGTTCCATTCTCTCTTTCTTCCATAATACGTATGCTTTGCATAACGAATCATGTCTAACATCTCATGGGCATTGTAATTCATAAAGCGGAAACCGGTTCCGGTTCCTTCTTCCGGCATATAATGCTCTACGGTATCCTTTAAGCCGCCTGTTTCCCGGACAATCGGCACTGTACCATAACGCATGCTCATCAGCTGGCTCAGTCCGCATGGTTCAAATAAGGACGGCATAAGGAATGCATCACAGGACGCATAGATGCGGTGTGCACGCTCATTGTTATAATAAATGCTGGCAGAAACATTTTCCGGATACTTATGTTCATAATGCCGGAACAGATTTTCGTATTTCGGATCACCGGTACCAAGAATAACAAACTGTACATCCTCATCACAAATTTCTTCCATCACACATTCTACCAGATCCAGACCCTTCTGGTCCGTCAGACGGGAAACAAGACCAATCATAAACTTCTTTTCATCTACTTCCAGACCAAGCTCCTTCTGCAGTTCTTTCTTATTTTTTGCTTTCACCTTGCGGAAATCTTCTGCGGTAAAATGATGCAGAATGTATTTATCCGTTGCCGGATTGTACTCGCTGTAGTCAATACCATTCACAATACCACATAACGTATCGGCACGATGTCTCATCAGACCATCCAGACCTTCTCCATAAAACGGCATCTTGATTTCTTCTGCGTAAGTTTCACTTACGGTATTGATATAATCTGCGTATACCAGACCACCCTTTAAGAAGTTACTGCTGCCGTAAGCTTCCAACTTGTCACTGGTAAAATACTCATCACCCAGACCGGTCACGTCTTGAATCACCTTAATGTCCCAGATACCCTGGAATTTCAGGTTATGAATGGTCATGATAGTCTTAATGCCTTCATAATAATCGCAGCCTCTTGCAAAATCTTTTATAAATACCGGAATCAGACCTGTCTGCCAGTCGTTGCAGTGTACAAGATCCGGACGGAAATCTTCCAGATATGGAAGCAGGGATACTACCGCACGGCTGAAATAAGCGAACTTTTCAATATCTTCATGCATATTGCCATACGGACGGTCGCCATTAAAATAGTATTCATTGTCTACCAGATAAAACTTTACACCATTTAATTCTGTTTCGAGAATGCCGACATACTGCTTTCTCCAGCCTAAATCCATATAAAAGTGTGTCTTATACTCAAAATTCTTCTTAAACTTTTCCGGAATTGCCTTATAATTTGGAATAATAACTCGTACATCATAATTTTCCTTATTGATGTACTTTGGCAGTTCGCCTGCTACGTCTGCCAGTCCACCGGTCTTAATAAACGGAACACACTCCGAAGAAACAAATAATACCTTTTTCATACGTCCTCCTTCTTATGTGGGGTCATAAATTTGAGTCCTCTTGTAAACCACCCATGACTCATTGTTTATAGTATACCACACTTTTTTGCTTTTGAAAAGACTTATACCGGCAATTTGTACTCTAATCTGATTTTATCCGCAATCAGCGCAACAAATTCAGAATTTGTCGGCTTTCCCTTTCCATTATGTACCGTATAGCCAAACAACTCGTCAATCGTGTCCATCTTTCCACGGCTCCATGCCACCTCAATTGCGTGACGGATGGCACGTTCCACACGGCTGGCAGTTGTTTTGTGGCGCTTTGCAATGGTCGGATACAGCTGCTTTGTAATGGAATTCAGCATTTCTGTCTCATTTACCGACATCATAATCGCATCTCTTAAATAATGGTATCCCTTAATGTGTGCCGGAACACCAATTTCATGAATTACATTTGTCACATCCGCCTCCAGATTTCTTTCCAGAAACACATTACCGCCCTTTGCTGCACTTCCTGCTCCATCCAGTCTGCGATAACTGCTCACTCCTCTCAGCTGCTTGATTCTGGAAATCACCAGCTGGTAATCAAACGGCTTTAACATATAGTAGCTGGCACCAAGTTCAAAAGCACTCTCTGTTACAACTTCCTGTCCAATTCCTGTAATCACAATAAACGATGGCGCTTTTTTTAAAGTCACATCTTTTTTCACATGCTCCATAACACCCAGACCATCCAGTTTCGGCATAATCAGATCCAGCAGAACGACATCCGGTTCTTTCTCTTTAATCTGCTCTAATGCATCCATTCCATCCTCTGCTTTTCCAATAACTTCTATTTCTTTATCTTTTTTGATTGCTTCCTCCATTAAACCTGCGGATCTCATATTATCGTCTGCAATTAATACTCTGATTTTACCCATTTCACCAAATCCCTTTCAAAAGTTAGTTTGTGGAAATTCTTTCCATAAACACATTATATCCATTTTCTACCATTTTTCAAGTAAAAATTAGTTAAGAAATAGTTAAGAGGTGATTTTTCCCATTTATTTCAACAGCATATGCGGAAACAAACCATAAAAAGTGCATAAAAAAATACGGATTGCTGTAAAAACATTCTTTTTCATACAGCAATCCGCATTTTCAATTCTTTTCACTTCGATTCCGGCAGTTAAAACCTTCTTGCATAACCGCATTTCCGGCATAATTCCTCCGTTGCCTGACGTTTCTGAAATCCCTGCTTCATACAGACCGCCCTCGAAGACGAAAGAATTTCTTCCGGCGGCTGCGTAAACAGATTTCCAAGGGTAATCTCTCCTTCCCTGTCCAGGCAGCATGGTATCACACGGCCGTCACACAAAACCGCAAAATGATCCTTCAGTCCATAACAGAATACTTCATTTCCCCGGTCTTTTTTTTCCATATCCGGCCATTCAAACCGCTCCCCATATTCCAGGTGAAGCTTTGAACGAATCCGGGAACCCCTGCTTCCTTCGGACCATTCTTCCTGTGAAAAATACTCCCGAAGCAGTGCCAGCGTATTAATATTTCTCCCTTCATCAAAACCACGGTTCCATAAACGCAGTACTGTCAGAATACCTGCCCGGCTGGCCGCATCCGCAAACCGGAGACAGTCTGAAATATATTGATGATATGCGTCATCTGACCCTTCTTCAAAACTGTGGATGGAAATATTCACCTTATACACGCCTGATTCCAACAGTTCCTGTCCTCTTTTGGAAAGCAGCGTCCCATTCGTTGTAATGGCAACCCGGAATCCCTGTCCGGAAGCGTAACGTATAAATTCCGGTAATAGCGGATGGGTCAGAGGTTCCCCCATCACATGAAGATACAGATACTCTGTAACACCCTTCAGTTTTTCTGTAATCCGCATAAATTCATCCATGGACATCCGGCGTGGTTCCCGTTTTGTCCCCGGACAGAACGTACAGTTCCGGTTGCATATTGTTGTAATCTCCACGTAAACTCTGGAATACATCATCCGATATCCTCAATCTGCCAGTCAACCGGTTCCAGCCCATTTGCCTGTAAAAACTCATTTGTCCTGCTGAAATGTCTGCACCCAAAAAATCCCCGGTACGCAGATAACGGACTTGGATGCGGCGCTTCCAGAATCAGATGCTTCGGATTGGTCAGCATATTCTTTTTCATCTGTGCCGGTCTGCCCCAAAGCAAAAATACAACCGGCTCTTCTTTTTCATTTACTGCACGAATTACCGCATCGGTAAACTGTTCCCAGCCCCTGCCCTGATGGGAATTCGCCTGATGCGCCCGGACTGTCAGCACCGTATTCAGCAAGAGCACTCCCTGCTCCGCCCATTTTACCAAATATCCATTATTCGGAATTCGGCATCCCAGATCTTCCTGAAGTTCTTTATAGATATTCACCAGTGACGGCG
This sequence comes from Lachnospiraceae bacterium, assembly GCA_017938285.1. GTDB lineage: Bacteria > Bacillota > Clostridia > Lachnospirales > Lachnospiraceae > SIG299. The sequence continues at coordinate 8,607 of JAGBBW010000086.1, forward strand.
GTATCTCTACCTCCGGTTTTACCGAAAAGCAAAGCCCATGCGCCTGGCCTATATTATGATATGGGTCCTGCCCTAATATAACAACCTTCACTTCACTCAAAGGTGTAAAATGAAATGCATTGA
>JAGBBW010000087.1 GCA_017938285.1 Lachnospiraceae bacterium
GGTATCGGTCTTGTGAAGGTGGCACTGCTGCGGTTTTTGAAAATTCATATTTTGAAAAACACAAGAACTCCATTGCATGACCATGTACGCAAAGTATCCGGCTGGTCCAATACCCAGGCGGTATACCGTTTTGGAATTATCCAGCTGGTGGTGTCGGCAGCGGTGATTTATATGGTACTGCTGGGATAAAGCAGATGGGGTATCAGGCAATTCTTTTGCCAGATACCCCATACTTATGATAATATTTCCAATATTTCTAATATTCCTCAAAGTTACATATACTCTGCAATTCTACTCACTGCCACATAAATGGCTGAAATTTTATACCAGGTATTAAATCCTACAATTCCGTCCGGTGTCAGATTGAAAACTTCCTGGAAGGTCCGTACGGCTTCCTCGGTTCCTTTGCCGAATACACCGTCTTCTGCAACCTTTGGAATTCTTGGATAAGCATTGCTGATGACATTCAGCTGTTCCTGAATGGTCCGTACACTGTTTCCACGGGAACCGACCCGCAGTGCTGCTCCAGGATAGGAAGCCGGAATACCGGAAATCTGTTCCGTGGAATTGATATAAATACTGTTACCGTAGAAATTCCGCAGAATCTGGATTGGCGTGTAGCCCTGGTCGCCAAGGGATTTGCTTCCCCACTGGGTCATGAGTCCCGGACAGGACACCTGCTTTCCGTCACAGTACTGGGTCAGAATCGGCTGCTTGACATTAGGGCGGGACAGATAATTGTTGAAAATATTGTCCACAGCGGCATCGATGGTGTCGTAAATATTCCGTTCGGGTATCCATTTGTGGTCGTAGGCAGTGGAGGAAGTTATGGTAAAATCGTAACCCCGGGACCGGTACCACTCCGTATACACCCGGTTCAGCGTAAAGGACATAATCGCCAGAATATTTGCATAAATCGTAGCCTCCGGCCAGGTAGCATAAATTTCGCTGGAGGCTACATTTTTAATATAATCCCGGTAGCGGACCGTGTAGTTTCTTGCTCTTGTATTATTCGGTGTACCATCATGGACGATGACAAATTCCGGAATGACAACAGAAGGAAGGACGATTTCACCGGAGGAAATAGTTTCCTTCACTTCGGCTTCGGCAATTTTTGGAGGGTAGGAGCCGTACAGGGTATGGTCCGGAATTGTAAATTCTTCTACGGAATCCGGCAGTCCGGCAGGACTTGGCAGCAGCTGTGCACGCTGTCTGGCAGTGACACCGGCAAGAATTTCCGCTCCCGAAATGCGGATAGGTTCATAGCCTGGGGCAGAAATATCCAGCACGTATTCGCTGTAAGGGCGGACATCGGAAGGCTCCTGGCTTAAGGCAAAAGGTGGGGCCGGAAGATTGACGAAAGGCGTAAAGCCTGCGGAATCGGTGCGGAGAACCTCCATAGGCCGGGATGGATTGTCTAACGAGGTAATGGCAACGGTGGCATCGGCAATGGGAAAATTTGTGGTGATATCGGTCAGCTCTGCCTGGAAACCGCCTTCGGTGTCAGCAGCGGTTTCAGTAGTTACGGGGTAAATGAGAGAACGCATGGGTGCTCCTAAAGAGAATATTATGGTTAGTATATGTCACAGGGGGAGAAAAGGTGCGTTTTACAAAGCAAGTACCAGATGGAGATTATGTCTTGCAAATCCGCAGAAATACACATATAATAAAAAAATGTAACTGTTCAGCACATAGTTACAAAAAATAAATACAGGGTATGTATGCATAGTGTGAATAGGAATAAGTTTAGAAAGTTTCAGGCAGACTGCGGACTTTCACTGTTGTAAAAAAAGTTCTGGAAGAAGTATGGAATTAACGAAATCATTCAGCAGGGAGTTAGAATCCTATGAAATATAACAACATTATTCATGGTATCTTTCACAGCCGTCCCAACCGCTTCCTCGCCCAGGTGTATGTAGACGGTGTTCTGGAAACGGTTCACGTAAAGAACACCGGACGCTGCAAAGAGCTGCTTCTGCCAGGGGCAGAGGTAATTCTGGAGGTTTCGGATAATCCGTCCCGGAAGACGAAGTACGATCTGATTGCCGTATATAAAGAAGGGCTTGGGCTGGTGAATATCGACAGTCAGCTCTGCAATAAGGTGGTAGCGGAGTGGCTGGCGGAGCAGGAGTACGATTTTGTGAAAGCAGAATATACGTATGGTGCTTCCCGGTTTGACTTTTACATGGAAAAGGGAGACAAACGGTATCTGATGGAAGTCAAGGGCTGTACGCTGGAGATAGATGGTATCGGTTATTTTCCGGATGCGCCGACAGAGCGTGGTGTGAAGCACTTGAGGGAACTGACGGAGGCAGTAAAGCAGGGGTATCATTGCAGTGTGGCCTTTGTGATTCCCATGGAAGGGGTAACAGAGGTACGGGCGAATGTGGCAACACACAAAGCCTTTGGTGACGCACTGGAGGAGGCGAAACAGGCCGGAGTGGAGGTTTTGTTTCTGCCGTGCCGGGTGCTGCCGGAGGAAGTCTGGGTAAGCCTGGACTGGAAAAAAACAGGCAGCTCTTCAGCACAGACGGAATCACCTGCTGAAGAGGTCGTATAACAGAAAGGAAGAAATAAACAACATGAATCAGGAAGAAATCGCGGCGTATATCATCAGGGAGTATGCACCGCAGAATTTAAAAGTAAAGGCGATTAAGTATTACCGGGATATGACAGGAGTGGATTTAGCTGAGGCAAAGCTGGCGGTAGAAAAGATATTTGAGGAATATTACAGCAATGGAATGGCTGGTACAGCTGGGATGGGGCTGGAAGATATTTCTGGCAGTGGCTATTCCACAGCGGTACAGACAGACTTAGTGGAAAGAAGAAAAAAAGAAGCAGAAGAGTATATCCGCCGGAATTTTACCGCAGACACTGTGATTCTGGCGATTAAATATTACCGGGATGTGACCGGGGTGGGTCTTGCTGAGGCTAAACTGGCAGTGGAGCAGATTCTGGTGCCGGAAAAAGGAAAGAAGAGCAGCCAGACCAGGGGGCGGCAGAAAAGTGTTTCAGCAGACGTTGCTGTCAATACTGGAAGCAGGAACAGTGAAGTGAGAAAGTCCTTTCCGGGTTCTCTCGGAACAGTTCTCTGTGCGGCAATTCTGATATTTGGACTGTGCTGGCTCGTTGGAGCAGTGGTGATTACATTCTGGCTGCCGCAGAAAAGGGAGGCAGAACTTACCAAAGAGGTCAATGAAATTTCTGCGGAGAAAAAGGAAAAACTGCTGGAGCGGGGAAATACAGAGTTTCTGACAGATGGAAACTATGTGGCAGAAATCTGGTGGTATGATGCGGACGGTAGTAAGAAGCTGTATGTATTTCTGCCAGCTTCCGGGGAAGGAAGAGGTCTCGGAATCCTGTCAGAGAGGGATGATTTTGGCTATGCCGGAAAAATCTGCGAAGGGCTGGACATTTACTATAATGGCGAAGTGAAAGAAGATACAGTGGAAGCCAGGGATGGCAGTACATATGAGGTGATGGTGGTAGACGCAGAGAATGTGGCAGCAGTGCATGGAGTTCCGTCCTGGCGTCTGGCAAATGAAATTGGGCAGTATGCATCGGAACTGCGGGCAATGGGAATTGCGATGGCTGTAATCGGAGCAGCGTTTTTCTGTCTTGGATTTTTTGGACTGCGAAGTGCCAGAAGGGGATAGGCGGTTATTGTTCCTGCAACCACCAGGTTACTGTTCACACGGAACTTTTACACAATCGTGGATAGTAGTTTTTGGAGAGAAAAATATCCAAATGTCCGACATCTCTGACACAACTGTACGTTTTTGGCGAACATAGCCGTACATTTCCTGGTGCGTGGCAATCAC
>JAGBBW010000088.1 GCA_017938285.1 Lachnospiraceae bacterium
AATGGATGAAATATGTCCCATTGTTCCTGTATGGATTCCGCTGGAATATAGAGGTAAGCTATTACGAGCAGAAAACATTCTGGTCCTTGTGCAGTTACATGGTACGCAGCAGGAAAGCGGTTGAACTGCTGGTAAATTTAATCAATATCGCCTACTGTGCCATGAAAATACTGCCTTACCAAGAAACAGAATTTTCAGAGTATCAGGCTAAAAGCGTACAGGAATTCCAGTTTGTCTTAAGCAGCCAGATCCAGGAACAGGTATTTTATGCCCATTTCGTGAAAAATATCGAAAGCCATATAAAATCAAACTGGGTGATGAGAGCCTTTAAACAGCTGATTCAGCGACAAGGGTATTATTTTTAAAAGTTGTAAAGTGGTAAAATTTTTACTGCACCTGCATTTATATTCTCTTACAGCAAACTATATATATTAATAACAAAATGCCAAACCCAGATTTCTTAACTAAGTTTGGCATTTTAACTATTCACGAAAAAATTCTTCATAACTTACATCAAAAATATGTTTTAACAATCGTAAATCATTCACTTTTATATTTCTTCGTCCCGTTTCAATATTTGCCAGAGTACTTCGTGACATCATACTTCCCATCAACTGCAACTTAGCCACAACATCTGTTTGTGTCATATTTTTTTGCATTCTGATTGTTTGAATGTTTCTGCCCAATGCGATATCGCTTAAAATCCACTTCATTCAGCTGCCTCCTGATTTGTGACTTGTGAGTAACACCATTATTTAGTATATATAACTATTCCGCTCCAAATGTCACCAAATGGAAACATTCGCATTTCATATTATTAACCTGAATTTTTGATTCGACTATTGACTTTATACTCCAGCCATTATACAATATGTATAATGGCTGATCATACGACAGAAACTATCTGTCTGCTCTATGTTCTTACTGACACTATTCTTTTAGGAGGAATGCCCAATGAAAAAGATTACTATATCTCTCTTATTTTTAACTCTATGCCTTTTCTCTGGCTGCAGCCAGAAACCATCTGAACATTTGCTTTCTGAACAGTCTACGATTAGTACCACACCTTTAGCAACAACTGCTCCAACAAATATACCAACCCCATCCACAACAGTTACTCCAACCAGTCCCCCTTCTCCTACACCAACTGTCACTCCTACCAACACACCGGCACCAATACAAGTATTTCTTCCAGAAGAGGTTGCCGTCGTACCGAAAGTCGTTTTTTATGATTTCGAAGAAGTCAGTGAAAACAACATTTATCACCAGATATATGGCCTGCTACCCGGCCTAGCTTTCGGAAACTGGTACACAGTACGTATCAATGGTGTGGAATATTATTACGCTTTAGCAGACCACAGACAAACAGAACCAGCATACTTCTATGGTTATTCCCTAATAGATGAAAACTATAGCCTGGCAAATGGGATTTCTGTTGGAATGACTGTAGAAGAAATACTTGATTTATATCCTAACGTAGCCATCGTAAATTTTGACAATGAGTTTATTGGAGAAAAAGTATGGAGATTTGCTGGATGGAATGGAATTGCCTATCCCTATAGTCCTATTGATTTTGATCCAAATTATAAATATAACAATCAGGATTATGATTGGACAAATCAATTTGACTATATCATAGCCGCTGATATCCAACGCCCAGCGGATACGCTACCAATCCATCTTGGGTTACTTATCAAGGACAACAAGATTGCTGCCATTACCTTTTACTATCCAACAGCAGGATAATAAAAAAGCACAACCGGAGTACATATGACCATACTCTGGCTGTGCTTTTTTTTACTATTTCTTATCTTATACAAAATCCTGTACTGGTTTTAACAGTACTGTATGGGTATACACCGTCTGTAAATAGGCTGGATTCGTATATGCTGTATCCCTCCATGTCTGGCTTGCGTGGTTCAAATCCTTGGTTTCATCACCGATGTTGATATAACCATGATGCGAAGCCCCTACATCATCGGAATGTGCATATACAATGCTGGTAACAACGCCTTCTGCATTTTTATTCACAGAATGAACAACCATAACATGCGCACCTTTTTTTACCTGTATAGTACATCCCGGCTTAATATCTTTCGCCATCGTAATTTTGGTTCCATAATCTATATTCGATAACTCCGAAGCCAAAATTCCATATGCGTAACTTAATGTTCCTCCTTTCTTAGCCTCAAAATATTCCCTTACTGCACCGCCTGTTGCTTCATTTAACACATAATAAACGAAACCAGAACAGTCCAGTCCAAATATCTTTTTGTTAGCAGATACATACTCCTGAACTTCTGCCTGTGTCTTAGACTGTGTCCCAGCCCATGCAGAAATTGCCTCTCTCATTTCTTCTGGAGTTGCCTTTCCTTTCAAACGATAAGGAATTTTAATTGACATACCATTATAGGTAAACTGTGTATATTCCATACACTTTACATTCAAATTTGTTAAAAATGACATAAGAATTATACTCCTTTCCTTTTTGTAACCGGTTACATCCAATAAAAAGAGTATTTTTGTATTTTTGTAAACTTCATTTACCTATATTACTTAAATATTTCATCTTACCCACCAGCATAACTAAATGATGCTATCATTTTCAAAAAAAGAACTACTACAGCAAAAATCCATATTTCTGCCATAATAGTTTTTTCTTATCTTATTACCACTTTACTCAAACTGTAAATTTATCAACAGCCTCTTCTTCTCTACCTCGTATACGTCATCGTATACAACCCTGCATACACGCCGCCCTTTTTCAACAGCTCCTCATGTGTCCCGCGCTCTTTGATGCCGTCCTCTCCAAGCACCAGAATATTCTTCGCATTCTTAATCGTAGAAAGACGATGGGCAATCACAAACGTTGTCCTGTTCTTCGCCAGTTTCTCCAACGATTCCTGCACTACCTTTTCGCTCTCATTATCCAAAGCAGACGTTGCCTCATCAAAAATCAGAATTGGTGGATTCTTAAGGAACACCCTGGCAATACTGAGTCTCTGCTTCTGACCGCCGGAGAGCTTAATGCCACGCTGACCGATGTAGGTATCATAACCGTCCGGCAGTTCCATAATAAATTCATGGGCGTTGGCATTCTTTGCCGCCTCGATAATTTCCTCCATGGAAGCACCCGGCTTGCCGTAGCGGATGTTGTCAGCAACTGCACCTGCAAACAGGTACACATCCTGCTGCACAATTCCAATGCTGTTGCGCAGGGATTTCATTGTTACCTTGCGGATATCCTGTCCATCCACTTTAATAACTCCTTCTGTCACATCATAAAACCGTGGAATCAGGCTGCACAGGGTTGTCTTGCCGACACCGGAGGAACCAACCAGTGCCATATAATCGCCGGCCTTCACATCCAGCGTAATGTTCTGAAATACCTTTCCTAATGTGCCCTCATACTGGAATGCCACATTTTCAAAAGCAATATCTCCTTTGACATGTTTTAATTCCACTGCGTCCTCTGCATCCTGGATGTCCGGTTCCATGTCCATGATTTCCATGAAGCGTTCAAATCCGGTGGCACCGTTCTGGAACTGCTCCGTAAAGTTAATTAACTTCCGGACCGGCTCTACCACATTGTTTACATACAGCAGGAACGTCAGAAGGTCACTCAGCCGGATGACTTCTTTCGCAATCATCAGGCTGCCGCCCACAATAACTCCTACATTTAACAGACTGGTGAACAGGCCCAGACCGGAATGGAAGGTTCCCATCTGCTTATAGGCCAGCTTTTTGCTGGCAACAAAACGGCTGTTGCCCTCCCGAAACTTTTCTACCTCCATATCCTCATTGGCAAAGGATTTTACCACCCGGATACCGGAGAGATTGTCTTCAATCTGGGCGTTGATTTCTGCAATGCGCTGACGGTTCGCCTTAAAGGCAGCATTCATTTTTGTTTTCATCTTCCAGGCAAACAAAAACATGACCGGAAGGAACAAAAACAGCAGCAGGGTCAGCGGTACATTAATCCGGATTAAAATAATAAATGCACCCACGAACTTGATAATGGAAATAATTATATCTTCCGGTCCGTGGTGGCAAAGTTCCGTTATTTCAAACAGGTCATTTGTAATACGGGACATTAACTGACCGGTCTTCTGGTTGTCATAGAAGTTAAAGGAAAGCTTCTGGAAATGGTTAAAAATGTCATTTCGCATATCGAATTCCATCTTTGCACCCATGACATGACCCTGATAGGAAATAAAATAATTGCAGAACAATTCCAGCAATGCAAGCCCTGCCATGGCAAGAGCCAGCTTCGCAATAATGGACACTGCCTCAGAAATTTCATAATTCACTAAAATATCGTTTGTTATGTAGCGGACTATCAATGGATACACCAGGGAAATGGCAGCCGCCCCTAAAGCACAAACCATATCTGCGGCGAATAACCGCAGATATGGTTTGTAATAGGATAAAAACTTTTTAAATTTTTTACTGTTCATTCTATCCAACTTTCGTAACTGCTTTGTACCTTTGCAGTTACCCACTTTCTTTTCTGGTTTTTATCTGGAAAGCTTCTTTGCCATGTTCACAAGGAACTCATCCGGCATCTTCTTCATGTTTAATGCTTCCTCAATATCATAATCAATGAATTCACCATGCTTATAAGCTACTACACGGTTGGACTTGCCGGCACAGAGAAGTTCTACTGCCTTGGCTCCCATGGCAGATGCATACACACGGTCCTTTGCTGTCGGACTGCCGCCTCGCTGGATGTGACCGATAATGGTAGCTCTGGTTTCCACACCGGTAGCTTCTTCTACTCTCTTTGCCATTTCGTAGGAATCACCAACACCTTCCGCATTGATGATGATGTGGTGGGTCTTACCAACTTTCTTACGCTCAATGATGTTCTGAATGATTGCCTGTTCGTCATTATCGTATAATTCCGGAAGCAGGATATTTTCTGCACCGGTAGCAATACCACTCCACAGGGCAATATAACCTGCATGACGTCCCATTACTTCGATGATACTGCAGCGCTCATGGGAAGTAGAGGTATCACGAACCTTATCAATCGCTTCCATAGCGGTATTTACTGCGGTATCGAAACCGATGGTATATTCAGTACATGCAATGTCAAGGTCAATGGTTCCTGGAACACCGATGGTATTAATACCGCGCTCGTACAGCTTTCTGGCACCCTGGAAGGAACCGTCACCACCAATTACAATCATGCCGTCAATACCATGCTTCTTACAAATATATGCCCCCTTGTCCTGACCTTCTTTTGTCATGAACTCCGGACAGCGTGCCGTAAACAGCATGGTACCACCACGCTGGATAATATCAGAAACACTCTTGGCATCCATCTCAAAAATGTCCTCGTCCAGAAGACCGGAATAACCTCTTCTAATACCCTTCACCTTTAAACCATTTGCTAAAGCAGTACGCACTACCGCACGGATAGCAGCGTTCATGCCAGGTGCATCACCACCACTGCTCAATACGCCGATCGTTTCTACTTTCTTATGCTTTGCTGACTTTGCCATTTTTCTTTACCTCCATTATGATATGTATGCTTACCATATCTATTGTTAAATCTCAAACAAACTCTTTAGGGATATTTTAATCCATTTAGCGTTCTTTTTCAATAGCAAATCCTATCTTTTTTTATCGACAACTTTGATTTGTTCCTCTCCGTATACGTTACGGAGTCTGGCAAGCAGTTCCTGGGACAGATTTACCCCCCTGCTTTTTGGCAGACGCTTTACTGCCCGTTCTTCTTCCAGATAAATCACAACCTCATGCTTTCCATCACTGTCTGCCAGCAGATGGAACAGCATTTCTTCCTCTGCCAGATAATCTTCCTTGTTCTGAAACCGTATCCATAATTCCCTCGGCAGGTCATCCATGGAACTGATTTCCGTGCAGATCAGCTTTGCTGCCTTATCTTCCTCAGCTGCAACCTTTCCCCTTACCAGCACTTTGGCCTCCTCGGTAATCAGCCCTCGATAACGCTCATAATCCCTTGGAAACACGATAACTTCCACTGTACCGAGCAGATCTTCCAGTGTCAGGAACGCCATGGTTGCATTGGTCTTTGTCGTTTTTCTTGTAATTCCGGCAATCATACCGCCTAACGTTACCACAGCGCCATCCTTTGCCTTCACTTCCCCGGTCTCTTCATCCAGCTGGAACGCCAGTGTATCTGCGGTCGCATTTTTCTGCATCACGGACATATACTCTTCCAGTGGATGACCGCTGATGTACACACCTAGCACTTCTTTTTCATACGTCAGCATTTCTTCCTTCGTGTATTCGCCTACGTCTGGCAGCCGGATTTCAAACTCCTGCTTTTCTTCCTCTCCGGCAAAATCAAACAGACTCAGCTGACCGGTAAGTCCCTTTTTGCGCTCCTGTGCCACATCCTCCATGACACCGACGTAAACGTGCATGAGCTGCTTTCTCGTACCAAACTCTGTACCGAAGGCACCTGCCTTGATGAAGCTTTCCATGGTGCGCTTGTTGATTTCCCTGCCGGATAACCGCTCCACAAAATCCTTCAGTCCGGTAAACTTACCGTTCTCCCTGCGTTCTGCGGTCATTGCTTCAATCACCGGACGTCCCACGCCTTTAATGGCAGACAGACCATACCGGATGTTTCTGCCGGAAACAGAAAAGCCCATCTCCCCTTCGTTCACATCCGGCGGCAGAATTTCTATGCCCATCTGACGGCAGGAATAAATATAGGCGGAAACTTTGCCAGGATTATCCATCACGGAAGTCATAAGTGCCGCCATAAATTCCACCGGATAATAATATTTTAACCAGGCAGTACGGTAGGACACCACCGCATAGCAGGCAGCATGCGCCTTATTAAAGGCGTACTTTGCAAAATCCGTCATTTCATCGAAAATCTTGTTACCAATTTCCTCTGGAATTCCATTGGCAATACAGCCCTTGACGCCTTCTTCCTCATTGCCATAAACGAAATTCTTCCGCTCTTTCGCCATGACATCTGCCTTTTTCTTTGACATGGCACGACGCACCAGGTCACTTCGTCCATAACTGTAGCCCGCCAGCTCCCGGACAATCTGCATAACCTGCTCCTGGTATACAATGCATCCGTGGGTCGTCTTTAAAATCGGCACCAGTTCCGGACAGTCATACACAATGCTGTCCTGGTTCTGCTTGCCCTTGATATACTTTGGAATGAAATCCATCGGACCCGGACGGTACAGGGAAATTCCAGCAATGACATCTTCCAGATTTTCCGGTTTTAATTCTTTCATGAAATTTTTCATGCCGGTACTTTCCAACTGGAACACACCATCACATTTTCCACTGCCAATCATCTCATAAATAGCAGGGTCGTCATAATCTATGGCATTCATGTCCAGTTTATCACCTTCCGGCCGGTTTTTATTAATCAGATTTTCTGCATCCTTAATCACTGTCAGGGTACGGAGCCCCAGAAAATCCATTTTCAAAAGTCCCAGTTCTTCCAGCGTGGTCATGGTGAACTGGGTGGTAATGGCATCGTTGGCTCCACGGGACAACGGCACATAGACATCCGCCGGCGCATTGGCAATGACAACACCGGCTGCATGCATGGAAGTATTTCTCGGCAGACCTTCCAGGCGTTTTGACATATCAATCAGATAATGTATCTTTTCATCACTCTCATAAAGATTCCGGAACTCCGAGCTGCTCTTTAAAGCTTTTTCAATCGTAATGCCAAGCTCCATCGGCACCATCTTCGCCACCTGGTCGCAAAGGGCATACGGATAATCGAGAACACGGCCCACATCACGGATGACGCCACGGGCCGCCATTGTACCGAATGTCACAATCTGCACCACCCGGTCCTGTCCGTACTTTTCTACCACATAGTCAATGACTTCCTGCCGTCTTTCGAAACAGAAGTCAATATCGAAGTCGGGCATGGACACACGTTCCGGATTTAAGAACCGCTCAAACAGCAGCTGGTAGCGGATGGGATCAATATCCGTAATGCCAAGGGAATATGCCGCAATGCTGGCGGCACCACTGCCTCGTCCCGGTCCCACCGGAATGTCGTGGTCTTTGGCGTACTTGATGAAGTCCCATACAATCAGGTAATAATCATCAAAGCCCATTTTGTGGATAATGCCAAGCTCGTAGTCCAGACGAGCCTGTAACTCCTCCGTCACTACAGCATAGCGTTTCTTCATGCCTTCCGCACAAAGGTGCTGTAAGTAAGTCCAGGCATCATACCCTTCCGGCACATCATAATGCGGCAGCTTGTAATGCCCGAACTCAATCGTTACATTACAGCGTTCTGCGATTTTATGCGTATTTTCCAGTGCCTCTTTTGCATAAGGGAAGAGCTGTTCCATCTCTTCTGCGGACTTTAAGTAATACTGGCCGCCATCATAGCGCATACGGTCTTCATCCGTGACCTTTTTCTGGGTCTGGATACAGAGCAGAATATCATGGGCTTCCACGTCTGTATCATATATATAATGCACGTCATTGGTTGCCACCAGCTCAATGCCGGTTTCCTTATGCATGCGCAGCAGTCCTGCATTTACCGTCTGCTGCTCCGGAATGCCGTGGTCCTGCATCTCTAAAAAGAAATTTCCTTTGCCGAACATCTCCTGCATACGCAGGGCCGCTGCTTTAGCTTCTTCATAAAAGCCTCTTCTTAAATTCAGCGCCACTTCCCCGGCAAGACAGGCAGACAGTGCAATAATACCCTCGTGATACTGTTCAAGCACCTCATAATCCACACGGGGTTTATAATAGTAACCTTCCGTAAAACCTTTGGAAACAATTTTCATCAGGTTGGAATATCCGGTATCATTTTCTGCCAATAACACCAGATGGTAATATCGTTCGTCCGACACACTGCCCTCTTTATGAAAACGGGAGCCTGGTGCCACATAGACCTCACAGCCAAGCACGGGACGAATGCCTTCCCTTTTACATGCCCGGTAAAAGTCAATCACTCCATACATGACGCCATGGTCCGTAATGGCAAGACTGTCCATGCCCAGCTCCTTTGCCCTGGCTACAATTTCATTGATTTTTGCAGAACCATCCAGCAAACTATATTCCGTATGCACATGTAAGTGTGTGAAGTTCATGACAGTCCTCCTTATTTTTGTTTATTTATATTTGAAAAAAACCTCCCGGAATCCAAAGACCCCGAAAGGTTCTATTTTCTATTATGCCTCTAAAAATTTTTCAATCTCGGCAAGTGCGTCCGATTCATCCGGGCCCTCTACTGTAACTGTCGCTTTAGTTCCGGCGGCGAAATTCAGGATCATTACACCCATGATACTCTTTGCATTGGTACGCTTTTCTGCCTGATCCACATAAACGCTGCTATCAAACTTGCTCGCCAGCTGTACCAGCATTGCAGCAGGGCTTGCATCCAGACGAGCGAAATCCTTCATTACCAGTTCCTTAGTTACCATTTCCAATCCTCCATTTAAATTGACCTTGTTCTCAATCCTTCCGCTATTTCACACAGCTTTTTCAGCCGGTGGTTCACTCCGGATTTACCTACAGGTGGATTCAGCATCTCACCCAGCTCTTTTAACGACGCTTCAGGATACTCAATCCGCAGCAGGGCGATTTCCTCTAATCCCTCTGCCAGAGTGGCAAGTCCGACCTTTTCCTGAATATAAAGAATGTCCTCTACCTGCCGTGTAGCCGCTTTTACCGTTTTGTTAATATTGGCTGCTTCACAATTCACCTTACGGTTAATTGTATTCCGCATATCCTTAAGAATGCGCACATTTTCAAATTCCATTAACGCAACATGGGCTTCCATCACGTTGAGCAGATCAACAATCTGGGCCCCTTCTTTTACATAAACAACATAATGATTCTTCCGTGTAATGATTTTTGCGTCAACATCGAAAAAGTGCATTGCTTCACATAGTAAATCCCCATTTTTTTCCTGGTTTACTACTACCTCAAAATGGTACGCCCTGTTAGGATTCGACACAGAACCTGCCGCAAGAAATGCTCCCCGAATAAAACTTCTTTTGCAGCAGCTTTTGTTTATTATCGTCTGCTCCGCCACAAGCGGCCTTCCACCTTTTTCCTCCTCTGCTGCCGTAAGCTTACAGGCAGCAAGTACCAGCACCGTTTCCCCTTCTGCAAGACTCAGTTCATACAGATTCTTTTTCGCAGATACCGGTCTGGTTGTCAGTTCTGCTCCTATCTGAAAGACCTGCTTTAACAGCACATACATTTTTTTTGACAGAACAGCACTTTCCGTCTGCAATTTTAAGGTATGTTTCAGGTCTTTGTCAACTACTATTTTTCCACAAAATAAAATTATTGCCGAAATTTCTGCTAACTGGCAGTGTCTGGCAGTAGAAATCTGCTCACAAAGTTCCTTTTTCACTTGGCCTGAGAACGACATTTGCAGTATCCTTTCCGATATCCCTGTGCTCCACTTTTATACCATACTCCAGCACAGAAAGCCGCCTGGTAATGGCATTTGCCAGGGTTACCGAGCGGTGTTTTCCTCCGGTACAGCCTATTCCGATTACCAGCTGGTTCTTTCCCTCATTAATATAATTTGGAATCAGAAACTTCAGCATATCTTCTAATTTATTTAAAAACTGTCCCGCAGCTTCTGTCTGCATCACATATTCCTGTACTTCCCTGTCATTTCCTGTTTTATACTTTAATTCTGGTACATAATAAGGATTTGCAAGAAAACGTACATCAAATACCAGATCTGCGTCTGCCGGTATTCCATATTTAAATCCAAACGAAAGCACCGTAATCATAAAACTGTGGAACGCTTCATTCTGTACAAAAATTTTGTCTATCTGCTGTTTTAACTCCCGGACCAGAAGCTGGCTGGTATCCAGAATATAATCTGCTTCTTTTTTCAGAAAGGCAGTCTTCTCCCTCTCTGTTTTTATACCGCTTTCCACCCGGCCGCTTCCTGCCAGTGGATGGGTACGTCTGGTTTCCTTGTAACGCTTTATTAAAACTTCATCTGAAGCATCCAGATATAAAATCTCATACGGCTGGCGCTTCTGCTTCATCTGCTCCAGAAAAGGACCTAAATCCGAAAGTCCCTGTCCGCTGCGGATATCCACACCAATGGCAATTTTGTCATATTCCGCATGCTCCTGAAACAACAGCTGGGCAAACTTGGATATCAGCGGTACCGGAAGATTATCCACACAGAAATATCCTGCATCTTCCAGCATTTTTAATGTCGATGATTTTCCCGCACCGGACATTCCGGTCACAATTACAAATCGCATAGTATTCTCCTTCTATGTCCGCTTTTATCATTCATCAAACGCTCCAAGAAAGCGTACCTCCGGCTCCAGTTCCACCTGGAATTTTTCTTTGACGGTCTGCCTGATATGCTGGATTAACTGATAAATATCCGCAGCAGTGGCATGTTCCGCATTAATCACAAAGCCGGCATGTTTTGTACTGACCATGGCTCCGCCTACCCGGAACCCGGACAAACCGGCATCCTGAATCAGTTTTCCTGCAAAATGTCCCTGTGGACGTTTAAACGTACTTCCGGCACTTGGATATTCCAGCGGCTGTTTTTCCTGTCTTGCCTTGCGGTAAGACTCCATTACGGCAAAAATCTGCAGTTTTGGACGCACGGACAGCGTAAAATATGCTTTCAGAATAATATCACCACTTTCCATCATGGCACTGTGCCGGTAGGACAGATCCAGTTCTTCCCGCTTAAGACAACGGATTTCTCCATCCTTTGTCAGTACGTCTGCTGCCACAATGGTATCTTTGATTTCGCCACCATACGCCCCGGCGTTCATTAATACGGCTCCACCTACCGTTCCCGGAATTCCATTGGCAAATTCCAGACCGGTAAATCCTTTTTTTCCGGCTCTCAGGGAAAGTGCTGCCAGCATTACTCCGGCTCCGGCACAGATATTGCAGATGCCGTCATTTACCGATTCTTTTGGAGTTACCGTTTCAAATTCCCCTGTCAGACGGATGATCACACCCCGGACTCCGGTATCCGATACCAGCAGGTCGCTGCCGTTTCCAATCACATAATATGGTTCCTGCTGCTCTTTACAAAGTACAATCACCTGTTTTAACTGCTCTATGGTATCCACATGTACAAACCATTCTGCCGGTCCGCCAACACGGAATGTAATATGCCTGCACATCGGTTCTTCCGGAAACACATGATCTTCTCCAAGAATTTCCTGCAGCCGCTGCAGCATACTTTCTTTTTTCGCTTCCATGGTATCCCTCCATTCTAAGAACACTTCACTATTCCAATCCGAATATGTAAGCCCATGCCTAAGTGCGGCACCATCCCGCATTTGTCATGCAGGACAGAACCGCACTTATTATTTTACATATCTGTTTTCTCCTGCTGCCTGTTTATTTTGCAGCTACCTGGTCCAGAATCATCTTGGCACTGCCATAGATTCCGGCATCATTGCCCAGGGTTGCCAGACAGAATTCCTTGTCATATAACGCACTTAATAAATTCTGGTTGTAATGCTTCTTTAAGCCCTCCGTCAGGATTTCACCCGCTTTGGACACACCACCACCGATAACAAATACCTGTGGGTCCACGGTTGCTGCCACATGGGTCAGGGCTCCTGCCAGAATTGCACACAGTTTATCTACCAACGCCGCTGCAACTGCATCTCCTGCCTTTGCCTGGTCAAAAATATCTTTTGCACACAGATTCTCGTAAGTTCTAAGTGCTGTCGGTGCGTCACTTGCTGCCAGCTCTTTCTTTGCCATACGCACAATACCGGTTGCAGAAGCATACTGTTCCAGATGACCATGACCGCCGCAGCCGCATACATCCGTTTCTTCCGGATTTACAATCATGTGGCCCAGTTCTCCGCCGGCACCATTGCTTCCTGCCCAGATTTTACCATCCAGAATAATGCCGCCGCCAACACCTGTTCCAAGGGTAATCATTACCACATCCTGGTAGCCCTGGCCGCCGCCCTTCCACATTTCACCAAGAGCTGCCACGTTGGCATCATTTCCGGCTGCTACCGGAAGACCAATCAGTTCACTCATTTTTTCATTGACATTAAATACACCCCAGCCAAGGTTGACACACTTTAATACCGTACCGTCCCCCTTTACCGGACCCGGAACACCGATACCAACGCCAAGCACTGCGGACTTGTCAATGCCCTTTTCCGTAAGCTTTGCAGTAATGGTTGCCGCAATGTCTCCTAAAATGGACTCTCCGCCATTTGCCTTATTGGTTCTGATTTCCCATTTATCCAAAACAGTTCCTTCTGCTGTGAAAAGACCACATTTTACGGTAGTTCCTCCCACATCAATGCCAAATACATAATTTTCCATGATATCTGCTCCTTTAAATCATTTTAGTTCTTCTTCATTAAGTTATTTGTCACACGGTTATACAGTTCCTGTGCCGCATTATATCCCATCTTCTTCTGACGGAAGTTGACAGCCGCTGACTCACAGATAATCGCCAGATTACGTCCCGGACGGATTGGCAGATCATGGCATGCCACCTTATTGCCAAGGAACTCTGTATACTTATCTTCCAGACCCATACGGTCATACTCCCGGTTCTTATCCCACTCTTCGAGACGGATGACAAGGTCAATGGACTGGGTGTTCTTTACACTTTCTACACCAAACAGTGCCTTAACATCTACTATACCTATGCCGCGCAGTTCAATAAAATGTCTGGTAATATCCGGAGCAGAACCAATCAGGGTTTCATCACTTACCTTTTTAATTTCTACTACGTCATCAGATACCAGACGGTGGCCGCGCTTAATAAGCTCCAGCGCAGTCTCACTCTTACCGATACCGCTTTCACCGGTAATCAGGATACCCTCACCATAAACATCCACCAGTACACCATGAATGGAAATACGTGGCGCCAGTTCTACTTTCAGCCAGCGGATAACTTCACCCATAAAATCCGAAGTGGACTTTTCACTCTGGAAAATCGGCACACCGTATTCCTTTGCCAGTTCTAAAAGTCCGTCATTGACCGGCAGGTTCCGGCAGAAGATGATACATGGGATTTTGTGGCTCATGAGTTTTCTCATAATACCGATGCCATGGTCCTTCTCCATCTTTTCCATGTAGGCATACTCCACATTTCCGATAATCTGTACACGGTCATAGTTGAAATAATCGAAAAATCCGGCAAGCTGGAGCGCTGGACGGTTTACTTCCGGCTGATTAATCAGAATCTGGGAAATATCGATTTCCGGAGTAAGGTTTACAAGCTTCATTTTGTCTACAAGCTTTGTTAATTCTACGGTATACATGTGGATTCTCCTTTTCTCGAATGACATTATGTAACTGTTCGGAGCCAGGCAGTTTCATCAGAAACATACGAGAAATGCCTGCATTTCATAGTATGTTTTTGTATGAAACTATCTGGCGGATACGCCACACCGAGGAAATACGAAGTATTTTCGAGGTTGGCTCTGAACAGTTACGACATTATTAATGGTATTCTAACACAAGATGAAAGGAACTGCAACGCAAAAAAATCAACCCTTATGGAAGAAATTATAAACTGCCTGTGCTGCTGCCCGGTTCATACCCGGCAGTCCGGCAAGTTCTTCTTCCTCCGCTTCTTTTAGTGCTTCCAGGGAACCATAATGCTTCATCAGTGTCCGCCGTCTTACTTCTCCCACCCCCGGAATATCATCCAGAATCGAATGTGTCTGGGCTTTGCCCCGCAGGGAACGGTGGTACTCAATAGCAAACCGGTGGGTTTCATCCTGGATACGGGTAATTAAATGAAACCCTTCGCTGTGGGTGTCAATTGGAATTTCTACATTATTGTAATACAGTCCACGGGTCCGGTGGTTATCGTCCTTTACCATACCGCACACCGGAATGGCAAGCCGCTGCTCCGCCAGTACTTCCAGCGCAATATTGACCTGTCCCCTGCCGCCATCCATCAGAATCAGATCCGGCAGACGGGTGAAGCTTCCCATTTCCTTAATTTCCTCTCCATCTGCATTTCCATACTTTTCCTGTAGTTCTTCCATTTCCCTCTTTGCATGTTCAAAGCGTCTTGTCAGAATTTCCTTCATGCTGGCATAATCATCCGGTCCGGCAATGGTTCTTGTCTTAAATTTGCGGTAATCTGCTTTTTTCGGTCTTCCTCCTTCAAATACTACCATGGAAGCTACATTTTCAAAACCGCTGGTGTTGGAAATATCAAACGCTTCAATACGGTTTAACTTTTCCATGGAAAGCCAGTCTGCAATTTCCTGCAGGGCTCCTTTCGTTTTCCTTTCCTGCTGGGCAATCCGCTCCGAATCCTTCTGCAGAACAAAAGAAGCGTTCTTTTCTGCCAGTTCCACCAGCCGTTCCTTGGAACCTTTCTTCGGAATCACAATGCGTACTTTTCTTCCCCGCCTTGCCGTCAGCCATGTTTCCAGAAGTTCCTGTTCTTCTGTTTCTTCTGACAACAGCAGTTCCTTTGGAATATACGGCGTACCGGAATAAAACTGCTTGATGAAGTCTGCCATAATTGTACTTCGGGCTTCGTTTTCCACACCGGTAAGATAAAAATGCTCCCGTCCCACCATTTTCCCACCACGGACAAAAAATACCTGGGCCACCGCTTCATCCCCGGCAGACGCAAAAGCAATAATATCCCGCTCCACATTCATGTCATCATCTGCCTTCTGTTTCTCCGCCAGACGCTTCACACTGAATAAGAGATCCCGGTATTCCGCTGCCTTTTCAAACTCCATTTCTTCGGAAAATTTCATCATCTGTTCTTCCAGACGCTTTGTTATCAGGGCATAGTTTCCATTTAAAAATTCCTCCACCTGGCTGATGTTTGCCTGATACTCCTCTTTGGAAATATAGCCCTGGCACGGTGCCTTGCACTGCCCCATGTGGTAATACAGACAAGGCCGCTCCTTCCCCATATCCCTTGGCAGCACCTTATTGCAGCTGCGGACAAAATAGGTCTTTTTCAACAGATCAATGGAATCATGCACCGAAGCCGCACTGGTATAAGGTCCAAAGTACTTTGCCTTATCCTTTTTTCTCTCTCTTGCCAGCATAATCCTTGGATATTCCTCGTTCACCGTCACCCGGATGTACGGATAATGTTTGTCATCCTTTAACATGGTGTTATACTTTGGCTGATGCTCCTTAATTAAGTTGCACTCTAAAATCAGTGCCTCCATTTCGGAATCCACCACAATATACTCAAACCAGGCAATCTGTTCCACCATGCGCTGGATTTTGGGTGATTTTCCCCGGCTGCTCTGGAAATACTGACGCACCCGGTTCTTTAATACCACCGCTTTTCCAACATAAATAATCGTATCATTTTTGTCGTGCATGAGATAAACTCCCGGTTTATCCGGGAGTTTACGCAGTTCTTCTTCGATATTAAACATAAATTTTTCCTCTTACAGCACTGCCGTAAAACCGTTTACATCATAACGGCTTTACGGCAGAACATTTCTATTATTTTGTTTTTACCTCTTACTGCTCTGCTTTGTCCGTATCCTTCTCCGGATTACCAGCTGTCACTTCTACCGTCTGGACCTCATCCGGAACTGTCGGATGTTCTTCCTCCGGCGCATCTGCTTCTTTGACCTCCGGCTCTTCACCGTCCGTTGCTTCATTCTTTCCGGTCACACGGTTGTAGATTTCCACAAATTCCTTGCCGGTAATACTTTCCTTTTCGCAAAGGAACTCTGCAATTTCGTTCAGCACCTGCTGATTTTCCAGAAGCAGTCTCTTTGCCTCCGCATGGCACTCTTTTATCAGCTTCCGCAGTTCCCGGTCGATTTCCGCGATGGTTTCATCACCACAATTCATTACTGCTCTGCCATCCAGATACTGGTTTTCCACTGTTTCCAGCCCGACCATATCAAAATTCTCGGACATACCATACCGGGTAATCATGGCTCTGGCAATACGGGTTGCCTGCTCAATATCATTGGCTGCTCCTGTGGTAACCCGGTGGAACGTAATTTCCTCAGCGGCACGGCCGGCACAGAACGTCACAATTCTTGTGAGCATTTCGTCCTGCGTCATTAAATACTTTTCCTCTTCCGGTGCCTGTAACACATAGCCAAGCGTTCCCATGGTACGCGGCACAATCGTAATCTTCTGCACCGGCTCGGAAGATTCCTTCTTTAACATACTAATCAGCGCATGACCTACCTCATGGTAAGCAACCACCCGCTTTTCTTCCTTGCTTAAAATGCGGTCCTTCTTTTCCTTGCCGGCAATTACCACTTCCACGGATTCAAACAAATCCTCCTGCGTCACGTACTTTCTGCCGCACTTCACCGCCAGAATTGCCGCTTCATTAATCATGTTGGCAAGGTCAGAACCTACTGCTCCGGAAGTCGCCAGGGCAATAGCTTCCAAATCTACAGAGTCATGCATTAACACATTTCTTGCATGTACTTTTAAAATTTCCAGACGTCCCTTTAGATCCGGCTTATCCACAATAACACGGCGGTCAAACCGTCCCGGACGCAGCAGTGCCTTATCCAGAACTTCCGGACGGTTTGTCGCAGCCAGAATGACAATACCCTTGGAGGTATCAAAACCATCCATTTCGGATAACAGCTGATTCAACGTCTGCTCCCGTTCATCATTCCCATAACGGGAATCCCTGCTCTTACCGATGGCATCAATTTCATCAATAAAAATAATACATGGTGCCATGGCCTGCGCCTGCTTGAACAAATCACGGACACGGGACGCACCCACACCTACATACATTTCCACAAAATCCGAACCGGACAGGGAGAAAAACGGCACTTTTGCTTCTCCTGCCACCGCTTTGGCAAGCAGCGTTTTACCCGTACCCGGAGGGCCCACCAGAAGGGCACCCTTTGGCAGCTTTGCACCGATTTCCGCATACTTCTGTGGATTATGCAGAAAGTCTACCAGTTCCCGGATGGAATCCTTTGCCTCTTCCTGGCCTGCTACATCCTTAAACGTCACACCGGTCTCTTTTTCCACATAAACCTTGGCGGTACTCTTGCCAACACCCATAATACCACCGCCGGATTTTCCAATCATGCGGGAGAGGAAAAAGGACAAGATAAAAAACGTCAGAAAGATGAAGCCGATATTAAACACCATGGTTAAAATAATCGAAGACGTATCTTCCACCACACGGATATACTGCACTCCTGCCGCTTCCAGACGCTGCTGCAGCAGATTTCCATCTTCCAGCAGTCCGGTATAATAAGTAAAGGTCATCCCGAAGACTCCGCCATTTTCATACGGCTGGTCTTTCGGAATAATCAGTAATTTTCCACTGTCCGCATTTATTTCCACACGTTCAATCTTACCTTCTTCCAGATACGTTATGAACTGGTCGTAGGTAATCTGCTCTGTCGCCTTACTGCGCACATCGTCCGATACCCACAAAACTCCCAGAAGCATAATCAGGGAAAATAGCATGGAAACCAGAAAGGCATAGCGGTTGGAATTTTTCCGGTTGTCACCACCGGAGCCATTTCCTCCATTATTTCCACCAGTTCCATTCCCGCCACCATTACTGCCGGAGCCCGGACTACTGCCGTTCATCCTGTTTTGATTATCGTCACTCATCACAATCCTCCTTGTTTTGTAACTGCTCCATCCTTTCACAATTACTTCTTTTTTCTTTTGTAACTAATCTGTCAGTCTCTCTATAGTATTTTCAGATTTCACTGAATTATATTCGCTGCTGTTCCATCCCTTCACAGTTCCAGACGAAACATTCCTTTCCTAATTGCAGACAGACAGTTCTGCCGGACAGTCACTGTATATCATTATATAAGGAATCCCATCAGAAAATCAATAGATTACTTCTAAATTTTTGGTAAACAGATACGGCGATTAGCACCACCCCATCCAAATGAGTAAAACGGACGGCTGCAACGCAGCGACTGACAGCTTGCTGGCAGGTTTTACGAATGCGGATCTGGGTGGGCTGAATAGTTACGTAAACTGTAACAGCCGGAGTGTAATCCGTGCTCTTTAGAACAATGCACTTCCTGCCTGTACCGATGGCATGTGGAGACAGAATGCTTTTCCTTCCTCTTCCTGCTCCACTTCTCTTTTCCACTCCGTACCTTCCGGGTCATAACAGATGGAAATCCGGTCATTTTCCAGAAGCTTTCTGAGGGGCGAAAATGCACAGGCCAGTTTCAGTATCTGTCCGTCACTTTCAAATACTTTAATCTTTGCTTCCGGAGCCAGTTTTGCCAGTTCCAACACATGATACCCCATGCCAAAGCCTTTTACCAGATAGGTTTCCACGCCTTCTGACACCCAGCTTCGGGCCAGCAGAAAAGCCTCCTGGACTGCTTTATGATTCGAATGCAGGTAAATGGAACCCCGGTCCGTTTTTACTGCCAACGTCATCAGACCGCAGGAGGTCGCCTCCACACGGTATCCGGCTTCCATCAGCTGTTCCGGGTCAAAAGTAGCTTCAAACAGTGTTTCTGCCTCTTCCTTCTGTCCGGCTTCCGCCAGTTTTTCCACCATGGCAGTACACTGTTCCAGATACATGGACTCCGAAAAAAAAGCATAATTTTCTTTTTTTATAATCAGCTCCTGCACGTTGCAGATAAGCGTACTCAGCTGCAGTTCCAGTAAATCTGCCAGCAGCACATAATCCACACTACGGCTTGCTTCTACGATTCCCTCCAGCATTTCGGTCAGGGAATCTGTGGAAACCAGTTGGAAATACTCTTTGTCACCAATAATTCCATCGATGACATCCTTCATTTTTTCCGATACTACCGGCATATATTCCAAAGCCGCCGGATAGTTCTGCTCCCGGAAATAGAACACTGCCTTGTCCACCAGTTCCAGCAGTTCTATATTGGTTTGAAATAAATTTTTAATCTGTGCTGTCATTTTGCCATCCTCCTGTTCTATTCCCCTTTTTCGTTTTCTGTTTTTGATACAGCAGGAACTCTTATCCAAGTAATGCTCTGTACTGTGCCGCTTCGTCCATCCTCCCCTGCTGTTCCAGCAGACGGATGGCTTCTTTCAACGCCTCTGCACCTCCATAAAAAATGCAGACATAACTCTCCGCTTCCAGTGCCGCTCTTTTATACCAGTACACCGCTTCCGGCAGGCGTTCTGCTGTTTCATAGTACTGTCCCAGCAGATAAAATAATTCTGCCGGAAGACTGCTGTTTCCTGCCAGTTCCATCAGACATAACGCTAACAGATCCTCCCACTCCTGTCGGAGGGCAAGGGATTTTGCCAGTACACAGAGTGCTTCGTACCTGGCGTCCTGGGAAAGTTCTGTCTGTTCCAGTCTTGCCAGAAACCACTGCTCTGCCTTCGCAAAATCTTCCTTCGTTCCGGAAATAAACAGTTCCTTGGCATACATACTGTATAACCGTCCGGACAGGCGGCCACTCTTTAACAGTTCCCGCTCCATCGCCTGAAAATCCCTGGAGGAATGCATACTCTGGGGACGATGCATAATCTCGATATCACTACTGTATACCACCGGGTCCAGTGCCACGGTTTCATGCACCGGGTCAATCCAGCGGAATTCCCGCAGCCGCTTAAACAGTTTTGGTCTTGGCTCTCTGGTAAAATTGTAGACCATATTACAGTCTTCGGGATTCACATAAATCATTTCCACAATTTCAATCTCCGGCAGAAGCACCTGCTTTAACTGCAAAAATTTTCTGCGGTCGATTGGCTCCAGCACTTCATCGGCATCCGCAGAGTAAATATAGTCCTTCGTTGCCTTCGAAAACGCAAAATTTCTGGCAGCAGAAAAATCATGCACCCAGGTAAAATCATATATTTTATCGGTATACTGTGCCGCAATTTCCTTCGTCCGGTCTGTGGAACCGGTATCCACAATAATAATTTCATCCGCAATCCCCTGCAGGGAATCCAGACACCGTGAAAGTACGGCTTCTTCATTTTTTACAATCATACAAACACTGATACTGACCATGGGACACTCCATTTTATTATTATAGTTTTACTGGCGCAGCATTCAAACGAATGGCTGCGCCAGTGTGGTTATTATTATAACATTTTTATTTGTATTGCTTTACTGCTGGTTCTGATTCTGGTTCTGGTCAGCAGGTGCTTCGGTGGCTTTGATTGGGCCGACGTAGTCGCTTGCGATTGGATTTCTATCCGGACCGGTAATGACTACCCGGACATACTTGCCTGCCTGTGTATTTGTTAATACAAAGGTCTCTGCTGTTGCACCACCAATATCTGTCCAGTTCGCATCTGCATTCTTTGGATCATCACAAACCTGCCACTTAAAGCTTACCTGTTCTTTTGTCAGATTCGTGCTGAATACCGCTGTTAATGTTTCTCCAGAATTCTTCTTATCCTCTGCAATTCCTGCATAAGTTAATGCATCGTACTTTATTTCACCGGAAACAAGATAGGTGGATGGAAGATTTCCATCTTCACCAGCAATACGATACAGGAAGAAGGAACCCTTCGGAACTTTCTTATTAGCAAATTTCATTGTCTTTCCCGGCTTAATGCTGGTCCACTTCAGGTCGGAAATGTCAATATTCTCTGTATCCTTAGGTTCTACTGTTAATTTCGCATAATCCGGATGATCCGGTGTCAGGATTGCTACCTGATATTTTACACCTGGATCTGTTTCTGTAGCCGTCTTATTCGTTACCAGAATACCACCGGTATTTGTCTTGGATTCTCCATACGTAAAGGATAATGCATCCGCATTCGGTGTTGCCAGAGTACCACCCTTGGCACATGGAATAATCACTTCTGCAACCTTGGAAGCTGCATCCTTTTCTGTACCGATTTCTCTTACATAAAGAATAATGCCATCCTTTTCCTCTGTAAAAGTAAGATAATCTTTATATTTATTATACAAAGTATCATAATCCATCGAAGAATTCATAACAAAATCACTTACGCCTTTTTCCTTCAGATAAGCTCTCAATACCTGCTGCACCATCAGGTCAGAAACACGTTCGTTTGTATAAATTTCTTCATATTCTGCATCTCTGTAATCCAGATTTACAAAATCCACACCATCTACCAGGTCCTCACCAAACTTCTTGCTGTATTCCGGAATCATGAGCCAGTCATCCTTTTCCGGTCCCCACTTAAAGGAAAATTCCATACCATTCTTGATAGCAAGTGTCATGGTATCTGCATTTACTACAACCTGTGGAGCAGAGGAAAGCTTGGATACGCTGTACTTTGCAGTAGAACTTGCCCTTGCCATGGAAACTGTATTACCTTCTGCATCCGTTATACCATTATCAGCCTTAATACGGAATTGAAGCTTTACTCCACGGATATTCAACTCCTTTAAATCCAGCTCGGAAAATTCTCTCCAGACACCATCCTCACCTTTACGCCACATGATATTTTCTAAATTCATGTAATAGTTGTCTCTTCCATCCTCTTCCAGATAGAAAATGAAATAACCGGTATCTTCGGTAAAATTAGGATAGTCCTCATAAACCTCCTGCCATTCTTCTGCCTGGGTAATATCTGTAGCAAGCAGGGTTCCGGTAAAATCTACCTTAAAATTTTCTTCCCACACAATATCTACTGCAACAACCTTTGTATATTTCTGGTTTCCGCAAAGATATAAGCGAACCGTCTTGCTGTCATTAATCCAGGAGATGTCAAATACAGCAACTGCTTCTTTTTTTGTTGCTCCTGACTCATCTATATATTCACGTTCACGTACCTCACAGACATCCCACTTGGACAAATCCTTATTATACTTATCTGTATAATAAACCATATAGTCTATCTGGTCTAAATCCACAGTAGGATATACACTACGGTCTACTACCCGCACGGTTACCGTTTCATTGATATAGTCTACTTCAATCTGCTCCGGTTTAAATCCTTCTTCCGTTGTATCCCCGGCCCAGGCTATCAGCCTCACCGTACCTGCCAGCATAAGCACAAACATCAGCGCAAATGCCGCCAGCTTCCATCCTTTTAATTTCTTCATAACTGCCTCCTTTCAGACTGCTAATTCTTCTGGTCCATAAAATAAGACTTCTGTGCCTGCAGCCCTATCATGTTTTTATAATACTTATCCGCTGTCTGTTTACCAACCTTAAACTGCCGGATACTCTTTTTCTTTCCCTGCAGGGCAAACTCCAGGGCAGAACGGTTTTTCTCTTCCAAAGCAGCAATCTTCACACCTAAATCAGTAATTCTGGTAATCAGACCCTGCATTTCCAGAACCTGTTCTTTATATTCCTCTTTGTTGACCTGCAGTTCTTCTGATACCCGGTTAAAAATAGACTGGAATCCATTATCAAATTCTCCGATTTTCTTAATAATTCCATCTTTGCGTTCTACCAACTGTAAAAACTCCAGTTCATCAAACTCCGTCTGTTTTAAAAGATTGCTCTGTTCTGTTGTATACTGCAGAATTTTGGCCAGATGTACTTCCTTCTTTGTCAGAACATCCAGCATCATTCTGATATATGTCATTCCATTTGCACCTGCCATGAGCCCTATCCTTTCTATGCACAACAGGGCTGTCGCAAAAATGCCTGCAACAGCCCGCGTAGCACTACTGATTAGTTTACATACATGTGATTCTGCTTCATGATTTCCTTCCAGAGGTCTCTCATTTCACGAATCTGATCCAGTGCCTGATTCACTAATTCCAGATCCTTCTTAATATTTGCCTGCACCAAAAGGCTTCCGATATACTCGTATACTACATCAAAATCCTTTGCCGTTGGATATTTGAAATCCAAGGTTGCACGAAGCTCTGTAATAATATTCTGAACCTTGATAATGTTGTTGTTTACCTTTTCATAATCGTTCTGCTCAAAACCAAGAATTGCAATATTACAGAATTTGATTGCTCCTTCATACAGCATTAATGTAAGCTCTGCCGGAGTTGCGGTATTAACCTTGGTTCCCTTATAAAGTGTAGCTGCATTATTAATCGCCATTTGAGATATACCTCCCTAAAATCCTTCTGTATTTTTATTTTTACTGTGTACCTGTTCCTAATAAAGACGCCAGGGAATTGGTCTGGCTCTGCAGCTTACTTAACGCTGTTTCCATCGCCGTAAACTGCTTATAATATCTGTCTTCCAGTTCCTTGATTCTGTCTTCCATAATATCCAGATCATCTTCATAATCATCCAGCAGGTTCTTGTACTGCTTGTCATTATAGAAGGTCAGCGCACTGCTGATTTCTGTCTTTGCACACTTCTCCGTCATGGTGTCATACAACTTACCGAATACATTGGTCAGAACTTCCATTACCTGATCCGGATCATCTTCCAATGCTTTCTTTAAACGGTCGCCGTAAGTAGCATACGTAGGGTCATCCTCATCACCATAAATGTGAAGCTTACCTTTTTCCGTATAGTTACCGGTAACAATACCAAAGGTAGACAGGGAATATGTCTTGCCATCATCTTCATCCGTATAGGTAGAAGATAAAGCACTTCTCATACTGTTAAGCAGGGAACCAAGACTGTCATCTCTTCTTAAGAGGGAACCCTTAATCTTGTCTTCCCAGTTCTTAATGTCATCTTCGGTCATTGCTTCCTTCTGCTCATCAGTCAGAGGATCATAGCCTCTTGCAGAATCCGCATTATATAATTTGTTCATTTCTTCAATGAGTTTGTTATACTCGGTTAAAGCTTCCTTGATTAAATCGTAGGTAGCGTCGCCGTCCTTGCCGACGGTAATCTGGACAGCTTTGTGACTGTTAGTCGTTTCGTCAAATGTTGTATCAGAAAGATTTAAAGTAATACCATTAACAGTGAAATTATTAGATGTTTCTGTCATGGTAGCACCATCTAATACAAATTCTGCGTCTGATGCCTCAACAACAACCATACTGGTACTACTGGTTTCATTTACTGCTGTACCAGCAATTTCTCCAAGACCAATACCAGAAAGAGCTCCGGTTGTAGTTCCGGTTGTACCTGCTTCTTCTAAACCATTCTCAATATCACCTAAAATACTTGCCAATGCTTGACCTGCCAAACTTGATGGAGAATCCGCTGCCGCATCTAAAAGAATTACTTCCTTTTCTGCTGCCACCGCTGCATCATACTCTGCCTGATTCTCTGTAATCACGCTTTTCTGAATCTCTGCAATAACATCTTCCTCTGCCGGAGTAGATACATAAGTTGCATTATAAGCAGTTTCATATACAGATTTCAATGATACAAGTTCATTTCCATCAGCATCTTTTAATGTATTGCCATCTGCGTCTACTGGTGCATTTTCCCACTTATCTACTACTTTCTGTGCTTCTTCTGCCTCTGTCTTTAACGTATCCAATTCATCCTGGTCTGTTGTTCCTGCAGCCAGCGCCTCATTGTATTTGTCAATTTTATCTTGTGCAGCAACTGCTTCTGCTTTTGTTACATAATTTTCACCATATGTTTCCTTAAGTGCTGCCACTGCATCATTTCCTGCTTTTTCAGCGGCAGTTTTGGAAGCCTGCACCAAAGATTCACTTGCAGTATCACGCAATGTCTTCAGTTCATCATAAGTATACGATTTATTATATACCTTAAATGCTTCAGCAGTAGTAAGTGTCGTAGTATCTGTGCCATCCTCTATGTCTGCAAGCTTGTCAAATGCCGTTTCAATACTTCCTTTAATTGCATCATTTTCAGCAGCTTCTGCCGCAATTTCAGCCTGCTGTCCTGCTACGATTTTCTTTACCTTTTCAACAGCATCTTTCACTGCTTTCTGTGTTGCATCAGCGGTATCATAATTAAAACCATCTGCCAGAACATCATCCAGAAGCCCCACATTCTGACGAAGTGTTGTCATTGCTGTCTCATAGGCAGCTTTATCTTCTGAAGATAATTCATCAGGAGTAACATAATCCGTTATGTTTTTAAACGCCTGTGTACCTGTTGTATTTAAAGCAGCGGTTGTAATCGAAAATTTTTCATCCGTACCACTTTCTGCTGAACTAATAAAAAATCTCTGCTGTGTTTCATCAAAACTTGCTGTCAGACCAGCATCCTTACAAGCTGTTATGAAATCATTTACTGTAGTTTTTTCTGTCACTTCCAGTTTCTTTACTGTTTCATCATCAGAACCTTTCTTACCAGCAATTGTAATAACTGTTCCAGCTGTTACGCCCATTTCTGTCAACTTGCTGTTTTTATTATAATTTGCCTTTTTTCCATCTTTCTGAATCTGTCCGCCAGTTACATACTGGGAACTTGCCAATTTGTTAATTTGAAGAGTATGTGTACCCACAGCTGCAGTAGACTCTGCCTTTGCCGTTACCACATCCTCATTCGAACTCTTCGCCGTTCTCGTCATAAAAGAACTCTGTAAACGAAGTTTGGAAGCATACTTGGTATAGAAAGAATAAATCTTTGTATTCAGTCCGGACCAGGCTTCTGTTGTCCACTTATTTAACGTAATCTTGTTTTCAATCTTTGTTGATTTGGTCCGCTGTGCTGATACCATCGCCTGAACGATAGCATCCGTATCCAGACCAGAAACCATACCAGATAATCCAATTCCCATATTTACCTCACCTTCTGCCGGAACTAAGCTTCCGGCCATCCTCCATGACTAAAGTTTCCATTACATCCATGTATCTGTGCTGTTAAACAACTTAACGTCTTTCATCTACCAAAAGTCCGGCAAGCTCCCATACTTTGGATAACATATCAAGTGTCTCCTCCGGAGGAATCTCCTTGATAACTTCCTCTGTATTCTGGTCGATGACTTTAATAGATACTCTCTTGGTTTCTTCATGATAAGAGAACTCACATCTTGTCTTTGTAGGAACAATCTTCTGATTCACCTTATCAATTGCATCCTTCATTTTACGGGAAACAGCCTCTTCATCCTGTCCCTCTGCTCCAGTACCCTTAGCCTCTGTAGAAACAGGAGCTGCAGAAGTTGTCATAACTGCTGCCGGAGTAACCGGTACTGCCTTTTTTGCAGCCTCCTCCGGTGCCTGTACCTGAGGTGCCTTGCTTACTGTCTTTACAACATCAGCATAATTATTCATGCTGCCTGCTCCACCAATTGATTCTAACGCCATACTATCCACCTTGCCTTTCCTTGACTATCTGCTCAAAGTTCCTTCTTTGATAATATGTAACCATTTCCTTCCTTTACAGACCGGTAAAGTTACATCATTTCTTATAAAATATATCGGACTCTTTTCCTTATTTCTTTATAGATATTCGTAAAAAATAACGTCATTTCCGCTGTATCAGCAATCAGCAACACAAAAGCCGTTCAATTCACGGACTCTGTCCTCTGGTTCCGGCACCTGAACACCTTCCAGACAACTCTGCCCGCTTCCTTGAACGGCCTCTATTCCTTAAAACATCTTCTTTAATTCTTCCAGGGAAGCGCCTCCGGCTACTGCCTCTTTGTTTGCCTCCTGTATCTGGACATAAATTTCTTTCCGGTAAATCGGAACCGACTTCGGTGCGTTAATTCCAATCTTTACCTGGTCACCCTTGACTTCCAGGATTGTAATTTCCACATCATGACCGACGACAATCGATTCATTTACCTTTCTGGATAATGCAAGCATCGGCCTACTCTCCCTTCTTTTCCTTCATTTTCTGGATAACCTCATAAATATTGTACTTTACCACATAATCCGCATTTTCTGCAATCACCTGACAACCTTTCTTTGTCTCCGCATTAATAATAATCGGTGCCTTCAGATTTGTTGTCATTCTGGTAATATCCGATGGAACGGTCAGTGTCAGAAATATAACGGTATTCTCTGGCTGTAATTCTCCCAGACCTGCCAGAACCTCATCTTCTACCACCGGATTATAATCCTTTTTCACATAAAACGGACTAATCACCGGCAGTGCCATCCTTGGCTCATCCAGACTCTGCAGCCAGGTTATCACACTGCTTTCTTCGGTTTCATTATTATAAATCAAAGTAAACTTTTTGAGGTTTTCAAAGCCAATCAATCCCTCATCAAACGTAATAACCTTCTGGTCATCCACATCAATTTCACCAAAGTATCTTGTCTTAATTAACATTGAAATCCTCCTTGTCTGCTTCCTCGTTTTAAGTTTTTACACAAAAGAACTCCTTTATGCAGTAAACCATGCCTTCTAAAAGGTTCTTATCATTCTGGTCCCGTTATTTCTCTTATAAGAAATCCATCAAGGATGTCTGTACCAGCTTGGATGCTGCCGATAACGAAGAATTGTACACCGTTTCTGCTGCAGAATACTTAATAATGGTATCCACCAGATCGGCATCTTCATTATTGGAAAGCAGTTCTTCAAAGTCTACCTGCTGGTCAGAAAGTCTGCTCTGGGTCAGCTGCAGTCTCTTATAACGGCCGCCCATGTCTGCTGTAGCTACATTCAGTACTTCCTGTTCCTGCTCTGTAATCGTAATTCCTCTCTGAAATGCTTCTGTCATAACTGTAGTTTTCAATGCATGCTCTGCCTTTAACTGTTCTTTGATTTCCTCCAGCTTGGTACGTTTAGCTCCTACTACGGAAGTATCCGCCAGCATTTTGTCCACTTCCAGCATGGCATCTTCTACTGCTTTTACACTATTAATCGAATTTACAATTTCATCAATCATACGGGTAATTCCGGTCGTAAATGCATCGGAACCCTGGGTATTAATGGTCAGCTTCTGGTTAAAATTCACTTCATACTGAATCTGCTGATCCTGCTTGGTATAAGTTACAGGTTCCTTAGCCGGATCTTCTGTATCTGTTACGGTACAGTCAAAGTAATGCTCCGGACGAAGATCATTAATGTCAAACTCATCTTTCACATACTCTGCTTTAATGTTAGTAGAGGTACGAAGTTCTTCATACATATCCTTGGAAAGAATCAACTCTCCTGTTTCAGGAATAAAATTAATTGTTCCCTCTTCTGGATCATACGCCTTTTCATCCAATACGGAAATTTGATTTAATTTTGGACGTGCTGTTGCAGGTTCTGTACCATCCAGTTCTACTTCCACACCAGCTTCTGTCGTATAAGAAAACTTAAGTCCTTCATCCGTACCAAAGGCATCTTTTTCCAGACCAGTATAAGACAATTTCATGCGGTACTGCTCAATCTTGTACGGCATATCTGTATTCCATGTCGTCAGATTATTAGGATCAAATTCTGTAAAATCCGACTCATTCAGCACTCTGGAAATACGATCAATACTCTCTGCCTCCAACGGCTCCGTAATTTCATATTTCAGATTTGTTGACGCCTCATTAAACACGAGACTGGTATCTGTCTTATAACCACTGAACACATAACGTCCGGCATAGTTTGTATTACCTTCCTGATACAACTGTCCCTTTAATTCCATCAGGGTAGTTGCAATCGCATTCCGGTCCTCTGCTGTCGGATAATCGTTAGCTCCCTGATTGCAGTAAGTATTCATGGAAGTAATAATATCATTTACCGTACTTAACGCACTCTCCGTAACATCCATCCATGCCAGGGCATCCGGAATGTTCTTTTCATAGTACTGGTTCAATTCCGACAAATTCGTACGGAACTTCAACGCACGCACCGCTACAATCGGGTCATCCGAAGGCTTTGTAATTTTTTTACCACTGGAATACTGCTGCTCTAAATTGCTCATCAGGTTCTTGTTGTTATTAATATTATAGAGCGCATTATTCGTCATCATCTTATTTGTAATACGCATATCTGGTCCTCCAAATCAATCTGACTAAATACCCAGATTGTTAATCAGTGTATCATAAGTCTCATTCATGACAGAAATCACCTTTGCTGCCAGGCTGTAAGCCTCCTGGTATTTTGCCAGGTTCATGGCTTCTTCATCAATATCCACACCAGCCACCGACAGTCTCTGGGATGTTACGGACTGTACAATATTCTGCTGGCTCTGTGCAAAATTCTGTGCCGCATTGGTGTCTACGCCGACTTCACCAACCAGGGTCTGTAAAAATGCCGCCGGGTCACCCTGCTTAAACATAGTAACATCATTCTTTAATGCCAGCAGCTTCTTTGCCACATCTGCATTGCCGATACCATCGGTAATGGAAGAGGCTGCAACAATGGAAGCCGGATCCTTCATAATCTTATCACTCACCGTAAAATTAGCAGCGGTCAGCACATAATAAGAAGTATCCTGCACCAGACGGTCCGATTCAAACTCTGAAATCTCTACGTCCTCACCGTTTTTTACTCCAAGATTATTCAGGTTATACTGTTTGCCGCCTTCCACCGTACTGTTGGCTGTAAAGAAATTCACTCCGGTTTCTTTATTCAGATTTTCACCGGAAGAATGCACGGTATTAAAGTCCTGCGCAAATACACGGATGAACTCATTTAACTGCGCATAGTAATATGGGATTCCCTTATAATCCATGGTCGTACCAAGAGCTACTTTGGTATCCTCCGCATACTGGTGTCTTGCTTCTTCATTTAATTCAAAGGTATAACTATAAGTTCCGTCTGCATTTACCGAAACAGAGAAGGAAGAGTACGTATACTCACCATTGCCAATCGTAATTTTTCCTTCCTGCGGAATGTTCAGATCTTTCACATCATTGATATTCGTGGAATGAATGGTAACCGTTGTGGCACCTTCATCAATCTCCTCTGCATATCCCTGCAGGTTCTCCATGTTATTTCCATCTCTTACTTCAAACAATGCCTTTAATGTACCGGCAAGGGAAGTACTTTCCGGATTCAGGCGTTCCCCATTATCCCAGTAAATATCATAAAGACCTTCCACGTCACACTGGCTCATTTTCTCTTTTCTTGGAATAACTGTCAGCTGTTTTGCTTCATAATTGTCAACCAGCAGATTTCCGTCCAGACGTACAATATATTCTGTCGCCCCACAGGTGCCCACCGTTCTTTCCTCTGTCGTCACATTGACCAGTTCCGATAATTCATCAATCAGATTTTCTCTCTGGTCACGCAGGTCGTTCGCATTTTCTCCGCCGATTTCCACCGTATTAATCTGCTTGGTCAGAGTTGCCACCTGGGACGACAGGGAATTAATTCTGGTTACCTGATTCTTGATTTCAAAATTACATTCCGTCTGCACCTGATTCAAGCTGGTGGAAAGGGAATTAAAATACTCACACATACTCTGTGCGTAATTGGCAACCTGGGTTCTTACTGTCAGATTCGCCGGATCCTTTTCCAGTTCCTGGAGCGAATCATACATCTTATCAAAAGTAACCGTAAAGCCTTCCAGCTCGATTTCATTTAAATACGCCTGTACTTCGTTCATAAAATAACTTCTGGATTCATATTTTCCATACAGCGCATTGTTGGAACGGTATTTGTTATCATAATATTCACTGCGCATCTGATTAATCTCATTTACATTCACACCGCTTCCAATCATACCATAACGGTTATTGGTAGAAATCGGGGTAGCCGCAGACTGGCTGATTACCTGTCTGGAATATCCCTTTGTTTCTATATTTGCCACGTTATGCGCTGTTGTATTCAAGCCGGTCTTTGCTGCATACAGACCGGTAGTTCCAATATTCAGACCAAAAAATGTATTTGCCATAATATTCCTCTATTCCAGTGTATCACACTGTTCTTCTAAATCTTTTTATCCAAGTGCATTGAGTAAATGTTCCAGCATCTGGTTTACTACATTGACATATCTCGCCGACGCATTGTACGCATGCTGGTAACGAATCATATTCGTAAGCTCCTCATCCGAAGATACTGCCGTTACGGAAAGTCTCTGGTTCTCCACACTGTTGGCCAGCGTTTCCTGTGCCTGGTAAATGTTACGGTATTTTTCACCTCTGGTTCCCAGCGCACCAATCATTTCGGTATAATATTCATTAAAATTATGCTTCTTATACTCATTTGGAGTCAGCGTGGAAAATGGTTCCTGCCACTCTGTCATCAGCTTTTCCGCAACCTCTACTGCATAGTTACCGGTTCTGTCATTCGTAGACAGTGGAATCAGAGATGGGTCTTTCATAATATCCGGATTTACTTCAATCTCACCAAGGGTAAACAGACTGTAATTGTTTTCCGGATCTTCTTCATTATACTTCCAGACATCCACTTCCTGGAAAATACCATTCACTTCAATCATTGCAGTGGTCTTCTCATAACGGTCCATGGATTTGCGGTTAAACAATGCCTCGCCCGGTGTAAAGTTTTCATCCATACCAACCGGCGCATTTTCTGCATCAAATATTTTAATCGTTTCCCCATCCGCTGTCAGTACTTCCTTATTCGGACAAAGCAGATCATTAATTGTTGTTACCACACCATGAATCAGCTGGTCAAACTGGGCCTGGACACTGACAATGGCAGAGCCTTCGATTTCCAGGTTGAACGTTTCCACATCCTTTTCATACTGGCGGTAATCCTTTTTATACTCATCTTCATCAAAATAACCGGATTCATCCGTATAATCCTCTTTCTGCGGTTCTCTCGGAATATGGGTATATTTACCTACAATATTACCACGTACCAGCATCAAACCTTTTAAAGAGCCAATGTCCGTATTTGCCTGTGTTGTTGGCAACGGGTTAAAACTATATACCGGTATGTCATTATAACACGGCCAGTACGGTTCAATCATACCGGTATCATTTTCCAGAAGTCTGGTATCCATATGATACACCAGATCTTCCGATACAAGTGTCTGATTTTCCAGCATTACTGTAACAACACCATTGGTATGCTCTTTATATGTAATATCTGCCAGACTTCCCAGCTCGTCCAGAAGCAGATTTCTCGCATCCCGGTAGTCATTAGCATTCTCCATGCCGCTGGATTCGTATTTCTGGATTTTACCGTTCAGCTCTTTGATTTCTTCTGCAATTTCATTGATACGGTCCACGTAATCCCGAATGTTGGCATTCAGACTTACCTGGTACTCCTTTACCTGGTCAAATACCATTTCCGCACGTTCTACAAAGCTTACTGCTGTCTGGATAAAACTGGATCTGGTAACAATACTGTCCGGCTCTTTGCAAAGCTCCTGCATTGCCACCCAGAAGTCCTCGATGGAATCCTGAAAAGCCACACCTTCCGTTTCACCCAGAATTTCCTCCATCTCTGTTGCACATTCATACTGTGCCTCATAAAACTTCTGCCGTCCGATTTCCTGCCGGTAAGCTTTATCCAGAAACTGGTCACGAACCTGTGTCACTGCCGAAACAGTAGCACCATGACCAACTAACAAATGCGCATTTGCACTTCTTCCTATATTGGTATAGAAGGTATCCGTCATTATCGTCTGCTGGCGGACATATCCTTTCGTTTCTACATTTGAGAGGTTATGCGCTGTTGTATTCAAACCACGCTGACTCACCTGCAGACCGGAAATACCGGTATATAAACTACCCATTAATCCCATTGCACTGCCTCTCCTTCCTTTCTGCATTTTATTTATGAATTATGGCATAACCCGACTCTGTTCACATAAAAACAGACAGAGCTGTTTCCTGCCTTTACTGCTTTGCATCAAACATCCCTGTCTGCGAAGCGGTCATATCCCATTGACCTGCGTTCTTTGTATAATTATTTCCAGGTACGATCCTTGTACTCTGAATCAGATTCATGTTGTATGAAATCATTTCAAGCGACTGTTCCAGCAGGTTTTTATTGTGCCCATTCACTTCAGACACCTGTTTTAAAAGTTTCAGCAGATCCTTGTGAAGCTCGTTCAGCTGCTTCTGCTCCTGCGGCTGACGGTCCAGTATCTGAATCAGCTTGGGAAGTGTCAGGTCTGCTTCCTTTTTATTCAGAACAATACCAATATTTTTAATAATACCGGTACGCTTCTTTTCCAATCCGTTAATCTTTCCGATTGTTTCCTGCTCCAGTTCCGTAATCGCCTGAACCTGTTTCAAATCATTTGCAATAATTGCTTTTGTTTTCTGCTCGACTACCGGCAGCAGTTCCTGATAAGCCTCTGCCTCCTGACGGAGTGTGGCTATCAGTTCTTCCATTAAGCTTGCCATAAATGAATCTCCGTCTCTTATAAAGTAAGTCCACTTAATAACTTATCAGCCAGGGCAGACATGGATACATTGTAAGTACCATTCGCCATCTTCGCCTTAAGCTCCTGAACTTTATCCGTCCGGATATCCTCTGCCTGGGCAACTGCCTGTTTTGCGATCTGAAGGTCTCTGCCGAATTCAGATATTTCGACAGAATCCTTTGTATAACCAGAAGTCTTCTCTGCCTTTTTTCTTGGGCTGCTGTTTACCTGATACAGCTGACTGATTTCCGACATAGCATCAATACGCATTTTACTCACCATCCTATTACACAAAAAACTTATAATAAAGTACCTTCATCAAAACTTTTACTATCACTGCAGCTGCACTATCTTTACAGCCTGTCAGTAAATATTGTGTGTGTTTTGATTACTTATATACCATATATCGGACAGTCTAAAAAAATACTTTAGAGGAATTGGATTTTTTTGTGACACAATTCTGTAAAGAAATAAAGAAAGATTTTTGTGCAAAATAAACAAAACCATAAAACTACATACGGGCATATAGTTTTATGGTTTCGTCTCATTCTGCACAACCAGCAGTTACTTTATTTCAAATTCAGCTTTGGAAATGTATCCGAAAAATCAAAGGTGGCAAAATAATCTGCCGGAGTCTCCGCACGGCGGATCATCTGCACTTCACCGTTTTCCTTTAACAAAAGCTCTGCGGAACGCAGCTTGCCGTTGTAATTGTAACCCATGGAAAAGCCATGGGCTCCGGTATCGTGAATGACTACGTAATCACCAATATCAATCTTTGGCAGCATGCGGTCAATCGCAAACTTATCATTATTTTCACAAAGGGAACCGGTCACATCATACTTGTGGTCACAAGGCATGTCTTCCTTGCCAGGAATCGTAATGTGATGATAAGCACCATACATTGCCGGACGCATTAAGTTTACCGCACAGGCGTCCAGACCGATGTACTCCTTGTAAATATGCTTTTCATGCACAGCAGTAGCCACCAGCTGTCCATAAGGCGCCAGCATAAAACGGCCAAGTTCCGTGAAAATTGCCACATTGTCCATACCTGCCGGCACAAGAATTTCTTCATACGCCTTTCTTACACCTTCGCCAATGGCAAAAATATCATTCGCCTGCTGTTCCGGACGATACGGAATACCAACACCGCCGGACAGGTTAATGAAGGTAATATTTGCTCCGGTCTTTTCCTTTAATTCCACCGCCAGTTCAAACAGGGTTCTGGCAAGCATTGGATAATAGTCATTTGTTACGGTATTACTGCAAAGGAAGGAGTGAATACCAAATTCCTCCACGCCCTTGCTCTTTAAAATCTTATAACCTTCAATCATCTGCTCCTTGGTCATACCATACTTGGCATCTCCAGGGTTGTCCATAATACCGTTGCTGACCTCATACACACCACCCGGATTATAACGGCAGCAGATACGCTTTGGCAGACCAGCCACCTTTTCCAGAAATGCAATGTGGGTAAAATCATCCAGATTGATGATGGCACCTAATTCCTTTGCTTTTACAAACTCCGCCGGAGGAGTCGCATTGGAGGAAAACATGATTTCCGTACCAGTGGAACCCACTGCTTCCGACATCATCAGCTCTGTCATGGAAGAACAGTCAAAACCACAGCCTTCTTCCTTTAATACCTGCATAATATATGGATTTGGAGTAGCCTTTACTGCAAAATATTCCTTAAATCCCTTGTTCCAGGAGAACGCCTTTGCCATGTTTCTGGCATTTTCCCGGATACCCTTTTCATCATAAATATGAAACGGGGTTGGATATTTCTTTGTTACTTCTGCAATCTGTTCTTTGGTCAAAAAGGATTTTTTCATGATGATTTCTCCTGTCCCTAAACGTAATATTTTGTAGTCAAGGATACAATGTATCCTGAGATTTGTCAACAAAAAAGATATCTCTGCGAACAGTAATACCCAAATCAAAAGCCGGAAAACTCTTGTAATGAAAAGTTTTCCAGCTTTGCTTTTACGGAATCAGTGATTCAAACTGTGCAATCGCTTCCCGGTTATATTCTTCATAGTCCACATTCAGACTCTTTGGCACTTTGCCATCCAGGCAGTCCTTCATTCCCTGTAGGATACCTTCCTCACTGTTTTCCACCAGAAGGCCACCATGCTTCTCCATGAAAGGTCTTGGTCCCGGAATGTTTGTGGAAAAACAAGGAATTCCCAGCATATCCGCTTCTGCCAGAACAAGACCAAAAGCTTCATACAAAGAGGTCAGTGCCAGCGCATCACATTTTTTCAAAATCGTATAAGGATTGGACATATACCGTATCAGGTAAATATGATCCCGGCTAGGAGATTCCTTTACCATTTGCAGTGTCTGTTCATATAACGGACCATAGCCTCCTAAAATAATCAGATACGTATCCTCATACTTTTTTTCCTCCCGCAGCTTTTCAAAGGAGCGAATCAGACGGTCGTGGCTCTTTTCCACAGAAAAACGGCCAAGGGAAATAATTTTCTTTGCATCCGAATCCAGCATTGCCAGCAGACGTTCCCGTGCCACACTTAATATCGACTGATCATCAAAGGCAATTTCTTCCTCCGCCAGACTAAGCACTCTCTGATAATCAATTACATTTTTACAGAGAACAATATTAGCCTTTCCTGCACCTTTTTCCTTTTTGTATTCAGAAATTCTCTGAATTGGCGGCATCATGTCCTCTGTTACTGCTGCCACAGAATCATACCGTTTATATGCATGACTGAGCAGAGCCTTATCCGCATTGCCCTTCATCGCAATTTCCTGTTCCATGTCACTATGGGCGTAAATAGTACGGCTGCATGGCAGACTTTCAAAAATACCGGTAAATTCATAAGAATAGCCGGTGAACTGGATTGCCTTGTCAATCCTCATGGTACTGAACACACGTCTCGCATCACGGGCCGAAATCCGCTCATAAACCGGACGGACCCACCGGAATGGAAGAATCTTAATTTCCCTCCACGCCATATATGGAATAATTTCAGACAGTTTTGCACTTCTGGCATGATAGAACCCATAATAGGAGACATTTTCCGGCAGCCGCTTGACGTCTTCCGGATGTTTTCTGATATCATTGATTCTGAACATGACCGCATAATTATACTTCGTTGTATCCAAAGTATTTAAGAGATTCAGGGCAGCCGTTGTAATACCATTCTTTTCAAATGCACCAATAAACAGCATGACATTTTTCTTCCCATTGTCCGGTATATCCTGTTCTTCAATCAGACCGCTTTTTTCTCCAAATAAAAATTTATGACACAGTGCTTTTGTAACACCTTCTTTGTCATAGGCACAGAATTTTTTCAGAAATTCCGTATCATCATAGCACAAAGGTCTCTTCAGTTCCTCGATCAGTTCTTCCACTGTGTTTACCTGCGGGAACGGAAGCTCCTCCAACGGAAAATAGAATCCTCTGTCCTGCAGATATTCTTCCTTGTCATACGTAAACAGAATAATTTTCTGTCGTCCCACTGCATAGTCAAAAAAGACACTGGAATAGTCTGTAATCAGCACATCCGCTGCATGCAGAAACTCGTAACTGTCATATTCCTTCGGAAACGGACGGATGTTCCTGTATCCTGATAAATCAATTGCTGTGACATTCATCTGGTGCAGTTTGACATACATTACCTGGTTCTTTTCCAGAAGCCCGTCCAGTTCATCAAAATACAGTTTTAACTGTACATTCT
This sequence comes from Lachnospiraceae bacterium, assembly GCA_017938285.1. Classification (GTDB taxonomy): domain Bacteria; phylum Bacillota; class Clostridia; order Lachnospirales; family Lachnospiraceae; genus SIG299. Next base: position 37,608 of record JAGBBW010000088.1, read on the forward strand.
GGGTGGCACCATTCACCTTGCCGGTAGAACCTCTCCAGGTTGGCATAAAGGCAATCACCTGCTTGTCTCCAAACCCACATTCTGACCGCACTTCTTCCCGTCTTTTCTTATTGAGGAATATCTGGTTTCTCGGGTAACCGGTCAAAAGCAGCTTTGTCCTGCCAAAATTCCTTAACATATAGTCATCCACAAAAACATCCCTTGTGAATTCATTCGGACAAAGAAGATAATCGGAATCAAAAAAGCACTTCTGCACATTTCCAATCAGGGCATAGTCATTGTTCATTTGTTTTCCAAGGGTTTTTAACGGTGTTCCGTGCCATGTATTTAACAACACCTGCTCCGGCCGCTTAATGAACACATGGATAAAGCTTACTTCTGTCACCAGATATTTCGCCGTGGCAAGCGCTTTAAAATATTCCGGTGTATCCAGAGTCAGCACCTTTACTCTTTCCATTCCCTGACTTTTCAAGTATTCCTTCCGGTTTTCCGTAATATAACCCTTTCCTGCCAGATAAATGGTATACTCCTGATATTCCTTTTCAAAATATAACTCTTTCAGAATTGCCGCAATATTTCCGGTTGGTATTCCACCATCCTGTGCTTCCAGTAAAATGGCTTTCTCCTCAATTGGCAGATCCAGATACCGGATATATTTTTTTCTTGCGTAGTAGCCGCTTTTCCGCTTGGTCAGACGCCCAAGCATTGTCTTTAAGCCACTTGCCTTTTTTTTCATTTTATCCTTCAGATTCATTTCAATTCCCTTTCACAACAGCACACATACTTCTGCAGCCAGCCCCTGCTTCCCTATGTTTATATCATTCTTTCAAACTGTTCTACTGCCTCCATATTGTACCGCTCATAGTCTATCATAAGCTTTTTCGGCACATTGCCCACCAGACACTGCTTCATTCCGTCCAGAACACCATCCGTACTGTTTTCCACAAGCATACCGCCATACTGCTTCATAAATCCCCTAGGTCCCGGAATATCCGTGGAAATGCACGGCAGTCCTACCAGGTCAGCTTCTGTGATAACAACAGGAAGTCCTTCATAAAAAGAAGATAATACAAAATAGTCACAGCGTTTCAACAACGCATAAGGATTTGACAGATACTGGATAACAGCCACATCTGCCGCTGCTTCCAGACTCTTTGCCTTCTCCATTGTTTTTTCAAACAGATTTCCATAACCACCCAGAATCACCAGACAGGTATCCGGATGTTCCCTGTGTAACTGCTCAAACGCATCCAACAGGCGCATATGCCCTTTTTCGGCTGAAAATCTGCCAATGGTAATAAATTTCTTTTTGTCAGAGGACAACAGGCGTTCCAATTCTTTTTCGTCCATACTCAACTGGGACTGTCCATCCACAAAAAACTCTTCCTCTTTCAGCTTTTCCACACGCTGATAATTTATGATATTTTTAGCCAGAACAATATTAGTGTTTTCTGCCGGATTATTTCCATTGGAATACCCGGCAATCTTTTCCGTCATACTGCGCTGTTCTTCTGATACCAGCGCCACATGATCGTAGTTCCGGTACGCATTCCTCAATATTTCCTTCCGGATGCCCGACTTCTTTTTTAATTCCTTCACCATATCATTGTGTACATAAATGATTCTGTTACATGGCATTTTTTCAAACATCATCATCGCATCTGTGCCATACCCGTCATACTGCACCACGGTATCTATGCGGCAGAATGACAATAACCGTTCCACCTCATATGCAATCCGGCAGTTTAACATTTTTTCTGCTTTGGCATACGAATATTTTTCTTCATAGATCCAGTTATTATATAATTTTCTGTCTTTTCCGGATACGCCGCGTATATGGGTAAATCCATAGTATGTCACATTTTCCGGGAACTGCCGTAACACTTCCTCTTTATCCTTTAATAATTCCATCCGGTAAAAGATAATGTAATTATTTTTATTGGTATCCAGACGGCTTAATAAGCTGATAATGGAAGATGTAATACCATTTTGTGAAAGTGTACCCGGATAAATCAGAATATTTTTCTTTCCATTATCCGGTGTATCCTTTACCGTAATTTCCGGCACCGCTTCTCCCAGAAGAATTTTCCGGCAGACCAGTTCCGCCATATCCGGGCGGTTATGGCGGCAGTATTTTTTATAAAATACGGAATCATCATAGTTTATTTTCTGATTCAGTTCCTTCACAAGTCCATCCACATCCGGCACCTTTGGAAACGGCAGCTCCGGATGAAGCTGGTAAGCCGCCTCAAAGGCATCCTTCTGCATATAATCAAACAGAATTATCTTCTTTCTTGTAACCGCAAAATCAAAAACAGAAAAAGAACTATCGGTAATCAATGTATCCACTACATTGAACAACTGATAGATGGTATATTTTTTTGGCATAACCGTAATTTTTTTGTAACCGGAAAAATCAATACTCTTCTGTACGTCTTTCGGCACATCCACCAGCAGCACCTGGTTTTCTGTCAGTTCTTTTTCCAGTCTGGAAATCGTTTCCCGCAGGTTTTCTTCTTCTGCCAGCCGCAGTTCACCACCTGCCCTGCCGTGAACTGCCGGCTGGTACAGGAACACTGTTTTTCCTCTCCACTGACAGTTCTCCCGGATTTCCTCTGCAAGCTCCGCACAACACATTGTTTTGTTCCTAAAGTTTCCAGTAAACACAAACTTTGTTTTTCCGATATTTGCCAGCATGTAATTGTCTACCAGGGACTCCATTGTCATCTCATTTGGACATAACAGATAATCCGCACTCAGCAGGTTCTTCTGCACATTGCCAATCTGCCCATACTTTGTTTCCGCATAACGTCCACCTGGTCTCGCCGGAATCATATTCCACAACTTTATATAAATCTGTCCCTTTCTTTTCACAAAATGAGGAACAAAATTACCATCATTAAATAAAAACTTTGCTGTAGCAAGCGCCTGATAGTATTCCGGAGAGCCATAGCCTACCGCCTGAATTTCCGGCATACCAATCCAGCTTAAATAATCCTGGAATTCTTCTGTCTTTTCTTTATTACAGGTCAGATAAATCTTATAGTTCTGGTACTCTGGCTGCTTTGCTAAAACTTCTGTAATGCTCCGGACAGCATCACCCAGTTTTTCCCCGTACTCTGATTCCAGTAAAATACTGTTTTCATCCACAGGCAGGGTCTGGAGGCATTCCATATATCCTTCCTGAAGAAGAATGCGCAGTGGAGGATTCTGTGCCGCCCGCTTATCTTTTTTATTCTTTTCACGGATTTCTTTTTTTCTCTGCTTTTCTTCTTTTCTTTCGTTACGATTGCTCCACATCTCCATTGTCCGGTAACCCCTCTCTATTTATGCAGATCCTGTTTGATTTTTGTTGTGGAAATACCGTCCGTACGAGGCAGATACACTACCTCACAATATTCCTTCAGAAAATCAAACTGGCCTTTCCAGTCATCGCCCATAACAAATACATCAATCTGGTTATCCACTACATCAGAAATTTTCTGCTCCCAGCAGGTTTCCGGAAGAACCTCATCCACATAGCGGATGGCTTCGAGAATAGCCTTCCTGTCCTCAAAACTATGATAGGCCGTTTTATGCTTCACCGCATTAAATTCATCCGTGGAAAGCACAACAACGAGATAATCGCCCAATTCTCTTGCTCTTTTCAATAAGTTAATATGTCCAATATGTAATAAATCATAAGTTCCGTAAGTAATTACCTTTTTCATGGATTCTGACTCCTTTTTCTGCATGGCATAACGCAGACAGCTTCAGGTCTGCTTCCTTTCTCCCTGCGTATCATATTCTCTAATAAAACGGAAAAATTCTTACACGGGAAAATTCTGAAATTTTCCCATGTAAGAATCAGTATAACTCATTTCCTCTGATTTTTCAATCCGTCAGACTATTTAATTGTATTATCCTTGCTGGTGCAGTTTTCGGAACTGGTCAGCCATACTTCCCTCTTTGGATAAGCACCTGCCACAGTATTTCCTGTAGCAGTGGTATCATTGGACTGGCTGATGCGGATTCCGGCCAGAGTTTCTACGGTAGAAACTTCATTTCCTGTCACCTTGGAAGCCGGCGCCTGGTAAATCATAATGGAGATATCTGCAGTGCCGGAAACCTTGTTCTTATCAATTGTAGTCGCATCACAGCTGGTCGTTGCATAAATACCGTTCTTTGTAGTACCGGAAACTTCATTTCCACGGATGGTACAGTTCTTGCTCTGGTATACATAAATTCCACAGCCTGCCACATCATGAATTTTGTTTTCCACAATTTCCACATACTCAGAAGCGTTTACATGGATACCATTCTGGTCTGTTTCCTCACCCGGATTGGTAATTTCATTCTTTTCAATCACCGTCTTATTGTCTTTGCTTCCAGCTTCATAAATGGCAATACCATGCTTATTTGCTTCCTTCTGGGCATAGTCAGAAATTTTATTATTGCTGATTAATGCTCCGGTACTGCCGCTGGCAATCCAGATACCACAGCTTCCTGTCTTTGTTATCTTATTTTCCTTAATTTCTGCATTCAGGCTGTTCTTTTCCAGAATAATACCATAGCCTTCGGTATTTTCTATCGTATTTCCGCTCATCACCAGTTCTGAAACAGTCGTAGCAAAAATTCCATAGCGGATTGTTGTACTGATTTTGTTATTTTTTACGGTAATTCCGCTCATCGGCATACCTTCCGTTGCACTCAGACGGATGGCATCACCATAGGTATCACTCTTAATTGTAACGTTGCTGATTGTATTATTTTCCAGTACAATATTCAGATTTTTCGGGTCCGCTGCTGCTTTTCCACTCAGTGGCTTAAAGTAAGCATCCTTTTTGGAATTGCCAAGTTCACTGTAAACTACAATACCACCGGCACAATTACTGATTTCGTTACCGGAAACCGTTGTATCCTTGTACTGGTACAGCTTAATCGCCACTTCTTCCATATCGTGGATTTTATTATTCTGGATTACGATACCTTCATGAAATACTCCCGCCACTGCTGTATGACTTCCAATCGCTCTGGAAAAATCATAAAACTCACAATTACGGATAGTTACGTTCTTGCAGGCAAGGTCATCCCACTTAATATTCTGGGAAGTCGGCACAATTTCCACACTATGGGCAATATCTAACTGTAATGCTTCTTTTGGATCACGAACGGAATCACCATCGTCACCATAGCCATGGAAGCTGCAGTTTTCCACCAGGGCATCCTTTACACCGGCCAGCACCACAAAATGGCCGCCTTCCGGAAGATTGGCAAATTCCGCATTTTTAATTGTAATATTGGAAGCATGAATAAAACGGAAGGTTTCTGTTCCCTCTTTTCCATTCATTACTGCTTTAGAATCCCACAAACCACCATTAACCGTCACATTTTCACAGCCATCATAACCACCATTATCGTTTAAAATACCGCTCTCTATCACAGCACCATAAATTCTGTTTTTATAAATTTCTGCACCTTCTGCCATAATCGTTGTGTTGGAATATACATATAACGTACTGTCCAGATGATATTCCCCAGCAGGAAGGATTACAATCAGTTCATCATAACTGCCATACTGGTTCATGTCCAGTAAAGACTGGATAGAACGGGCAGAGTCCCCCGGATATGCTGATACCTCCTTCACATTCCGGTTCGGGTCCGGCGTCGGTGTAGCTGTCGGTGCCGGAGTTGGTGTGGATGTTGGCGTCGGGCTCGGTGTTGGACTCGGCGTCGGTGTTGGCGTGGACGTCGGCGTCGGGCTTGGTGTGGACGTCGGTGTCGGGCTTGGTGTGGATGTCGGCGTCGGGCTTGGTGTGGATGTCGGCGTCGGGCTTGGTTCGGCTGTTGGTTCTACCGTTGGCTCAGCTGTTGGTTCCACCGTTGGTTCGGCTGTCGGCTCCACGGTAGGTTCGGCTGTTGGTTCTACCGTTGGCTCGGCTGTCGGTTCTACCGTTGGCTCGGCTGTCGGTTCTACCGTTGGCTCGGCTGTCGGTTCCACCGTTGGCTCAGCTGTCGGTTCTACCGTCGGCTCGGCTGTTGGTTCTACCGTTGGCTCCACGGTCGGCTCGGCTGTTGGTTCCACGGTCGGTTCGGCTGTCGGTTCCACAGTTGGTTCGGCTGTTGGCTCCATCGTCACTGTCGGAGTACTGGTGGCTGTCACCACTGCTCCAGACTCTGTTTCCTGCGGTGTTCCACAGGCACACATGGCACATACTGATGCTACCATTAAAATTTTCATTCCACGTTTTTTCATCTGAACACTCTCCTCTGTTTTATTCCTGTTGTCCCCTGGACAGAAGCGCTTCAAACTGCGCCACTGCCTCTTTGTTGTATTCCCCATAATCCACGGCCAGCCGTTTGGGAACCAATCCCTTCACGCAGGCCAGAAGCCCCTGATAAATACCTTCTTCACTGTTCTCTACCAGCAGTCCGCCATGCTCCCTCATAAAAGCTCCCGGTCCTTCCAGATCCGTACTGAAACACGGCACTCCGAGAATATCCGCCTCCACCAGCACCAGTCCGAAGCCTTCATAAAAAGAAGACAGCACCAGCCCGTCACACTGCTTTAACAGTGGATACGGGTTGGACATATACCGTATAACCACGATATCATCCGCACAGTCTGTCTGTTCTGCCCACGCCACGGTTGTCTGGTACAAATCACCATATCCGCCTACAATAAACAGGCAGGTATCCGGTTCTGCCCGATGCAGACGTTCAAATGCCTTTATCAGACGTTCATGTCCCTTTTCCGGTGAAAAACGTCCAATCGTTATCAGCTTCTTTCTGGACGAAGCAAGAAGCTCCCGAATCCGTGACTCTGGCATATTATAAACCGTAGCAGTGTCAAAAACAAGTTCTTTTTCCGCTAATTCCACGATTCTTCCCGTATCAATCACATTTTTGCAGATGGAAATCTCTGCTTTGTCACAAATCCGTTTTGTCACCGGAACCATGCCTTCTGTTACTGCTGCCACCGCATCATAGGTTTCATAGGCATACTGAAGCAGCCTCTTATCAATTTTCTTTAAAACATCACTTTCCCGCTCCATGTCACTGTGCACAAAAATTGTCCGGCGGCATGGCATGGCGGCCATCGTCATCATCATTTCCGGTACATAACCAATATACTGGATTACCTGGTCCACCCGGCAGCTTCCAAAAAGTCTCTGCCGTTCCCGGACACCATACCGCTCCAATATTGGCTGAATCCGCTTAAAAGAAGGTTTCCGGAACAGTTTCCATGCCGCATACGGCACAAATTCCACAAGAGTCATACTCTCTGCCCGGTAAAAACCAAGATAGGACACCTTCTCAGGAAGCACTTTAATAACCTCCTGATTACCCTTTACATCATTCATCCGGTAAATCACATAAAAGTTATACTTTGTGTGGTCCAGACGGCGCAGCAGATTCACTGCTGCCGTGGTAATGCCATTCTTTTCAAAGCCGCCGATAAACAGAACTACATTTGGTTTTCCATTGTCCGGCACGGACTGCTCCTGAATCAGCCTGTCCACATTTTTTTCTGCTTTTCTCCCGCTGCCGGAGAATTCCATTTCTCCACAAATGCCAGAAACATTCTTCCCGACACTTTCGAGAAACACCCGGCTGCACAATGCCGCTGTCACACCTTTCCGGTCATACGGACAGAATTTCTCCAGAAATTCTGCATCTTCATACTGCTTTGGACGCTTTAATTCCTCTGCCAGTTCTTTGACCGAATACACCTGTGGAAACGGCAGTTCCTCTAATGGGAAATAAAATCCCCGGTCTTTTTCATACTCCTCCCGGTCATAAGGAAACAAAATTATTTTCCGCCTGGTCACCGCATAGTCGAAAAACACACTGGAATAATCCGTCACCAGCACATCCACGGCATTCAGAAACTCATACGTATCATACTCTGCCGGAAATGCTTCGAGATGACGATAACCGGATAATTCCATGCTTTCCATTGTCATCTGGTGCAGCTTGACAAAGCACTTCTGATGGTCCAGAAGCAGCCCGTCCAGCTCCCGTAACATCCTCTGCAGCTGTTCTCTCTGACTGCTGCCCTCCACGGTTTCCATGGTCCCCCGCCAGGTCGGAAGAAATGCAATGGTCTGTTTCTCCCCAAAGCCTTCTGCCCTGCGGATTTCCTCCCGCCGCTTCTCATCCAGCAGCCGTTCATTCCGGGGATATCCGGTCAGTAAAAGCCTGGTCTTTGCCAGATTGGAAAGCATGTAATCCCGCACCAGCACATCCCTTGTAAACTCATTCGGGCAGAGCAGATAATCCGCGTCCAGAAAATTCCTCTGGACATTTCCTATCATGGCATAGTCTGATTTCACCTGCCGCCCCAGCGTTTTTAGCGGCGTTCCGTGCCAGGTATTTAGGTACACCTGCTCCGGCCGCTTGATAAACGAAAAATGAAAGCTGACCTCCGTCACCAGAAATTTAGCTGTAGCCAGCACCTTAAAATATTCTCTTGTTCCAAAGGCAAGCACCTTTACCCGGTTCATACCTTTCCGTCGCAGATACTGCTTTCTCGTGTGTAACGTCTCTTTTTTTCCAGAAAGGCAGATGTGAAACTTCTGATACGCTGTATTGCTGCAAAGTTCTTCCAGAATTGCCGCAATATTATCCGTTGGATTTGCCCCATCCAGAGACTCCAGTAAAATCACGTTCTCCTCCACCGGGCAATGCTCCCGGTACCAGATGTAGCGGGTGCGGAAATAGAGTTCCGGACGCAGCTTTGCTCCATATTTCGTTGCTTTTTTCCATAAGGTGCGGATACCTGCCATTGCTTTTTGCCTTTCCTGTTTTACTCATTAAACTATAGTATACCTTTTTTCTTGCTCCAATGCAAGTTTTTCATTGAAAAACCGAACAAAAGTATGCTATACTAAAAGTTAGCGACACGATTTATAAGAATAAAACCAACAGAACTTTCAGGAGGATTGCATGGAACAATATAATGGCAGTCAGATTGTGGTTTTAGAAGGTCTGGAAGCGGTCAGAAAGCGTCCCGGTATGTACATCGGAAGCACCGGCTCCAGAGGTCTGCACCACCTGATCTGGGAAATCTTAGACAATGGTATTGATGAACATCTGGCGGGCTTCTGCTCCCGGATTGATATAACCTTACAAAAAGATGGTGGCATCTGCATTACCGACCACGGTCGTGGTGTGCCGGTGGACATCCATCCGACCAAAAAAATCCCAACCGTCCGGGTAGTTTACACGATTCTGCACGCCGGAGGTAAATTCGGCAGCGGCGTATACAAGGTTTCCGGTGGTCTTCATGGCGTTGGTGCTTCGGTAGTCAACGCCCTTTCCACAAAAATGGTTGTAGAAGTAAAAAAGGACGGCAAAGTATACCGGGATACTTACGAAAACGGTGGACACCCGACCACAGAACTGGAAGACGGTCTGCTGCCAGTGGTAGGCAAATGTGCCAAATCCGACACCGGAACCAAAGTACTTTTCTATCCGGACCCATCCATTTTTGAAACCGTGGAATTTAAGCCGGATATTATTACCAAGCGCTTAAAAGAGTCTGCCTTCCTGAATAAAGGTCTGACCCTGTACTTTAAAGATGAGAAAAACGGAACCGAAGTGACCTTTCATGAAGAAGAAGGTATCAAGAGCTTCGTTTCCCACATTACAAAAACCGCTATGAAGGACGCAGAAAACATGAAACTTCTGCTGCCGGAACCGGTTTATGTGGAAGGCACCAGCGGCGACATTGAAGTGGAAGTTGCCTTTACCTACACCAACTCCTACCAGGAGCAGATTAACGCCTACTGTAACCGTATCAACGTGGTAGACGGCGGTACTCTGGTGACCGGTTTCAAAAACGCCCTGACCCGCATTATGAATAAATACGCCAGGGAGCTTGGCGTTTTAAAGGACAAGGATGAAAACTTTGACGGTAAGGATATCCGTAATGGTCTGGTTTCCATCGTTTCCATCAAGCACCCGGACCCGCAGTTTGAAGGCCAGACCAAGACAAAGCTGGGCAATACAGACGCCAAAAGTGCGGTAGATGATGTATTTGCCGCTGAGGTTACCAGATACTTTGACAAAAACATCGAGGAGCTTCGTGCCATTTTAGACAACACCATGAAGTCCTACAATGCCAGAAAGGCCGGAGACAAGGCAAGAAACGCCATCTTAAAGCAGTTAAACGATGTGGATACCCGGAGCAAGCTTGCCTCCTGCTCCTCCAAAAAACCGGAGGAATGTGAAATTTACATTGTCGAGGGTGATTCCGCCGGCGGTACGGTAAAAACCGCCCGCAGCCGTAAAACCCAGGCCGTGCTGCCTCTGCGTGGTAAAATTTTAAACGTAGAAAAGGCTCCTCTGGAAAAGATTTTAGTAAACAAAGAAATCCAGACCATGATTGCCTCCTTTGGCTGTGGTATTGGCGATGATTTTGATATCAGCAAGCTCCGCTATGACAAGATTATTATCCTGACCGATGCCGACGTGGACGGTGCCCATATCAGCACCCTGCTGCTGACTTTCTTCTACCGCTTTATGCCGGAGCTTATCATGGAAGGAAAAGTGTACCGGGGACTGCCGCCACTTTACAAGGTGGACTATGAAGCTTCCGGCAAGGGAAAGAAAGCAAAACAGTCCCAGTACCTGTTCAACGACTTCGAACTGGAAAAATTCCGTAAAGAGGGACACAAAATCCTGGCTCTGCAGCGTTATAAAGGTCTTGGTGAAATGGACGCTGACCAGTTATGGGAAACTACCCTGAATCCGGAAAGCCGTATTCTGGCGCAGGTTTCCATTTCAGATACGGTGGAAGCAGACGAAGTAACTTCGCTATTGATGGGCAGTGCTGTACCGCCAAGACGGGCGTTTATTGTGGAGGAAGCAAAATATGCGAAGCTGGATGTGTAATTTGAAATTACAGAGGTGAAAATATATGGATGGCAAAACAACCATAAAATACTTGCAGACTTATATAAAAGAAAAGGATTATCAGCCTGAATTGTTGAAGGATTATTTTCTGAAGCTGTCCGAAGAGGTTGGAGAACTTTCCCGTGCTATGAGAAAAGGTCTGAAAGCCCCAAACAGTAATGACATCAAAGGCACAATAGACGAAGAATTATGGGATGTCATTTATTACGCTTTAGCCATTGCAAACATATATGATATTGATATGGAACAGGTAATTAAAGTTAAATCAGAAATGAACGAAAGCAGATATCCTTCCAACGTTACATTTGAAGAAGGAAGATAACTCCCACATTACCCCTTAATATAAAGGAGAACCATAATGAAAACCACAACCACAGAGCAGCTTATCCAGCTGGATTTTGCGGAGGAAATGAAAACCTCCTTCCGTGACTATGCCGTCAGCGTTATCGTGGACCGTGCCCTTCCGGACATCCGTGACGGTTTAAAGCCGGTACAGCGAAGAATTTTATATGCCATGACCGAACTTGGTCTGGACCCAAAAAAACCGCACAGAAAAAGCGCCCGTATCGTTGGTGACACCATGGGTAAGTACCACCCTCATGGTGACTCTTCCATTTACGATGCCCTGGTACATATGTCCGAGGACTTTTCCCTGTCCATTCCACTGATTGACGGTCACGGAAACTTCGGTTCCCTGGACGGTGACTCTGCCGCCGCCATGCGATACACCGAAGCACGACTGTCCGAGGGTGCCATGACCATGCTGGACCATCTGGAAAAGGGACTGGTAGACTTTATTCCGAACTTTGACAACAGCGAACAGGAGCCGACCGTACTGCCTGCCATGCTGCCAAACCTGTTAATCAACGGCACCACCGGCATTGCAGTTGGTATGGTTACCAACGTACCACCCCATAATCCAGGCGAAGTCATTGACGGTGCCATGGCCTACATTGACAATCCGGACATCACTCTGGAGGAGCTGATGACGTATATTCCGGGACCGGATTTTCCGACCGGCGGCCAGATTATTAACGCAGAAGCCCTGCCTGCCATCTATGCTACCGGCGAAGGTAAATTAAAGGTCCGCGCCACAGCCCAAATTGAAGCCGCTGACCACGGCAAGAAAAATATTGTCATTACTGAAATACCTTATACCAGTGCCGGCAACAAAACCCGTCTGGTGGAGAGCATTGTGGACCTGATGAAGGACAAGGTATTCGAAGAAATCAACGATGTCCGGGACGAATCCTCCAAAGATGTACGTATCGTCATCGAAGTAAAACGTGACCGTGATGCGGAAAACCTGCTGAATGGCTTATATAAAAAGACCGGACTGGAGGATACCTACTCCGTCAATATGCTGGCGGTCAAAGACCAGCAGCCAATCATTTTCGATTTAAAGACCATGTTAAAAGAATTTCTGGAATTCCAGGAACTTCTTTACACAAGAGAATACCAGCACCTGCTTGCCAAGGCAACTGACCGTCTGGAAATTGTGGGTGGTTTAATCCGTGCTACGGATGTCATCGACCTGATTATCGAAATCCTGCGGGGCAGTACCTCTGTCAAACAGGCCAAAGGCTGTTTAACAAACGGTGACATCACCGACATCAAATTTAAGTCCGAGGCTTCCAAAAAGCAGGCTTCCACTCTGGATTTTACAGAACGTCAGGCAGATGCCATCCTTGCCATGCCATTAAGCAAATTAATCGGTCTGGAAATCATGAAGCTGCATGAAGAAAGCGATACACTGCTCAAAAACATAGAGAACTATAAAAAAATTCTTGGCTCCACCAAAGAACTGCACAAGGTTATCAAAAAGCAGTTAAAGGAATTCAAGCAGAAATTTGACCAGCCAAGACGCACCGTAATCAGTCAGGTTACCACCTCCAACTATGTGGTAGAAGAAAAAATTGAGGATATTTACATCCTCATTGACAAGTTTGGCTACACCAAATCCTGCGATGCTTCCACGATTGCCAGAATAGGCGAGGAGACCCTGAAGGACTTCCCTTATACTATCAAGATGAAGAACACGGACAAGCTCTGCGTCTTCACCGCTGAGGGCAATCTGTACCAGGTCAAGGCTTCTGCCATTCCAAAAGGCAGACCAAAGGACAAGGGCGTACTAATTCACACCTTATGCAAAGTCGGAAAAGAAGATATTATCCTGTATGCCGGTTTTGAGGAATTATTTGATTCCCAGTTATTGTTTGTTACAAAATCCGGTTATATCAAGCTGGTATCCGGTATTGAATTCGACACAAACCGCAGCCAGGTCAATACAACCAAGCTGGATGACGGCGATTTAATTGTCGGTCTGACCGTACTCTCCGGTGCGGATGCCGTATCCGGCGAACAGAAAGTCATTATTTACACAGCTGCGGGACTTTCCTTAGGCTTCCCACTGGATGAAGTACCGGAGCTTAAAAAGGCAAGCCGGGGCGTTAAGGGTATCGCGTTGGAAAAGGACGACACCGTAGCATATGCAACAAGCGTCGGACCAGAAGAAGAAACCTTTACTTACCGTGGCAGGGAATATTCTGCAAAGAAAGTACGTAGCAGAAAACGTGGCGCAAAGGGACAGAAAGCGACACTGTAGAAGCTTGTATTTTTCAGATTTTCAAAAAAATTCTAACAATATAAAATTTCAGCGGCTGGGGCAAAATGTAACGTTCCCTCAGCCGCTGTATTATTTTATGCAACTAATGATCATACCCTTTATCTCCGTATGTCAACCAAAAAATCCTTCAGCTCACATTCCACTATCTCACGAATTTCTTCTGCTATCTTCAACAGTTTTGTCTTTGACAAACCTGTTGCTTTTCCTACTGCCACAAGTTCCTCTACCCCTGGATTTCGCCCATTACCATCAATACAGGTTGCATGTTCTCCACCAATGGAATTGCTATAGGTTAAATCATACGCTGGTGTCAGTTGCCACCGCCCCTCCTGCTCCCCATAAAAATAGGAAAAATTTTTCGAGTGGTCATCACGGTTATGAGCAAATACATTAAAGCACATTCTGCGGTATAATTCTTCCATTTGCCGGGTATCTCTGGTCAAAATATATGTCAGCTTCATCAAATCATGATAGTCCAGATTCGGTATCCGGTGGGATGTTTCTAAAAGTCCGCTGGCCGTTATCATATGAACCCTTCTTCCATTCCTACGATCAAATCTCTTACATCCAAAATACCCCTCACCTTTTCCTGACGGAAACAACTGTACCTCTGGCACATCAATTCCACAGGAAGCGGCACACTTCATATAGCAATACTCTTCCTTTCCAATAGAGGTACTATCATAAGGAGATGGGAATTTCACCATCCATGGTTCATCCTCTATCTTCACTAATACCTTGGGCCTTGCTCCACCAGGCGAACCGCCTAACTGAAATAATTCGTCCAGATTTGCATAATCTTTTTTTTCAAATACAAGTTCACATTCTCTGGCCAACTGCTCTAAATCAAAATATTCCTTTTCCTCTGTCGGCCATAATTCCGGTACATACTCCAAAGCTCCCATTCCACTGCTTCCTACAATGCCAAGACGGGTAATGGAACCAACGGAGGCTGGCTGTATCGACTTTGACAACAGCATTCGGTCTACCAGCAGCCTGCCCCATCCATCCGGAAGACTGTCCGAAAACACACCAAACAACCCTTCAAAAACATCCGACTTCGGAACAAATACCCTATCCTCCAAAGGCAGACTGAATGGACTGATGGAAAAGCCATCCTGCAACCAGTTGGACTTATGTCAATACTTTGGACAAAAAAAGTTGAAAGGTTATCCAGCTTTTTTTAGTTCCTCATCCTCCTTCTGCTGAGGCGTCATATAACCAATGGCACTGTGAATCCGCTTACGGTTATACCAACCCTCTATGTAT
>JAGBBW010000001.1 GCA_017938285.1 Lachnospiraceae bacterium
ATTACTTCCTGTGTCATATCCGCTTCATCCTTCCACTACTCAGAACGTCTGCACCAGCTCACCGATAATCAGCGACCATCCGTCCACAACAATAAACAACAAGATTTTAAACGGGGTAGAAATTACCGTTGGAGGCAGCATCATCATACCCATGGACATCAGGGTGGAGGATACTACCATATCAATGACAATAAACGGAATATAGATAATGAAACCTATATAAAATGCTATCCGGAGTTCACTGATAATAAAGGCCGGAATTAAAACATACGTTGGAATATCATCCAGGGATTCCGCCTCTTCAATACCTGCAATGTTACAGAACAGGGTCAGATCGCTTTCGTTGCGGATCTGTCCAAACATAAATTCACGCAGCGGTTCCAGACCAAGCTCCACAGCCTCTTCCGTTGTAATTTCATTGGCTGCAAGCGGCTGGAGTGCCTGTGTATTAATCTCCGAAAACACCGGAGACATGATAAATAATGTTAAAAACAGTGCCAGACCAATCATCACCTGGTTTGGCGGTGTCGTCTGCATACCGGTCGCCGCTCTTGCGAAATGAAGCACCACCAGGATTCTGGTAAAGGATGTCACCATAATCAGAATCGATGGTGCCAGGGAAATTACGGTAAGCAGAATCAAAATCTGCAGTGTTGAAGATAAACCATCTGCACTGTCATCCGTAGAAACAGAAATATCCAAATCCCCTATGCCTGCATTAATGTCAAGGCCGGAGGATTCGGATGCATAAACCGTTCCCGGAGCAGCACAAATAAAGGTCAACATCAACAGTATAAGGGTAAAAGCAAAAAAACGAAAATATTTGCTTTTTCCTGCATTAAACATTCTGTCCATTGTATCAACCTTTACTTATCGCTCATTATTTTGTTCACCGTCCGGAAAAATGTCTTTTTCCGTCCCGGATGAATTTTTAGAAAGTCCGGAAAGAACTTCTTTAAAGCTCTTTCCAGACATCACTGTACTTTTTTGTATCTTACAGATTTCGCTCTCTTCCACCTCTGTTAAGTATGTAACAGAATCTTTGGAAACTGAAATAACTACATATTTATTCCCCACACGTATTAACTGCAGATACTTGTTCTGGGCAATAGGAAATGTTTCTATTACCTCAAAGTTTCCCATTCTTTTCTGCGTCACCTGTCTGCCGGCTATAAACTTTGTTGTAAAATAGCAGACAACCAGTACAACTGCAAAAATGAGAATCAGACCTAATAATTCTACCAGACTTTGCGTAGAAGTAGGCATAGACTTAACCTATTGCCTTACGAACTGCTTCCAGAATACGGTCTGCCGCAAAAGGCTTAACGATGAAATCTCTTGCACCGGACTGGATAGCTTCAATAACCATGGCCTGCTGACCCATAGCGGAACACATGATAATGTTGGCACCTGCATCTTTGGAACGGATTTCCTTCAGAGCCTGGATACCATCCTTGTCCGGCATGGTAATATCCATCATAACAAGGTCCGGCTTGGTTTCCATATACTTTTCAACTGCAATCGCACCATTTTCCGCTTCACCAGCGATACCATAACCGTTCTTCGTAAGAATGTCCTTAATCATCATTCTCATAAAAGCTGCGTCGTCACAAATTAAAATATTCTTTGCCATTAGACTTCTCCTATCTCATAAAGTTTTTTATGTTCTATGTAAAACATATTATCGGATCACATCAGTAATTCGTATACCAAATGCTTCACCAATAACAACCACTTCACCTTTGGCTACATATTTTCCATTTACCAGAACATCGATTGGCTCACCTGCCAGTCTATTTAATTCTACCACGGTTCCCGGTGCAAAATCAAGAATCTCTTTTATAGATTTACTTGTTTTTCCGAGTTCTACAGTAACCTCCAACGGAACATCAAGCAGTAAGTCGATATTTTCCTGCTGGAGCAGCGGACTCTGCATAGCCATAAACGGCTGGAACTGTGCCTGCGTTACATTCACATCCTGTACCATTGGCTGCTGCATCATCGGCATCTGCATTGGCATACCCATTGGCATTCCCATGCCCTGCATAGGCATTCCCATACCAGGCATACTCATGCCTTGCATACCCATGCCCTGCATCTGCATATCCATGCCCATCGGCTGCTGCATTGGCTGTGGTGCAGGGGCTGGTTCCGGTGCCGGAGCCGGTGTAGCTGCTGCTACCTGCTCTTCGGTGGAATTCATAAACTTCTTATACAGATTCTGGGCAAAATCAATCGGATACAACTGCATCAGTTCACTGTCAACCAGAGTACCAATCTGCATCCGGAAAGCAACCTTTACGAAACTTCCCTGTAAGAACGGAGCAATTGTTCCTGCGTTTGCAGTATTTAAATCAACCCTTGTTGCATCTGGCGGGCTGATGTCCACCTTTGTTTCCAGCATGGAAGAAAGGGACGTGGAGGACGAACCCATCATCTGGTTCATTGCCTCACTGATGGCACTTAAGTGCAGTTCACTCAAATCTCCATCAATATTAGATCCATCACCGCCCATCATAAGGTCTGCGATAATCTTTACATCTCTTTCCTTTAAAATAAGAATATTATTTCCGTCCAGTCCTTCTTTGTAGTAAATCTGGATGAAAATACACGGTCTGTCATAAGAGTTGACAAGCTCCTCCCATGTAATGACCGAAACCTTCGGTGTTGAAATGTCAACCTTCTGCTTATTGACCAGTTCTGATAATGTCGTAGCAGAGGTTCCCATACTGATATTGGATATTTCACCAATAGCATCCTTTTCCTCCGGAGATAGCAGGTCAGAATGCGAAGCTGTTTCTGTTTCTGCGACGTCGTCATCTGTACTGCTGAACAACGCATTTATTTCTTCCTGAGATAATAAACCGTCCATATATCCGCTACTCCTCCCTTATTATTGATGATATTTTAACTGCATAGGTGTCCGAAGACAAACCTGGTAATGCAGTAAATTTATATATGTTGCCGACGTATATCCGAAGTTCGTCTTCCACTTTGGAATCCAGCTTAATAATATCCCCCCGCTGCATGTGGATATAGTCGTTCACAGATATAACGCTCTTTCCCAGAACCGCCCGGATAGGCACATTTGCTCTGGAAATGGAAATTTCGAGAAATTCTTTATAGCTTTCCTCATTCCTGTCCTGAATATTGGAATACCAGTACTTTGTATTCAGTCTGTCAATCACAGGCTCAACACAGGAATATGGTATACAGATATTCATCATACCCTCTACATTACCGATTTTGATATTCATTGTTACCAATGCTACCATTTCGTTTGGAGAAATAATCTGCGCAAACTGTGAGTTTGTTTCAATTCGTGTAAAACGAGGATTGATTTTTACAACGTTCTCCCATGGGTCCTGCAGCAGATTTGTTACGATTGTGAAAATACGCTCCAGAATTACCCTTTCGATTTCCGTAAACTCCCTCTTCTTTTCCAATGGCACGCCTGCACCACCAAGCATTCGGTCAATGATAGCATATCCGATATTGTCCGATACTTCTATGATAATATTACCATCCAATGGTTCGAAATCTATCATGCCCAGTAATACCGGATTTGACAATGCATTGGAAAATTCCGAGTAGATAACTGCTTCTGAGTTGACTACCTCCGCCTGTACGGTCACTCGTAAGTATGCAGGCAGGTGGGTGGACAACAACCGGCAGTAATGCTCGAATACAATCTCCAGCGTTCTCAAATGCTCTTTGGAAAATTTGGAAGGTCTGGAGAAATCGTAGTCTTTTACCTGCTTCTCGCCTGAATCTTTAAATTCATCTGCATCAAGTTCACCGCTATTAAAGGCTTTCAGCAACTTATCTATCTCTTCCTGAGATAAGACATCACTCATAATTACTTCCTCCCAGCCGTCCTTAATCAGATAAGATGGTTATTCCTATCTGCTTTCGTATGTCATAAATAAATCAACACCTATCACCAAATCTGCCGCTTCAAACTCAGTTCTAAGTCTGGACAGTACTGCTTCCTGAATTACAGTCTTGTTTTCGCCAAGAGTATCAACTGTATATTTGGAAACCTCTTCGCTGACAATGCTCTGAATAATCGGTTCATAGCCGGCAATTAAAGGCTGTACTGTTTCATAACTTTCCGATGTCTTGTTTAATACAAGATTTACGGTTACCTGTGCAAACGGATTCTTGGATTCTCCTGCTTTTCTTGCAAGATTTACTACTACCTTGTTGGCCAGGGAATATACTTCTCTGTCTTCAAAAGCAATCTCTGCATAATCCGCAGCATCCGGATTCTCCAGCTCCAGATCAATAATGCTGACTATTTTCTGAATCAGTGCATCAGTACGCTGTGCCTTTGGAATCACCGTAAAGAGCATTAACGCCGTTAATGCAATGTTCACAATAGTAGCTGCCAAAATAATAATCGCAAGTATGTTTTTTTTCATAGCCCCTTGTCCTTTCAATCTCCAGAATTTTTCTTATTGTATAGGCGAATTTCCACCCTACGATTCATTTTTCTTCCTTCTTCGGTATCATTATCTGCTACCGGCTCCCGTTCTCCCTTACCGGTAAATTCTACATTCTGCCGGTCAAGGTTTTTCGTTTCTACCAGATAGAGCGCCACGGTTCTGGCTCTCCAGAAGGATAACACATCATTGTTGTAATATGGAGCATCATACTGCGGCAGACTATCGGTGTGGCCGATGACCTCTACCTTATAATCCGTATACTGCTTCAATACATCACCAATCTTGGAAATAATCGGCTCTGCTTCTTTTACCAGCTCTGCTTCACCAGGAGCAAACAGCAGATGACCTTTAATTTCAATTGTTATGTACTCATAATGGTCAGCGTCTATGCCGACTTCTACATAATCACCAAGATTATATTTATTTGTTATGTCAATTACCTCATCATAAATAATAAGGCTCTGACCTTTGTTTTCTTCATAAATTGCCTGATCCGGTGTCATGGTCGGCATCGGCGTCGGAGTAATGGTCGGCTGCGCTCCCGTATTATCCTCAGAGTCTCCACCATTTTCATCCTCTGTCACGTTCTGTTCTATGTCACCGTCATCCGTCTGACCCATCGTACTGAAATATTCATCCAGTTCCGATAACTGGTCAGCTCCATTGGAAATCATATTTCCCTCTCCAAAGGAAGAACCACCACTGTCGAAAATACTGAATGTATTCGCCAGAGACTGGATTAAAGCTTCTGCTTTTCCCTGGTCTACAGAGGACATGGAGAACAGCAGTACGAAGAAACAAAGCAGCAGATTCATCAGGTCACTGAAGGTTGCCATCCACGCTGGCGAACCTGGTGCCGGAGTATCTTCTTTCTTTTTTCTTGCCAATCTTATTCACCGCCCTCTTCCTTCTCACCGATGTTCTTTCTTCTATCTGGTGAAATAAAGGATTTCAGTTTTTCTTCAATGATACGTGGGTTTTCACCGGCCTGAATAGACAACAGACCTTCCACTACGATTTCCTTCATCATAATTTCTGTCGCATCATTTGCTTTTAATTTTGTGGAAACCGGAATACAAATCCAGTTTGCCAGAATCGAACCATAGAATGTAGTAACCAGCGCAATCGCCATGTTCGGACCTACCTTTGCGATATCCTGTAAGTTACCTAACATGTTAATCAGACCAATCAGGGTACCAATCATACCCCAGGCAGGACCCATGGAACCCAAACTGTCCCAGAACGAAATAATACTTTTATGTCTGTCACTGATACAGGATAATTCCGTTTCCAGAATGCTGCGGACAAATTCCGGGTCAGTACCATCGACAATCAACAGTACACCTTTTTTAACGAATTCATCTTCAATGGATTCATTCGCTGCCTCTTCCAGTGCAAGAAGACCTTCTTTTCTTGCCACATTGGACAAATCAATAATCTGTTTTATTACTTCCTCTTCATTAGACTTAACAGGCTTCATAATCAGACCGATTGATTTTAAGTTTTTTACATACTCTTTAATGCTGGAAGACATAACCAGACATACCGAAAAGGCACCACCGAATGTAATCAAGGCAGAACCCGGATCCAGGAAAGCAGTAATACCTGCTACACCCTGCTCACCTGTAATAATCGCAATAATAACCAATACCATTGCAAGAACAATACCAATTATGGACGCTATATCCAAAATAATTCACCCGCCATTCCCTGTTTTTTCAGCCGGCTCATCCATGAACCGGACATAATTTGTTATATCTCCAAAGGACAGAATCTGACATAATTCCAACCCTGTTCCTATAGTATAACATTTTTTTTGCAAAACTACAATATGTTGTGAAAAACTTCTTGCCTATACAATACTACTAAATTTTTCACATTTTGTCTACTTTCTTTTACAAATATTTTTTTTCCAGTAGTTAAAGTAATGACTGTATCCGGGACTTCCTCCACTGTTTCAATCAGGTCTGCGTTTAACGTAAACTTCGTATCGTTCAGTCTTGTAAGTTCAATCATAACTGCCCCTACCCCCCTTAAGTACAGTATTACAAGGGTGACAGAGTGTACTCCGCCACCCCTATAAACACGAAAAAACTATATTACTTTGTGAAAAGCAGCAGCTTATCTCTTCAGATTAATCAGTTCTTCCAGCATGGTATCCGATGTTGTAATAATTCTGGAATTTGCCTGGAAACCTCTCTGTGTGGTAATCATGTTTGTAAATTCAGTAGACAGGTCTACGTTGGACATTTCCACAACACCGGTGTTGAACTTGCCGCCGGCAGCATCGATGGATTCACCGATACCATCAAACTCACCGGAGTTCTGTGTAGTGGCAAATAATGTGCCGCCTACTGCTTCCAGACCGGATGGGTTGGAGAATGTTGCTACTACTACCTGACCAAGCAGCTTGCTTGTACCGTTGTCATACACACCATAAATCATACCAAGATTATCTACGCTCACACCCTTCATGACACCGGCAGAACGTCCGGTACCGTAACCTTCCAGGTCACCCTTGGTCGGCTCAAGCTTTGTAGTACCGCTCTGGGCATACATGGTAAGGGTGGAGAAATCTACATCAACAATACTGAATGGATTCGTTGCTGCGTCACCCTCTGCAACCGGATCTTCAAATTCATCATCTTCCATTGTGATGTTAAACTGAATGGCATTGAAGTTTTCTTCATCGTCATCCCCTGTTTCTGTTTCACCAACACGCTCTGCTGCTTCACCGCCAACAGAAATGCTGGTAAACTTACCGCTGGAAGGATTGAAGGTCAGAAGCACACCATCTGCTCCGGTTTCGCCAGGAACAAGTGTATATCCTGCTTCTCCTTCTTCATTGATTTCTACTTCATATTCTACACCACCAAAAGTAAAGGAAGTCACATCCTCATTTGCAGTATAGGTATCTGTCAGCTCATCATAATGAACAAAAATGGAATCGCCATCGGAGTTTAAAATATCTGTTACCGTAACGGAATACTGGTTTTCGATATTCACACCCTCATCGTCCTTAATCTGCTCTAACTTTAAGTTTGCTGTGTAGCTTCTTCCTAACTTATCATAGAATGTAAAGTTTGTCAGTTTACCGGTTTCGGAATCAAACGCTGTATCCGCACTGTCGATATTTCCGGAGAAATGAACATCCGTTGTAGCTTCCGGCTCGGAATACTGGTTTTCCGGAGACATAATGCGCAGAGGACTTACATTATCTGCCACGGTTCTTTCCGGATCGTTCGGGTCTACCTGCCAGCCCATAACCGCATAACCGGATGCGTTACACAATGTACCATTGGCGTCTACCATGAAGGAACCTGCTCTTGTAAACAGATTACCGTCACCATTGTTTACAACAAAGAAACCATCGCCTTCAATCATAATGTCGAACGGATTGTCTGTTCTCTGGGCACCACCAACCACATCAACGGTTGTGGAAATAGCGGAAACACCTGCACCAAGACCAATCTGCATTGGGTTCTGGCCGGCTCTTCCGGATTCCGGATTTGGACCGGTCGCGCTGGAAGAAGTCTGGTATAATACGTCAGCAAATGTTACATTACTGGACTTAAAACCAATGGTGTTTACGTTAGAAATATTATTACCAATAACGTCCATCTTTGTCTGATGAACCTTTAATCCGGATACACCGGAATACAATGATCTCATCATAATGAATTAACCTCCTAATCTTTGCTTCCCTTCTGTCATTCCGGGAAGCCCCGCCTCCTTAAAAGGTCCGGCGGTTTTTTCCCTCTGCCATGATTTATACAACCACCGCGCCATCAATGTTGGAGAAAATTTTCTCCTCTCCGCCGGCAACTGCCGTTACCACGGTATTATTTTTTACGTTAATTATAAACGCCAGATTGTCCATCATAACAAGAGACTCTTTGATTCCCTTCGCTTCTGCGGCTTTTACTGCATGATTCAGGCGTTCTTTCTGACTATCCGAAAGATCAATATTTCTGCTGGTCAGCCGTTCACTGGCATGCTTGGAAAATCTCACGCCTTCGCCATCCTCTGCCTTTTTCTGCTCCAGAACCTCTGCAAAGGACGGACCCTGCAGCTCTGCAGCACTCTGCCCGGCAGCTTTTCCTGTCGTCAGAAACTGCCCATGCATCTGCTCAATGGAATACCTCATATCCACCTGAAGCTTTGACATCTCTTATCCGGCTCCTTCCTTATACGGACTCTGTGCTGTCAGTTCCTTCTGTTTCTGCTTCCTCTGTTTCTTCTCCTGCCGTTTCTTCCTTTACGGTTGGATGGGAATTATAAATATTTACGGTAAGCTTATCCTCGACTGTAGTCATTCTTTCATCGTCAAACACTACAGAGAACTTATAGGTTCCTTCGGAAAGTTCCTGCAGAATTTCATGATTTACGGTTACTGTTCCTTCGGAAAGTGTCACATATTCCGGATCAATCACTGCATTGCCTACCAGAACTGCCAGATCGGTTGCTTTGGCAATTGCCTCACCCATGGTTACCTCAAATGTTAAATTCTGCGGTGCATCTCCATTAAAGGTGAAATTCACAGGCTCTACTACCGTTGGCTTGCTCTTATCATACAGATAGTCGGTATCTACTACGGAATACAGCTCGTCAATGGAATACAATTCTCCTTCGATACTGAACTGTGCTTTGCCGCCGGACATATTGATGAAGTCCACAATACCTTCCTTTAATGTCTTGTTTCCGGAAGTATCTTCCGTAGATACAATCACATTCTTTCCAACCAGGGAGAAAATCTGGGAATTCTCTGTTGTCTTTGACAACGCCTGTAATTCCTCTAACTGGCTGAATGTCGCCATCTGGGAAATCCACTCCGTATTGGTCGTCGGCTCTAATGGGTCCTGATGCTGCATTTCACAGACCAGAAGCTGTAAGAACGCGTCCTGACCAAGGTTCGTGGTGCCCCTTGTTTCCTTCTTTTCTGCGGTAGTTGTCGTGGCATTGTTCTGAAGTACTTTGCCATTATCTACCGGCAACATTAAATCACTCATATTATCCTCCGCGTTATGCCATATAATTTACGGTACTTTCTCCGCCTTCCATGAAGTGTCTTGCCAGCTGGTCAGCTTCTTCCTTTGGACCGGTAATTTCTTCATCTGTCATAAACTGACGGTTGCCGTTTTTCTTTTCTTCCTGTGCATTCTGTCCTGCTTCACTGTTCTTGTCAAATGTAAATCCACCAACCATAACTTCAATGGATTCCACCTTAAGTCCCTGCTCGTTCAGCATTTCCTTGAACTGAATCAGGTTGCTTTCGATTGCTTCTTTGGCAAGCTCATTTTCCGCAGTGAACACAGCCTTCATCATGCCGTCCTGCTCCGTTACCTTTAAATTCACACGGCCAAGTTCTTCCGGTGTCAGCACAATTTCCAGACTGGTTGTTTCTGGTGTCACGGTTACTTTTACCTTTTCCAGAATCTGGTCCGCAATTTCACGAATCATCTGAACCATTTCCTTCTGGCCGGAAACTTCTGTTACCTGCTCTGCAACGTTCTGTAAGTTCTGCACGAACTGGTTCGCAAACTGCTCATTTTCTGAAGAAAACTCACGGTTATCACCGGACTGGGCATGTTCCTCTCCCTTATTGTTCTCTGTCTTAAATTCGATGGTTGTGGACTTTTCCTCTACGGCTGCGGTATCCGCTGTATCAACGGCTGTTTCTGTCTGAACTTCTTCTTCCCCAAGCTGTTCCAGTGCTTCGGAAACGAGAGCTTCAAATTCCGGATGTTCCATTGCCGCTGTCAGATCCTCCAGTGTCAGTCCTGACTCCTGTACAATCATCTGCACCTGCTCTGTTACTTCCTGTACGGCTGCCAGCAGATTTGCATCGGTCAGAAGCATAACGGCATCCTGTCCGTTATTTGCCATCAGTACCAGATTCTGCAGGGTTTCCGGATTTAATAAATCCATCTGGGTAATACCCATCTGCTCCATCAGCATGGCAAGCTGTTCATCGGTCAGGTCGAGCACTTCTTTTACTTTTTCTGTTACTTCATTCAGTACCCCGGCTGCCTTTTCTGCTGCTTCCACATCAGAAGCTTCATCCTTACTTCCGGTCTTTTTCATTTCCGGCTTTTCTTCCGACTTTGTTTTCACTTCCGTCTTTTCTTCTTTTGCAGTATCCGCAGGCTTTTCTGTCTTTTTTACATCTTCTGCTGCGTCTTTTCTGGTTGTTTCTGCCGGTTTCTGTGTATTGTTTTCTGCTGCACCTGCATTCTGTGACATCTGAATCAGCTGTTCAAAACTGCTGCCGGAGCTTTTTGCAGAAGCAGTCTTTGCTGTATAAAACAAACCGCCGGAAACACCATTTACCTGTTGTGTCTGCATTGCGACATCTCCTTTCTTATCATTATTCGAGAGCTTCCAGGCCGAGCTCCACCATGCGGTTTACAATCCGGGCCGCGAATAATGGTTCCATCTCAGCTAAAATATCCGACACAATGGACTTCTTCATGCAGCTTAACAACCGGCAGATTAAGTCAATGTCACTTGGCATTTCAGACAGAATGTCTGCCGCATCTCCCGCCTTAATACCGGCCAGATAATCGGCATACAGCTGAATGCTGTCTTCCACCAGCTTCTTCTCCAGAAGTTCTTCATAGATGTTGGCTGCATTGTTCGGATACATGGACTCATACCACTTGATGTATTCGTCCGTGGATGGAGCTTTATCATTAAAGACAACCTCGCGGTCAAATTCCTCGCGAAGCTTTGCGAATGCTTCCTGTTCTTCTTCGTAGTGACGCAGGGAATCAATCTCCTTCTGCATCTCTATCTGACGGGAAGCATAATCGGCATTCTCCTCTCGCAGTTTATCATTTTCTGCCTCCAGCTCCTGGATGTATTTAATTGCCTCTTCCAGGGTCTTGTATGGATATGCATTTTCGTATGCCAGCTGTTCATCGGAAACATCCGGCAGAATCCGGTTGATGACCGGAACATCCTTTAATACAGGACGAAGTACCTCACTGCCAAGACCGCCTACGTCAAACTTAATCAGCAGGGCGAGAATTGCCAGCCAGATAAGTACAATCAAGAAAATAATCAGGGCGGTCAGTATCTTGCCACCACCGCGTTCTTCCTTATCGAAATCCTGTTCTTTATTTTTCTTTGCCATGATTACTCTTCCCTTTCTTTTGCTCTTCCGAAACGGAAGGTCACCAGCTCATTGATTTCCTGCTGCTCTGCCGCCTCCAGTTCCAGCTTAAACTGTTCCAACGCCTTTTCCTTGAGCTTTTCCTGAATCTTCCGCTCTTTCATGGCATTTTCCAGTTTTGCCTGTGCCAGCATGACGTTTTTCTCCGCCTGCTTCACCACCAGAACCTGCTCCGCAATCCGGTACTCCATGGATTTTATCGCATGCTCCAGCTGGGTCAGTTCATTGACCCGGAGGGTTGCTGACATTCCCTCCTTTTTTTCCGCAATATACTGGTTCTTTCTGGCAACCATCTGCCCCAGCTTTGCTTCTTCTTCATTTAATACGGCCTTTGCCAGACCATATGCAGTTTTTGCCTGCTCTTCCAGCTTTTCCTTGATGTTCAGCAGACTCTGCATTTTATAGATAAATTTAGCCATCTGCGAAAATTCCCTTCAAAAGGTCAATCGTCTGTTCAAATGTAAACTTTTCATCCACCTGCTGCATTAAAAAGCCGTTTACTGCATTAATTTTGGAAATCGCATAGTCAATTTCCTTATTGGAACCCGCTTTATAAGCACCAATATTAATTAAATCCTCTGCCTCGCCATACGTTGCCAGCACATTTTTCAGCTTATTGGCAAACTGCTTATGTTCCTTTGTGGCAATGGAACTCATAACTCGGGAAATACTCTGCAGAATGTCAATTGCCGGATAATGGTTCTTATGGGCCATTTTTCTGGAAAGCACAATATGTCCGTCCAGAATACCTCTTGCCGTATCCGCAATCGGCTCATTCATGTCATCACCATCTACCAGAACGGTATAAATACCTGTAATGGAACCGGCAGCGGTCTTGCCCGCACGCTCCAACAGCTTTGGCATTTCCGCATACACACTCGGCGGATAACCACGGGATACCGGCGGTTCACCGGAAGCCAGACCGATTTCTCTCTGTGCCATGGAAAATCGGGTCATGGAGTCCATCATCAGAAGGACATCCTTCCCCTTGTCGCGGAAATATTCCGCAATGGCAGTTGCCGTTTTTGCCGCTTTCTTACGAATCAGCGCCGGCTGGTCGGAAGTCGCCACAACGATAACCGAACGCCGCACACCTTCCTCACCTAAGTCACGCTCCAGGAATTCCCTTACCTCTCGTCCACGCTCACCAATGAGCGCAATCACGTTGATATCTGCCTTTGTATTACGTGCAAACATACCAAGCAGGGTACTCTTACCAACACCACTTCCGGCAAAAATACCAATTCTCTGTCCTTTGCCGAGGGTCATAATGGCATCGACTGCCTTTACACCAAGCGGAAGAACTTCCTGAATGAGTACACGTTCCATCGGGTTTGGCGGCATAGCCTCTGCACTGCGGAATTCCTTTAAATTCAGAACCTCGCCATCCATTGGCTGTCCAAGGCCATTTAACACCTTGCCAAGCAGTTCATCTCCTACCGGCACCTGGAAAGCGTCACAGTCACCTTCCACATAATCGCCAATCTGAACACCGGAAATATCTTCATAAGGCATGAGCTGCAGACGTCCCTCATGGAATCCGACTACCTCAG
>JAGBBW010000089.1 GCA_017938285.1 Lachnospiraceae bacterium
ACGCCTCCTTCCACCGCCTTGCAGAGTGACAAAATATCCAGCACTTTTACCATGATTAACAAGAGGTCAGCACACTAGAAAAGATTGGAATTTACAGCGGATAAAGAAGAGGAGAATAGAGCGAAAGGGAATGCTGCAGGCAAAAGGAAATGGTAATTTGCTTGTGGTGTTCCTTTTTAAAATTGACATACTTTTGCCAAAATTGTATAATAAATTTGTTGTATTCGTAGCAAAAAAACGAAGAATAGCTGATAAGAGAACGAAGGAGAAGGAAAATGGCTGAATTCGAACGTTTTAAATTAGTATTGCCGCTGGAAGCGCAGATGCCGATGATACATTTTCAATCCACGCAGTGTGGGGCAACGCTCCGGGCAAGTGAAGTGAAACCAAAACTGGACCGGTTTCTGATTGGAAAAATGATGAAAGAGGCAGGAAAGGATCTCTCCGGATTAAAGAAGGATGGGAACTATAAGGGGCTGTTTCTGGACGCAGGATCGGAAGGAAACGACGGTCTGGACTACAAGCTGCAGATTACGGAGCGGGATGTTGTCCGGGAAGTGGATCTCAGCAAAAATGAAGATAAAAAAGAAAATTATACGATGTTTTACGCAAATATGGGAAAACATGATCCGGCAGAACTGGTGTATGGGGTATTTTCCAGTCCGTTAATTACCATCATTTGTTTTAAAGAAAAACTGCGCCATTACATAGAAGAAAATATTGAGAAATTCTTTTTAGTGACTAATTTTGGAACAATGCAGAATAAAGGGTTTGGCAGTTTTGTACCTGCGGCGTGGTGTACGGGAGAAGCGCTGGATGAAACAAAAATGGCAGAAGTGGCTGCCGCATACCAGGAACTGATTCCGGGAGGAGTCTGTTATGCCATGGAATTTAGAAATTATCCGGGCAGAACGGCACCTTTTGCAGAAAAAAACAGGTTCTGCAAAGAAATGTCCGAGACCATCAAAAATTTTTACAGCATTATGAAATCCGGTCAGAATATGAGAGGGTATGTCCGGTCTTATATTTATACCTATGGACATGATGTGCTGAAGCTTGGAAATGAAAAGGCGTGGATGAAAAAGAACCGGATTGCACCAATCGTAAGTCAACCGCAGAATGAGAAAAAACATGAATATGGTTCCGAGAAATACCGTTATCTGCGGGCATTCCTCGGAATCGGGGAGCAGATTGAATATGGAACCGGATACAAAATTGGAACCAATGGGAAAGAGGTTCTCACGAAAGAACCAATGATTAAGGTCAGCATAAAGTGCAAAAGTGCCAAAATAGAACGTCTGGCTTCTCCTGTTTATTTCAAAGTCATTGGAAATGTGGTGTTTATTGTGGCGTTTGATGTTCCGGAGGAACTGTATGGAGCTGAGTTTATGTTCGCCAGTGAAAAGAAGTGGAAAAACAAAAAAATACCTGCGGTGGCAATAGGCAGCGGCACTATTACGGTACCGGACAAAGCAGAATTAAACGGAACGTTTGATATTCAGGATTTCCTGAAACGATATGTGGAATTTTACAATGGAGAGATGAGAAATGAACTGACTTTTTTGAACAGGGCTCCAAAAGTAAAGGTGGTGAAACCAAATGCGTAGTTATGTAGGAATTACGGTAGGACCAATTTTTGATACAATCTGTGACGCTTCCACTCCGGCGGCACTCTGGTTTGCCAGCAGTCTGTTTTCCGATGTGACGAAACGAATCTGCGCGGCTGTGACCGGACCGGAAGGACTGGAGGAAGTGCAGATATATTCTCCGTATTATTCTCCAGAGATTACCATGGAAGACGGAGTGGGAAAGTTTCATGACCGTATTATTTTTTCCGCTGTTAATTTTGAAGCGGAACGGCTGAATGCTCTTTTGAAAAAGGTGAAGAGAGAGACCGTGCTTGCGTTTCCGGAAGTACTCCGGGGAACCGAAGCAGAAGATTTTTTTGAGGAATATCTGCAGCTGCATTATGTGGTAAAAAGGGAAGAACAGATCGGGGCAGAGAACAGTGTACTGGTACTGTCTCCTTATCTGGATGCACTGGAACTGATGAAAACGTTCCCGAAAGATGATGCAGTTAATCCGATTCGCCGGTTATTTCTTGGAGAAAAGAATAACGGAAATAAATATATTAAGGAAAGTCCGTTGTTTCAGCGGGTTCCGAAAGAAGCGAACCAGTTCAGGAGCCGGGACGACAGCATTTGGACGGTGGAAGAGGTGGCTTCCTGGCATGACCGGATTACAGAATCATGGAAGAGAAAGCATTATTATGCGGTAGTATCTGCCGATGGTGATGAAATGGGCAAATTTTTAAAGCAGATTTCCAGTGAACAGGTAACGGAGTTTTCCAAAGCCTGTCTGGAGTATGACGAAGCAGCTGCCGCACTGATTGGAGCTTATGGCGGTATGACCATTTATGCCGGCGGTGATGATTTACTGTTTCTTGCTCCGCTTATGACAGAAGAGGGAAATGTATTTCAGCTTTGCCACAACATCCAGCAGATGTTCCGGGAAAAAATCAGGGCCTGTGCTTCCTTTGAGAAGCTGGAAGTGATTCCGTCCATTTCCTTTAGTGTGTCCATCCAGTATGCAAAGTATCCGTTGTATGAGGCACTGGATTCCTCAAGATATCTGCTGGCACTGGCAAAAAAAGATGGAGATTTTGCAAATACATGCTGCAGAAAAAACAATATGCTGATTGGACTGCAGAAGCACAGCGGACAAAGTCTTGCCTTACTGGTATCGAATGAGCAGTATGGTCTGTTGGAACAATTTTTACAGATAGATAGTGCGTCAGAAAATAAAGAACTGCATTCTGTGCTTTATACACTGGAAAACTTTCGTTCCATGATATTTGTCCTGAACCGTAAAGCGAGGGAAGAACAGGAGTTTTCGGAACGTTACCTGGCGGCATGGTACAATTTCTTTGATAATGCAGGACAGAAGACAGCAAAAGAATATATCAGAAAAATCTGCATGACCTATTATGAATCGTTAGTGCTTCCGGAGAAAAAAGGAATTTCCGTACCGGTGCATGGTCTGACGGAAGATTTTACGGAGGAAGAAAATGCGGATGCTTCTCTGAAGACACTGTTATATTTATTAAAACTGAAACAATTTCTGACAGAGAAGGAGGGCGCATAGGAATGAAATATCTGGTAAAAATAACGCCGTTAGAGCCGTATTCCTTTGGAAACGACCAGAACTTTGTTTACCCGGAGGAAGCGTCAACCGGTAAAGAGTCCTATTTTGTGCGCTCGAAGGAAATTCCGGAACAGACGACCATTCTGGGGCTGCTGCGCTATCTGGTATTGAAGGAGTATGGTCTGCTCCGGACGGATTTTCAATATACACCGGAAGAACGCCGGCAGATGAAACACTGCATTGGCAGCAGAAGCTTTTCTTATCTGGAAAAAGAAAAGCAGGAATTTGGCGACATACATGAAATATCTCCGGTGTTTCTGTTAAATGACAAAGAAGAGATTCTGATCCGGAATCCATACCACAACAAAGCAGAACGCGGCTATCAGCCGATGCAGATGGAAGCCGGTGTGGAAACATCCAATGGAAGTATTTCCCTGCCAAAGACAGGAGAATATGATACGAAAAAGGGATATGCCGGTGGATTTTATAACCTGGCTACGCAGGAAATTGAGCATGGAATTTTTAATACGATAGTAGTATCCGGAAACCGGAAAAATGAAAAACAGGGTTCCGAGGAAGGATGTTTTTTTAAACGGGAACTAAAAAATCTAAAAAAGAACTATGCCTTTGGTGTTTTTGCTGATGTGGAGAAGCTTCCTGAAAAAGCAGTCGGCTACATGGGGAAAAAGAAATCTGCCTTTTTGATTGAGACAAAGGAAGTGGACAGCATGGATCTGGAAGCGAAGGTTACCGCATGCTTTGCAGATCAGGAAGAGGTCTGGTTTTATGCGTTATCGGACCTTGTGCTTTCCGAAACACCGGTGTATGAGGAGTTCTGTATTGTGGAAGAAAAATACCAGAGAAATCTGGAAACGGTATATGAGGCAGGAAGCCGCTTGAAAAAACTGAAAAAGAGTGAAGTCAGACATCATCTGATTCAGAGTGGAAGTGTGTTTTATAAAACGTGCAGCCTGCCGCTTGCGCAGGAAAACTGCCGTCAGATTGGTTATAACAGAGTAGTACAGCTGGGAGGAAGGTAAGATGGGAGCAGTTATCGTAAATTTAGAATGTATTACAAATATGCATGCAGGAAATGGTGATGTGAACTTTAACATCATTGACAATGAAGTAGAACGTGATGTGGTGACCGGTTATCCGACCATCAATGCATCCGGTGTAAAAGGAGCACTGAGGGAATATTTTGTAAAAAAAGGCGTGGATAAAACATCCATTGACGAAATTTTTGGCGGAGAAGGTGCCGGAAAGCTGAAGTTTTTAAATGCAGACATGCTGGCAGTACCGGCACGGGCTTCTGCCGGAACTGCGGCTTATTATCTGGTTTCTACCGAAGAAGCAGTGGAGAGATATAAGGAACTGTGCCAGTTGTTTTTAAATCAGGAGCCTGCATTGTCCGAAACAAAAGTGACAGAAGTAAGACAGGCAGAAGGCTACCAGCTGACAAACTATGTCATGCTTCTTGGAAAAGAAGTACATATTATGGAAAAGGGAGAGTTTGATAAAATCTCCCTTCCGGTACTTGCCAGAAACAAGCTGAACAACGGAAAAAGTGATAATCTCTGGTATGAGGAAGTGGTACCGCATAAGAGTCTGTTTGCTTTTGTGGTGCTGGCAGAAGAGGGAGATAAAGAACTGCTGGAACTGTTTACCAGTCATGTAAAGGGACAGGTGGTGCAGTTTGGCGGAAATGCTTCTATTGGTTATGGTTTGTGCAAGGTATCTGTTACCGAAGGGAGATTAGCATGAATAAAAACAAAATCAATCAGGAAATGCAGCTGGCGTATGAAGCACTGGCAGAGACCGGAATTGCGAATAAAAAAGGAGAAATTGAGAAAAACTTCCGTGGGCAGATTTCCAGCTTTGGTGCAGCCATTACCATGGGAAGTCTGTTAGCTGCCATTGCGTTTTTCTCCAAGGATGCCAATGCGGAGGTTTCCAGAAGTAAGCTGCTGGACGCTGTTTTCTATGTACTGAAGAAGCAGGGAACCGTAAAGGAAGAAACCGCAGGCTTATTTGACTATGCGCAGGAGTATGTGGAACAGGGAATGGAGGCAGTATGCAGGGAAGAAATCATCAATGCAGCAATTGCCATCAAGCTTGCCATGAATTTATATACTCTGGTGGAAAAGTAGGAGAAGCGTATGGGATTACAGTCAAAAAATATGAATTATATCTTCAATGTGGAGTATTTTAAGGATATTGCCATGTTGAATACCGATGCAGAAGGATTACAGGAGTGTCTGCAGGAGACAAATAAGGAAATTGTAAACTTCGCATTTCAAAAAGAGGAGCCGCTGGCAGCCTGCAGGGAGATGGAAGGTTATCAGGAGTTTTCCCTGTACACCCTGTATCCGGGTCTGCTGGTGGGAACCGGAAATCTTCACGAAATAGCAGTGGCAGGAGCATTAAAGCAGGGATTTTCCTTCGATTATGTGACAGGTCTGCCGTATGTTCCCGGCTCCTCGTTAAAAGGAATGCTCCGTTCCTATTTTCCGGGAGAAGCGGGAGAGGCAGCAGTCGATGAGGAATATGAATCCATGATAAAAGGCCTGCTTGGTCAGGAAGAACTGGATGTGCAGGACTTAAAAGAGCATCTGTTTGATAATAACGATATATTCCTTGGGGCGTTTCCGGTACCGGCGGATAAAGGAGAATCCCTGCTGGAAATGGAGTATATTACTTCCCACAGGGACCGGTTTAAAAATCCAAATCCGGTAAGCATGATTAAGGTAAAACCGGCAGTGAAGTTCTGCTTTTCTTTTGTATTTTCTGATTATGAAAAGAATGGCGTGAAGGTTAGTGCAAAGGAAAAAGCAGACCTGTGCAGGGAATTGATCCTGCTGATGGGAATTGGTGCGAAGACGAATACCGGCTTTGGCAGATTCTCAGAGACAAAGCCGAAGGAGAATATATTGGTGCCAAGACCGGAAGCTCAGTCCAAAAAACCTCCGAAATGTAAAAATCCGGGGTGCAATAATACCGTACAGGAAAATAAAAAGTATGGCGGTTATTATACCTATTGCTGGGAATGCAGCCAGAAGAACCGGAAATAATCAGAAAGTTGGAGCAGGTCTATGCGGAAAGAATATGAATTATGGCTGGATGAAAGCGGTCAGTTTGTAAATGAAAATGAATTAAAGGCAAAAAAGCGGAAACCTTCCCTGGTGGGAGGGTTTCTGGTGGAAAAAGAAATGGCAGAGCAGATTCCCTATGAAGAACTGATTGACAATTCCAGAAATCATGCCATGAATCTGACAAAGGAGGATAAGCGGGATTATGTACTTCCAGTGTTAGAGCAGATGCAGACAACGTATCATGCCAGACAGGTGTTTTTTGAAAATGCGGAATATGCGGATGAGAAAACAGGACGCCAGCTGTATTTAAGAATTCTGGCGGAAGGACTGTTACAGCTTATGCAGTTATTAAATGCCCAGAGTGAAAGTGTGGAGCTGAGTGTGATTATTGCCCAGCGGCAGGATATGGCAGCAGAAGTGGGCAGACGGAAGATTCTTTCCACAGAATATGTGAACATGCTGAAGCAGCTGATGGAAAAAAAGCGCCGGGAACACCGTATTCTTCTGCATGAAAACAGTTCCCTGGAATTCCAGATTAAGGCAGCCCATCTGGAGCATAAACTTCAGCTGGCAGATTTTGCCTGCAATACGAGATTAACCAGGGATTCGCTTGCGTTCCAGAGCGTGCGGGAGAGGGTGAACCGGGTACAGCAGGATGCGTATCTGTTTACCCTGTCGGAAATTACTTCGTCCAATTATATCCGGCGGAGTCTGGCAGATGGTTATATTTCGGATGCCATTATGGAGCTTTACACAACAAAGGACAAGCTGGATTATGGGAAACAGCTGGATTTGATTCTGCAGCGCATGAGAAATACGAACTACCGTCTGGTAAAATCCCAGATGAAACAGTGCGTGGCAGATATTACGGCGTTTGCAGCCAAGGAAGACGACTATGAAATCGGTGAGCAGTTCTTAAAACGGATAGCGCAGGAACTGGTACCGGAGCTGAAAAAAGAAGACCAGCCGTACCAGCAGCTGCAGTTCGCCGTATTAATCCAGCTGGCGGATATGTATCTGCGGGAAGGTGACATTCTGGCGGCAGACAAGGTGATGAAAACCTGCCGGAAGGTGCAGGAAGAAATGGGCAACAGTCTGGAGCATATTTTTACGTATTACCAGCTACTGGAGAAGGAAGCCCTGCTTGCCATTGACGAATTTGACTTCACACAGGGAAGGGAGCTTATGCAGCAGGCCAGTGGCATATTTATCCGGCTGATGGAATTTATGCAGACGGATGGCCACTTGCAGCAGCGGTTTCCGACGCTGAAATCAGAATACTTTGGCGATGCGCTCTGTATGCAGATTTACGCCATGCTGTTTTTACAGCGCAGGCAGCCGGAGCTTTATGAGGAACTGTGCCGCTTATCTGACCTGGCACTTATGCAGTATCCGGATACCGAAGGAGAACTGGAGCGCCACCGGCAGTACCGCAGCCATATTGAACTGGAACAGGGCAATTTTGAGAGCGCCATGCGGTGGCTGTTCCAGGCAAAGTGTTATTATGAGGAGGAAGTGTCGGAGCGTACCATGGTGAACTTTCTGAATCTGGTATGTGATACCGAGACGGAAGTAAGCTGTAAATATTATCTGATGTATTATCTGCTGATTTTATGTGAATGCAAAGTAAAAAAACATCCGCAGGCAGAGAGTATGTACCGGGCACTGCAGAAGCAGGAAAGAATGCTGAACGTGGCAGGAATCCGCAGCGAGAAGGAAGAAGAGGGCATGCAGGAAGTGGATATTTCTGCGGTGCAGGCGGACAGCACCAGTGTGTTGTACCATCCGCAGGAAGTGCTGTTCTGGAAGTATGCCTCCTATCTGAATCTAAATGAATATGAACCATTTGCTCTAAAGTATTATGAACGGGCTGTGCGGACCTGTTTTGCAAAAAAAGAATACCTGACCATGTACCTGACCGGACTTGGCATCGAAGCAGAGCGTATCAGCTGCCTGTTTAAGATGAAGCGGAAAAGCCAGGCGGTGGAGGCTTACCATGGGCTGGTAAAGCGTGTGGAAGAACTGGAACGCCAGGAACTGCCAGAAGGAACAAAACGGTTTTTACAGGAATTTTCGGCAGAATTGCAGCCGGACCAGGAAGCCATGTGGAACGCTTCCCGGCGGGTAACCTATTAAAAACAGCAGAATGGCAGGAGTGTGGAAATGAAAGACAAGCTTGTATTTATGGACGTAGAAACGGATGGTCTGTACGGTGCGTTTCTGACGGTGGCGATGCTTGCCACGGATTGGGAAGGAAACGAACTGGAACGGGCGTACTACGGAATAAAGCGGGAAAATATGCAGATTACGGAACCCTGGGTGCTGGAAAATGTGATTCCAAAGCTGGGAGACTATGCGGCGTGTGAATCGGAACAGGAACTTTTGCAGAAAGCGTGGCAGTTCTGGCTGCGCTATCAGGAAGAAGCCTATGCGGTCTGCGATGTGGGATTTCCGGTGGAAACAAGATTTCTGCGTGCCTGTGTGGCACTGGAGGAAAAAGAAGCCATGTGGAAAGCACCGTTTCCACTGATTGATTTAAGCAGCCTGCTGCTGGCAAAGGGGTACGACCCACTGGTGCCAAGAAAGGAACTGGTGCCGGAGCTGGAACAGGAGAAAGAACATAGTGCACTGTACGATGTGGAAGTGTCCGTGAAGGTGTGGAAGAAACTGATGGTGCAGGCAGAAAGACAGACGACAGAAACTGCCGGAACGTGAGGGCAGTCTGGGTTCTCAAAGGAGAAACATATGCAGAAAAAGAGTGGTGGAAAAAAGAACGGAGAGAAGCAGGCGGAGTGCACAGCATCTTACTTTGACGCAAAAAGTATTCATATTTATGCCTGGCCGTTCCGGTTGAAAGAATCAGAAACAGCGGCTTCTTTTTCGGAACAGCTGGAACAGAAGGGCTGGACGGAAAAAGAACTGGAATTCCAGAAGCTGGAGAATGCTCCGGAATCTGTGCTGAGGGAAGCGTATATGCGGGAGCAGTATTTCAGCGGTCCGGCAAAAAACATATTTTTGAGGAAGGAACATCGTATTTGCCGGGTGTATGAATATGACCTTGACCCGTTTGGAGAAGGAAAAAAGTACTATTATCGTATTCGTTTTAAGGATAACATCTGGTCGGAAGGCAGATACCGTCTGGAAGAGAAAACCTATGATCTGCTCATGACCTCCATTGAGCTTCATGTGTATGAGCATGGTGTCGGGATTCTGTTTCTGAACACGTTGAATATGGACCGGAATACTACCCTGGCGGATATCAAACAGATCAATGACAAAGGAAGAAGTATCAGCCTGCCGTTTCTGCCAGCAGAGCAGGAAGGGGAAATTCTGTGTCCGGATAAGCTTGGTGTGGTAAGAAAGAACGGTCGTTCCGGGGAAGAAGAGGAACTGGCAATGACGGATTTCCGGAAACGAATCCGGAATGTATATGGTAAAAATACAGAAGAGAACCGGCAGCAACTGTCGCGTCCGGCTGAATTTCTGGAAGATGTGCTGAATATTAATCTGGGGGGAACCGGAGAAAACACAATTACCGTCGTTCCGGTAAACGATTACCGGATGTTTGTCATTTCCATGATACGTGATAATGATTTGTCTGAAAAAATGGGGAAGAAAGAATGGCGTGATTCTGTGGAAGGAGAGGAAACGTGGTACTCTGTGCTATATGTGGACCCCAAGGACCCGACCTGCCAGCATGGGGAAATGCGGCGTTCTCTTTTGAGTGAGGCGGCTTATCTGCGCTGGGCAGACTGGGGCTCAGTATATGGGGCAACGAATTATTCCTTTATCGGAGTGACAACCGAAGACAGCAGTATTGACGCTTCGGTAGTACTGCCTTTTTACGCAGAATATACGTACATGGTGTCCCTGGTGCTGGCGCAGCGGATGTCGCTTATACGCTTTTCGGAGGAATCCGGACAACTGGCAGAGTATATGAACAACACAAAGAAGAGATACCGTCTGATTGCGAGAAAGGCCTGCAACCGTCTCGTGGATTTGCAGGAGGAGTATATC
This sequence comes from Lachnospiraceae bacterium, assembly GCA_017938285.1. Taxonomy (GTDB): domain Bacteria; phylum Bacillota; class Clostridia; order Lachnospirales; family Lachnospiraceae; genus SIG299. The sequence goes on from JAGBBW010000089.1 coordinate 10,254, forward strand.
ATCTGGAAAAGCAGCATGATGATTCTGGAGTTTACATGCCAGGACCAGGGGCTGGAATTGTACCGGCTTTTGCAGAAGCAGCTTCTGGTGGAAAAAGAAAAGGAAGTTCTGGATGAACAAATGCAGGGCCTCTACGAAGCAGTGAATGTCAGCAACGGAACCAGAGTCGGCTGGTGGGGACTGCTCTGGGCAGTCCTGGCAATTGTTCTGGCTGTTCCGCCATTGTTTGATGAGGGTTCCTCAGTAAGAGAATTGTTGGAGTGTATTTGGAATGCAGTTAAGAGTATATCATAAAGTAGACCAACCTCTGGTGCTGCCGCTGGGGTATCACCATATAGTGCAGTCGGTGCTGTTCCGGACGCTGGAAGCAGTGCCGGAATACAGTGGTTTCCTGCATGACAGGGGCTATGAGGGAAAAACAAGAACATTTAAACTGTTTACTTTCGGGCTTCTGCAGGGTGCCTATCAAATTCAGGGGAAAAACATTGTATTTACGGAGGATGTTTCTTTTGAAATCCGGAGCATAGACCCCTATATGCTGAAACTTTTGAAGGAAGGTTTTGAGAAGAAGGGAATTACGTACCTTGGACAGACATACCGGGAGGTTTCTGCCACGCTGAACAATGAAGAGGTGGACGAAACGGAGCTTACCATCCGGATGGTATCGCCGGTGTGCGTGTACTCTACGGACCGGGAAAGCGGAAAAACGGTATATTATCACCCGGAGGAAGAAGCATTCTACAAAAGAATTAGTGAAAGCTTCCGGCGGAAATATGAGGCGTATACCGGAGTGGCAGCAGAATCGGACATCTCCATGGAGTTAAAGAAGCTGCACCCGAAGGATAAGTATATTACGAAGTACAAGGGCTTTACAATCTGTGCCTGGAAGGGAACCTATGTGCTGCGGGGAAAGCGGCAGTATCTGGATTTCCTGTACCAGACCGGGCTGGGGAGCAAAAATGCCCAGGGATTTGGGATGTTTGAGGTGGTATAGTGGCAAAAGAGCAAAAAAGTTGGTCTACCTCGGAGGAAAAAATCACCAGAGAAAGAAATGCAGGAATTATGCGGTGTTCTGGGGATTTTGAACTTTGAGGTAGACCGACTTTTTTGGAGAAAAAGCTTGAAAAATGCGGGAAATGGAGTATAATGGAAAGTGGAAATGGCTTAAACAGAGTTGTTGTACCGTACCTATGAGGAATTGAAACGTATAGTCCTCTTTTAATGTGATTTCAGATGCTCTCATGTTGTACCGTACCTATGAGGAATTGAAACCTTTTAGCTCTCGCATTAAAAACTTCTACAACTGTCATCCACGTTGTACCGTACCTATGAGGAATTGAAACCATTTTCCACAAATAGATTGACTCTCATTGTTTTTAATAACGTTGTACCGTACCTATGAGGAATTGAAACTCATTGTAACCCCCGTCATACCATCCTTCCGGCAACATCCCTATTTGAATTTGTTGTACCGTACCTATAAGGAGTAAAAATATCTTGAAAATAGTTTATATCGAGAAGTAAGTAGAGATAGTATCATAGTTATAAGAAAAGGTTTTATGTCATGGAAATATGTTCTGTGACAGAAAAATGCTCTGTATGGTTGCACGGTTCGTTTAAAGCAGGTGATTCTATGTTTGTTATTATGTCCTACGACATCAACAAAAAGCGTGTCAGCAAAGTGATGAAAGTCTGTCGCAAGTACCTGATTCACGTTCAGAAGTCTGTGTTTGAGGGAAATCTGACAGAAGTTGCATTGCACTGATTAAAGAAAGAACTTGGAAAAATTATAAAAGGAGCAGATTGGTACGGTGGAGGAATTCTCACACATTATTTAAGGCAGGCAACCAGTCTGGTAAACAGAAATAATAAAAAGGAAGGTGTATCGAAATGGTGCCACAAAAGTGGAAAATTTCGATACACCTTCTTTAAGGTGCGTATTTCTTACATTTTGTTAGAAAGAGCAAGGGCAGCTTTTAATTCAGCAATAAGGGCATCTTTTGCCTCTAGTTGTTGTTTCTGCTCTTCCAACTGCTGAGTCTGCTCTGCCAGCTGTCTCACCAGCGTATTGTGTGTTCGTTCGCCCATTTCTCTGGCGTCACAGTGGTTGCGGACACGTTCATCTTCAGTAACACGGTATATGGTTTTTGCGGCTTCTGCAAAAATAGGGTCCTGTTCTGCCAGCATGGAAACCTCCTTCCAGGTGGATACCTTGAAAAATTGAGCCCAGAGAGTACGTTTACTGGAACTGTCTTCGTCTGTGGCGTGTTGTAGCTGGTTCAATTGTAACACGGACAGACGGAATTTGTCACTATAAATTTTGTGGGTAATGTCATTGGCGAGGTGATATGTGGCAAAAAATTCCGTATCACCATCAAGGATTTCAAAGTCCAGAATGCCAATCTGGATAGCAGGTCTGGTGTTGCAGTAATCATCGCCTTTATTCAGGTTATCAAAGGTACGGCAGAGGTATCCCAGAGAGCGTTTTTTCCAGAATTTCAGATTGAGTATCTGCACTTCAATGTTAATCAGGGTGTTGTTATTTAAACAGATTTTCAGGTCAAGCACGTAGTTTTTGTTGTAAATGGTACTGCCCAGTTCAATCGGATTGGTGACCTCGATGGAAAGAATTTGTTCCGGTGCCAGGGTAAGCAGGGCACAGAGCAGTGACTTTAAAACCTCCGGGGGTCTGGGACGTTGGAACTTTGGTAATGTTCTTTCGCACTCAGACATTTGCTGCCTTGGTGCGAAAGAACATGATTCAGGTGTGAGCAGGCTCCTTTTGCGAAGCAAAACTCTAAATGAGCCTGCGAATCGTTACAGTTTGCGAGGTACGAGTGAACTGTAACGACCTTTGAGGTAGACTGACTTTTTTGGAGAAAAAGCTTGAAAAATGTGGGAAATGGAGTATAATTGGAGGTAGAAAATGCTTGAAATGGGTGGTTGTACCGTACCTATAAGGAATAGATCACTATTATTTGTTCTATATTGCTAAAAAGGAATAACTTACACACAGTATCTAAGGCAGGGTTGACAGAAGTGTTTCATGCAGAGGAATTACTGCCAAGACCGAATCAGCAGGCAGTGTTCGCTTATTTTACGATGAAGAAATATTTCTACTGCAAAAAAGGACAATCGAATAAAGGAGAAAACAATGGGACTGGTACAGGGAAATTCCTTCAGTCCCATTTTTAGTAAGTTATATTTTTGTGAAAGAACAGAAACACCTGATTTGGCAGGGAGGATGAAGCGTGAAAAAGAGAGTACTTATTCGTTTGGAAAATGTAATACTGAATACTGCTTTTTTTGACATTGATGAACAGGATAAATTTTTTTTGGAAAGTCCGTATGGTTATACAAAACAAGGGGGATTTATCCGACAGACAAGCTCATATTATAGTAATAATGCAGATCAGTCTGTACTGGTGAATGCTCTTGCGGGTAATAGTACAGAAGCACGCCAAAGAGTTCATAAACGGTTACTGATTAATCCTTATTCCGGTATTGCAGAAAGCATTAGAACTATGATGAAGGAAGAAATGACTGTGGGGATTGTATCGGAGTATTGTGATGATTTTTGCAGATATTTCTTAAAAATGCTTGAATTGCCGGAAGTAAAAGTTCATTGTGGAGAGAAGCCTGGAAAAATTACAGATATAGTAAAAGGACAATATGATGTTGTGATTTCTTCAGAGTGTGCGGATTTAGAAAGCATAGGGGAGAATGAAAGTGCAGTAAAAGTATACGCCTCCTGGGGAAGTCAGAAATGTGTTGAGCCTGTCTGCCATGTAGATGCTGTTGCAACAAAGAGCTGGAAGTTATACGAGGAAATCTTTTTAAATGCAAAGGAAAGAAATCCGTATGACATGTTTTGTGAGCATACGGAGGAGTGGGTGAAAGATTATATCTGTAAATATTACGCAGATATTAACAAAAAGAGAGCGTATCATATATGGAATCCGCTGCTCCGGTATTTGAGAACAGATACTTCTGCCATTGGAATGTTCAGATATTATGTTCCCAAAGAAAGTTTAGATGTTCTTTCCAGACAGGAACTATTTCAATTTTGGAACCAAATTATAAATTACGAAAACCATATGTCCGGTGTGGAGGAAACTATGCCGTTATCTACGGTGGGGTATGGTTCTTCCTGGACGGCATTGGAAATGGCGGTTTTGATGAAATACTTACACGAAGAAACGTTTGGTCTGCTGACAAAGTTACTGCCCGGAAGAACCAGAACGGCTATAGTGTCAAAAGCAGCAGACTATGGGCTTGGCAAAAGAGTTCCTGCAAATTGGCGGAGTTTGTAGTACGAGAGACTGTTATAAATGAAATAGCAGTATGGTAAAACAGATGAAAAATGCAGAGGAGTTACATCTGACTTTTGAAATTTAGGACAAACCAATTTTCACACTAACATTAGTTTCTGCATACATAATAATTTCGTATTTGATTATAGAGTTGGAATGTGGTAATATTCTTATAGCGGATATATGGGAACATAGATATGAGAATGATAGAAGTTCCGACGGGAGGCGAATAGATTGGCAATAGAGAAGCTTGAATTGGAGAATTTCACTGTATATGAAGGTCTGGAAGCCAGTTTTGACAGCGGTATTAATGTATTGATAGGTGAAAATGGAACGGGAAAGACCCACGTGATGAAAGTATTGCATTCTGCATGTCAGGCAACGGACCCAGGAGTGTCGTTTACTCACAAGCTGGTCAGGACTATGCTGCCGGATGAATACAAGATATCCCGGCTGATTCGGCGTAAACAGGGGAATCATGTAACGAAGATTAGAGTGGTGGCATCCGAGGAAGGCAGGAAAAAAGCAATTTCAACGGAATTCAATAATAAAACGAAGAAGTGGGAAGCTGCCGTGAAAGGCGAGGAAGCGTGGGAAAGAGATTTAAAAGATTTGCGAAGTACGTTTATTCCCGCAAAGGAGATTTTGTCAAATAGTTATAATCTGGGTGCTGCCGTTGATAAGAATAATGTGCGTTTTGATGATACTTATATTGATATTATTAACTCGGCAAAAATTGATATTTCCGTAGGGAGGAATACAGCAGAAAAAGAACGGCAGTTAAATCGGATTGAGTCAATCACAGAAGGAAAGACGTACTATGACTCAAAAGAGGACGAGTTCTATTTGAAAATTGGAAATTCGAAACAGGAGTTTAATCTGGTAGCAGAGGGAATTCGAAAAATGTCCCTGCTTTGGCAGTTAATAAAAAATGGGGCATTAGAGAAAGGAACGGTATTATTTTGGGATGAACCTGAAGCGAATATTAATCCCGTGCATATTCCGGTAATTGTTGAACTTCTTTTGGAATTACAAAGAAATGGGGTGCAGGTTTTTGTTGCGACCCACGATTATATGCTGGCTAAGTATTTTGAAGTAAAGAGAACAGATGGAGATAGTGTAAAATTCCATTCTTTCTATAAAGAAAACGGTCAGGTGAAATATGAATGTAATAATAGTTTTGGAATGTTGAAACACAATACGATTGTGGAAGCTTTTAATAAGCTTCTGGATGAGATTTACGATATGGAGGAGTAATATTGGAATCGAATATATGGGTGGAGCATTTAATCCATCCGGCGATAAGAAAATAGAGAATGTAAGCAGGAAATTCTATGATTCGCTGCATTACCTGAATATGTTGCAAAAGAATAAGCCTAAAAAATACATTTATATTTTAGAATATCCTGCCGGGGATTCCGTATCAAGGAAAATGATTCGGAATAAGCTAAAGAAGTTTTTGCCATTTGAAATACAAAAGAACAGGAATAAATTGATAGAATCTGTAGAAGTATTATCCATAGAGGAATGGAATAATGATTTGAATTACAGACAATATCCTTGGCGGCGCATATCCGAACTCAGATAAAAAAGCAGCACTGTCTTTGGCGGAAAGCAGGTGCTGCTTTTTACTATAGTTACAGTATGGTCCTTAATTCAAAATCTTCTTAATCATCAGATCTTTTCTCAGGGACAAGTCCACAAACTGTGTCCCAATCTGAACCAGAGGTCTTGTTAAATCAATTTTGTTTAACATAATGATTACGCCGGTCTGTCCGTTGTTTAACAGTACCTCATGCTGGATGAAGTTCTGGGCAATACGTTCGATAAACACCAGAAGATATCTGGAATCGAATTTGTTGAACTCCTGTTTTTCCAGATATTTTAAAGCTTCAAACGGGGTCATGCCCGGCTGGTCCGGCTCGTCCGTGGTGAGGGTGGCGTACGTGTCGGCAATGGCAAGGACACGGGAAATATTGTTGATATTGGCGAAGGAGACACCCATAGGGAAGCCGCTTTCGTCAATGCGTTCGTGGTGGGTCAGGATAGCCTGCTTTACACGGTAGTCTATCGTTTTCTGCTGGATAACTTTATAGCCGAACGCCGGGTGCTTTTCATGACAGCGTTTGGAAAGCTCATTATGCAGGGAGAAATTTTTCTGCTCCTCCGCAGGATACTTCAGATGCCCGATGTCGTGCAGGAGTCCTGCCAGGGACACCAGCTCGATTTCCTCCGGCGGCAGGTCTATCCACCGTGCCAGAAGCTGGGCATAGAGGGAAACGTTAATGGAGTGGGAATACAGCGTTTCGGAACTGTGCTTCATATTAAAGAGCATGTCGCACAGGTTGGTATCTCCGTCTGCTTTTTTTACCACAGAGTCCACCATATCAATCAAAGTCTGGATATCCACATCCTTGTCCTGCAGGGCGATGTCTTTTAAGTTCTGGGACAGGGTTTCTTCTGCAACGTGGAATGTTTTTGTGAATTCTTCTAATTTTTGCGGATGGATGCCACGGTTTTTCTGTAACAGGGCAGGGTCCGGCGTAGTTTTTGTTTCCGGTGTATAGTCTACAATGACATCATCAATAAAATGTCTGGTCAGAATGTCAAACACTTCTTTGGTCACAACAGTATCTTCCGGAATAATCAGGGTGCCGGAACGTGTGTAGACATCGGATTTAATTATCATGCCTTTTTGAAGGCGGCTTGTTCGCATACGAATATTTGGCATAGCAGTCAGTTCCTATCTTTTCTTTTGATATTCATGGAAACAATGAAGTAATCAGTGCTTCTTTTTGAACATTATACGATATATTTGCAGAAAAGAAAAGGGGATTTTATTTAGAATCGGTAAAGAATAGTAATAGTGGTTACTGTCTGCAGAGCACTCAGACACTTGCTGTCGGAGTGCGAAAGAACATGATTTTGGTGTGGGCGGATTTTTTGCAGGGAAAAGGTTAAATGCGTCTGTGAATAGGAAGTCCGGCAGGGGAAGTGGCAGAATAAATCTTAAATTGACAGAAGATTAAAAAACAGAAAGAATGTTCGAAAAACAAGGAAGAACAAAGGAAATGAAGCGGGGCAGAGCGGCAGAAAAACGGAGGAGAGTGTCTGTTAATTTGCTTAATTGTCAGATATTCTACAGCACTAGATATTGTGGTGAGCAGGAAATAAGTGCAAAAAAGAAAACTAAATATAGTATTGATATTAATGCAAAAATGGTCTATACTGTAGGAGTGGGTCAGAACTGATCCACAGATGAGACAGTGTAACTGTGGCATTACCGGACAGTTACAAAACAGGAGGTTTAGGGGTAATGAACGTAGTAAAGCGAGACGGACGTACGGTTGACTATGACAGAAATAAGATTTTAATTGCCATTCAGAAGGCAAATGCGGGCGTTAGCCAGGAGGAGCGGGTTGAGGAATCCAGAATTAACCAGATTATCCGTGGAATCGAGGCGCTGGAAAAGCCAACCATGCAGGTGGAGGAAATCCAGGACATCATTGAGCAGAAGCTGATGGAAGATGGAAAGTTCGCTTTAGCTAAGAGTTATATTATTTACCGTTATACACGGGAACTGGTCCGTAAGGCGAATACCACGGACGAGTCCATTATGGGACTCATCCGTAACAGCAATAAGGATGTAATGGAGGAAAATTCCAACAAAAACGCAGTGGTGGCGTCTACCCAGCGTGACCTGATTGCCGGTGAGGTTTCCAAGGATTTAACGAGAAGAATTCTGCTTCCTGAGAAGATTTCCAAGGCGCATGATGAGGGTGTTCTTCACTTTCATGATGCCGATTATTTTGTCCAGCCGATTTTTAACTGTTGTCTGATTAATATCGGTGATATGCTGGATAATGGTACGGTGATGAATGGAAAAATGATCGAAAGTCCAAAGAGTTTCCAGGTGGCATGTACGATTATGACCCAGATTATTGCGGCAGTGGCAAGTTCACAGTATGGCGGACAGTCGGTGGACGTCAGACATCTGGGCAAGTATCTGCGCATCAGCAGGGAAAAATACGAAAGAAGATACAAGGAAAAGTTCGGTGAGAGTGTTTCGGCTGAAATTATTGCCCAGTTTGTGGCAGACCGTGTGAGGGATGAACTCCGTTCCGGTGTACAGACAATCCAGTATCAGATTAATACCCTGATGACAACAAATGGACAGTCTCCATTTGTGACATTGTTCTTAAATCTGGACAAGGATGATGAATATCTGGAGGAAAATGCTCTGATTGTTGAGGAAATTCTTCGTCAGCGGTTAGAGGGAATCAAGAATGAAAAGGGTGTGTATGTGACCCCTGCGTTCCCAAAACTGATTTATGTTCTGGACGAGCATAACTGCCTGCGGGGAGGAAAGTACGATTACATTACGAAGCTGGCAATCCAGTGCTCTGCAAAGAGAATGTATCCGGACTATATTTCTGCCAAGAAAATGCGGGAAAATTATGAAGGAAATGTGTTCAGCTGTATGGGCTGCCGCAGTTTCCTGACACCATGGCAGAATGAAAAAGGCGAATATAAATTCGAGGGCCGGTTCAATCAGGGCGTGGTTTCCTTGAACCTGCCGCAGATTGGTATTGTGGCAAAGGGTGACAGGGAATACTTCTGGCAGCTGCTGGAAGAGCGTCTGGCACTGTGTTTTGAAGCACTGATGTGCAGGCATCATGCACTGGAAGGAATTCTTTCCGATGTCAGCCCGATTCACTGGCAGCATGGTGCAATTGCAAGGCTGAAAAAGGGTGAAAAGATTGACAAGCTGTTACATAACGGTTATTCCACCATTTCCCTTGGTTATATTGGTCTGTATGAAGTGACTAAGCTGATGACCGGTAAGAGCCATACGGAAGAAGGTGGTACGGAGTTTGCCATGAAGGTGATGCAGCGTCTCAGAAAGGCGACAGACAGCTGGAAGGAAATGACCGGCATTCATTTCGGCCTGTATGGTACTCCGGCAGAATCCTTATGTTACCGCTTTGCAAGAATTGATAAGGAACGGTTTGGAGAAATTGCGGATGTAACGGATAAGGGATATTATACGAATTCGTATCATGTGGATGTCCGGGAAAAAATCGATGCATTCCATAAGTTTGATTTTGAGTCCCAGTTCCAGGTGATTTCTTCCGGTGGTGCGATATCCTATGTGGAGATACCGAATATGCGTCATAATCTGGAAGCGCTGGAGGAACTGGTAAAGTATATTTATGACCATATCCAGTATGCGGAATTTAACACAAAATCCGATTACTGCCACTGCTGTGGTTATGATGGGGAAATTACGATTAATGACCACTTGGAATGGGAGTGTCCGCAGTGTGGTAATAAGGATCATTCCAAGATGAATGTAACGAGAAGAACCTGTGGATATCTGGGCGAAAATTTCTGGAATGTAGGAAAAACAAAAGAAATTAATTCCAGAGTACTTCATATATAAGGAGCAGTATGAACTATGCAGATATTAAACAGTATGATGTAGCCAATGGTCCGGGCATCCGGGTATCGGTTTTTGTCAGTGGCTGTACTCATTACTGTAAAGGATGTTTTAACCGGGAAGCGTGGGACTTTCAGTATGGACGGCCGTTTACGGAAGTGACGGTCCAGAAAATACTGGACTATCTGCAGCCTTCTTATGTAAAGGGTCTGACGATTCTCGGCGGTGAGCCGATGGAGCCGCAGAATCAGCCGGCAGTGCTGGAACTTCTGCGCAGGGTAAAGGAAACTTATCCGGAAAAATCAGTCTGGATGTTTTCGGGTTATGATTTTGAGAAAGATATCCTGGGCCGCATGTGGGAGGAAGTACCGGAAACAAAAGAAATTCTTTCTTTCCTGGATGTTCTGGTGGATGGTGAGTTTGTAGAGGAACTGAAAAATTTATCCCTGCGTTTTAAGGGGTCTTCCAATCAGCGGACCATTCTGGTACAGGAATCCCTGGCAGCCGGAACCGTAGTGCTGTATGATCTGGAACAGAGATAGAGAAAAAGAGAGTGGGCGGAGGTGCTGCGGATGGGTACACCTCTGCCCACTTTGTTGTTAAAAATGTTTCTGGGGCACGCAGATTGCAGGAACGAATATCAATAAAAACAGAAGGTTCTGCCGATATAATAAGTAACAGGGGAAATAAGAAGGGGGCGGATACTATGTCAGGAAAACTGATTAACACACTAAAATATGGAAGCAGCAGAACAAAGCGGAAAATTTATTTCATGTTTGGCGTTCTTGCCATAGGAGTGGCATTTACTGTGGCGGCACTGATGCTGGAAAATGAGCTGCTGGGGCTGGCAGCGTTTCTTGTGATTTTTATTGACGGGCTGATTCTGTTTAATACGTCATTTGAACAGAAAACAATCTCGGTAAAGACAAAGGAGAAGAAGGAAAAGGAAGAGAAGGAAGAGAAGGAAGAGGACGAAGGACCGGGAGCACTGGAATGGATTTCGTCAGAAAAAAAGGAGAAGAAAAAGAAAA